>NZ_JBGCBY010000019.1:0-171965 GCF_041262165.1 Streptacidiphilus sp. MAP12-16
ATGGCCGTACCGGCCACGAGCGTGACCAGGGCAAGTGGGGTGCCGCGGCGCAAGAGCGACCGTAATCTGCTGGGGGTCATCGCGTTACTCCGGGAGGTGAGGGAAGGGTGAACTGGCGAAGCCGGTATCTCTTGCCTGTGCCAGCTGGGTCGGGAGACCAGTGCGGTACCGGTCGCGGTCGAGTCGCGCCTGGGGGAGAGCCGCAACGACGACAGCGGGTCGTACCGCACTCAGGTGGGGCGCATGCGGACGTGGCCGGCCCCAGCCGACTGCATGTTAGGAACACTTCCTAACCAGCGGTGAGATTGGCACCCAGACGAACAAGTGTCAAACTCAGCGGCCTCCTTGGAGGCGGTGTCAGCCTTTCGCGTAGTTCACCGGCGCACTGGGGGGAGGCATGCGGAGTACGGGCCGTCCAAGGTGTGGCGCCGCCACTGATCAGGCGCGTGGCGGGAACGGCATTGGAGACGTCGTTTCCACCACTGCTCCAGGCGTGGGGCCGCCTCCTAGCCTCACTGTGGCTGCTGCGAACACCGGCGGGGCGCACAGCGTCCTGACGCAGCGAGGCAGCCCCGCCAGGGAGGGCCGCAGCCCAGTTCAGCGGGCGACAGGAGGCAGGGCCAGCGTGGAGATCGACCAGGAGTCCCAGTAGCCGGGAGCCCCCGCCCACCTGAGAAGATCAGGACATGATCGATCGAATCATCGCCGCCTGTGACGGTGCGGCCAAGGGCAACCCCGGTCCGGCAGCGTGGGCTTTCGTGGTCGCTGACAGCGCCGGGGTTCCACAGCGCTGGCAGGCAGGGCCGCTGGGGCACAGCACCAACAACATCGGCGAGCTGACCGCCCTCGAGCAACTGCTCGAGGCAACCGACCCGGCAGCGTCGCTGGAGGTGCGCCTGGACTCGACGTACACGCGAGACGCGGTCACCAAGTGGCTCGCCGCGTGGAAGCGCAACGGCTGGAAGACCGCCGGCGGCAAGCCGGTGGCCAACCGCGAGCTGATCCAGCGCATCGACCAGCTGCTCACCGGCCGGGACGTGGTCTTCGTGTACGTGCCCGCGCACCAGGTGGACGGCGATCCGCTCAACGCGATCGCGGACAAGGCCGCCAGCGATGCTGCTCGCACTCAGCGGGCCGCGGGTGGCACTGCGCAGGACCTTCCCGTCCCCGATCCCGTCAGCACCGCGCCCTCCCGCAGCCCGCGACGACAGGCCGGCGCTGCGAAGGAATCCGCTGCCCCGGCCGGAGGCAGCGCGCGGTCCATCGCCGCGCGGTATCCCGGGAAGTGCCCATGTTCCCGCGCCTACGCCAAAGGCGAGCAGATCACCAGGGTCGGAAAAGGATGGGGCCATCCGGAGTGCGCCGCGACGGTGGGGTGATCGTTGCCGCTGGTACGGGCGTGAGCGCGGGCTCTGCTCAGAACACGAGCACGAGTCCCATGCCCAACCAGCGGTGTCCCGCTTCAGCGGGTGAGCCGGCCGCTCCGCACTGTTGGCGTCGGCCCTGGTCGGGGATGCCTGCCCGTCCTGGGCGCCTGTGCCGTACCGGGTGTCCACGACGGACAACAGAATCGCATCGACGGGCCAACGGCGTCCGTCACATGGTCCTCGATGCGGATGGGCCGTTGCCAGGGATTACTGCGTCATGGCTGCAGTCCTTTCGCTGGAAGCGTTCGGTCGTCGTGCTGCGGCGCTGCCGGAGCGGGCAGGGGAGTGGGTCCGGCCGGTGCGTACGAGGTGTAGGAATCGGGGTCGAAGCGGCTCAGCCGGCGGACGAGTCGCCTGGTGGACCACGGCCAGGCGAAGGTGTTCCGCCCGCTGGGGCTGAAGTAGTAGCTGGTGCAGCCGCCGGAGTTGTACACAGTGGTGCGCAACGCCTCCTGCACCGCCGTGTTGTGCGCGGCCTGCACGGCCGGCCGGACCTCCAGGGCGCGGTGGCCGCCGTGGTCAAGATGGGCCAGGGCGGCGGTGAGGTACGTCAGCTGGGCTTCCAGGACAGTGATCGCGGAGGTGGAGCCGCCGAGCAGGTTGGGCCCCAGAAGCAGGAAGAGGTTGGGGAAGCCGCTGACGGTGGTGCCCAGATACGCCTGCGGTTCACCGCCCCAGGATTCTTGCAGTGTCCGGCCGTTCGAGCCGTACAGGCTCCGGGCCAGCGGCAGCTCACCCATGCGGAAGCCCGTGGCCGTGATGAGGACGTCGGCCTGGGCCACGGTGCCGTCGGCGCCGAGGATCTCGTTCCCGCGTACGCCCGTCACGGCGGTGGGATGCAGGCGGACATGCGGCTGAGCCAGGGCAGGGTAGAAGGTGCTGGAGGTCACCAGACGTTTGCACCCCAGCCGGTAGCCCGGCGTGAGTGCCTGGCGCAGCCGCCGGTCACGGACCGCGAGCCGTAGGTGCGTACGGGCGCCCGCCTCGATGAGGCGGGCGAGCTGCGGGTGACGGTAGGCATAGCCGAGGCCCTCCTGCAGTGTGTACTGCCCGGCGCGCAAGGCGTTGCGCGCACCGGGCAGCAGGTTCAGGCACCGGTTGAATGCCGCGGGCACCGGCAGGTCGGGTTTGGGCAGCATCCACTGGGCGGTGCGCTGGAAGAGGTGCACGGCTGCCGCCTGGGCCGCAATGGCCGGGACGACTTGGACAGCGGAGGCGCCACTGCCCACCACGGCCACGCGACGCCCGGTCAGGTCGACGCTGTGGTCCCACTGAGCGGTATGGAGCACGGGCCCGGTGAACTCCTCGATCCCGGGGACGTCGAGGTGACGCGGGATGTGCCACGGCCCGGTGGCCAGGACCAGTACCGCGGCGCTGTAGGGCCCGTCGCTGGTCTCCAGCAGCCAGCGCCCGGCTGCCGGATCCCACCGGGCTCCCTGCACATGCACTCCGCAGCGCAGCACGTCGCCGATTCCGTACCGCTCGGCCGTCGTCCGCAGATAGCCATGGATCTCCCGTTGCCCGGCGAAGACCCTGCTCCAGGCGGTGTCCGGGGTGAAGGAGTAGCTGTAGAGCGTCGAGGGCACATCGCAGGCGCAGCCCGGGTAGGTGTTCTCCCTCCACGTGCCGCCGAGTTGCGGCCCCTTCTCCAGAATGACCACATCGCGGAAACCTGCCTGGCGCAGCCGGATGGCGGCGCCGATACCGGAGAACCCTGCCCCGACGACCACGACGCGCACGTCCTTGCCGGGCCGGGTGGCCTGCGTCGGGATCACAGCCCTGGTCCAGCCAGGCCAGCGGCGGCGATCCGACGGGGTGTGCGAAGTCCCCGTGGGGCCGTTCGGTAGGCGGATTCGGGGGAGAGCCTGCAGTCGCCGGACGGCTTGACCGTCCGCCGTGCGGAGCGCGCCAAGTCCCGCTCGGCCGGAATGCACAGCGATGCGGACGCGTCTGGGACTGTTGCGTTCGCGGCGGTCAACGGCGGGCCTCGTGCATCAGTGCCTTCTTTCCATTGCTTCCGGTATGCGCCGCTGCACGGCGAGCCGCCCCTCCCGGCCGACGGCGGATCCGGCGCAATGCTGCGGGAGTTGCAGCTGAAGAACGGAGGAACCCTCGTCGTGCACAGCACAACCATGATCCCGAAGCACGTGCCAGGGATGCTCTCAAAACTCAGGAACATCACTCTTCCGTGGCGCCGGGTGCTCGCGCCGGTGAGCAATGAGTCCTCTCGGTGCTCACCCACAAAGCCAAGCGGCGGGCATTGGGGGCCAGTCGACGTCGAAGGCGGCCCGGACACCATCATCGACAGCCCCGTCCCCCGGGTTCCTGACACTCATCCCCGCGTCACACGGCAGACTGCGCCGCGGAGCCGCTGGGTTGCCGACGGCGCGGGGACCCGCTGAACCGGGATCACTCCTCGCCGCCCAGGCGGGCGGCCACTTCGGTCACCCGGGTCTCCAGGAAACGGGACAGCAGTGCGCTAGTTGGCTGTACTCGGCGGCCTCCGCGTCGGTGGCGGTCTCGGCGTAGACCTTCCGCTCCAGTGCCACCAGGCGCTGTCGCTTCTGCTGGGCGCGGTCGGAGTACGGCAATTCCAGGCCGCAGCCTCGGTGGGACCGGTGGGACCGGTGGGCTCCAGGGTCGGCCTGAGGGGTTCCAGGTGCCTGCCGCCGGGGGACGGGGACCGCATGGTCCGTCGGCGCCCGCGCCTTCACCCTGACCCCGCGATCACTCCCGCCCCCTCACCTGCCAACTCCGCACCATAGGCCGACCGTCCCGCCATCGCCATGATCAGGGCGAGCGTACTGCCGCTGACAAGCGCGCCGTCCTGCGCGCCGCCGGAAAACGACCCGTCGGTCGCAGACAGACGCAGCCCTCGCGTCCGTCGCTCGCTCGGCACGGTCATGTTGGAGCGGTGGTAGTACTCGGCGACGTGCGTCAGCCTCGCGATCGGGTAGTCGCGCTGGATCCGCAACGGGCGGCGGATGTCCTCGCCGTGCACGATCACCTCGCCCAACATCGCGACGACAGGAATCGGCGCCTTGGTCGTGCTGGTGACCGAGCGGCGAAACCGTTCGAGCGTCTCGCCGTGGTCAGTTCCGAGCTGCTGGGCGAGCCGGTACGCGACCATTGCGTCGAAATCGAACCGACAGCGAATCACGCCCGCCATCCAGCGCACCGGCCCCAGATTCGCCCCCGACGTCAGATGCGCGACGACCTCGCGGACCGTGAATTCGGTGCACAGCGATCCGGCGTCCCACTGCGCATGGTCCAGCCCCGCCAGATCCTCCGCCAGCGCAGCTCTCTCCGCATGCACCATTCCCCATAGCTCCGAGTCGCCCATGGCCGTCCTTTCCGCTCTTCCTCGTCTGCTGATCAGTCCGACTCGATTGCCATCCAGGTCCTCCACCACTGCGATCCGGCTCGTCGGGGTGTCGACCGGACCCAGCACCTGCTTCGGATCGAGCTCGACCGCCAAGCACGCGGCCGCTGCCCATGCATTTCACGGTGGTGATCTCCTGTTCCTCCAACAGCATGCGGGCAATCCTCCTGGAAGCCGAGCCTTGATTGTTGCCGACGGGTTGCCCAGCAAGCCGTCCCAGGTCTTGCTCGGCTATCCGTTTCGAGGAAGTCACCTTCGAAGATGTCGATGACGCGGCAGCAGTCCAGCAGCTGCGGTGACCACGCCAACTGGTGTGGCGCGGCTCTGCGCGGGACGGGCACAGGTTTCAGTACCGGAATGGACGCGCTCCCGTCAGTGACCACGCACGCGCGAGCCGCCCCTCGCGCACCGCCAGGAGGTCGACTCCGCCGACGGAGGCGCCGTCCGCCCTGGTCTCAGCCGTCCAGAGAAACGCCGCGTAGCCTCGTGAAGGGTCGACGACGATCTGCCGGTGGATCGTGAAGACTGGAGGGTCGTCGGTACCGGCCTTTCGCTCGATCAGGTCAGCCAGCCCGGAAGCGCCGCGTGCGTCGCCTGCCGAACCGGCCCCCGAGAACATGGCGAAGTCATCCGTCACCACATCCTTGGCCAGCTCGGCCCGGCCGTTGCGAAGCTGCACCCAGCCGCGGCACAGGTCCTCGATCGTGGCAGGGTCGGTCCGACCGGCCGCCTCCGGTCCTGGATCGGGCCGCTCGCAACGCCGCTCCGCCACGAACGTCCAGTTCTCTCCGATGCGGCCGTCCTTGAGAATGTTGACGTCGATGCCGGTCAGTACCTGACCGTCAGGCTTCCTCACGTCCCACAGGTAGGCGAACCGGTCACCGGCGTCGACCAATACCCGCGGGCTGAATACGTTCACGTGCCGAGCGCGGTACGCGGCAACGAACCGTTCCTGCGCGTCCGGGCCGATTACCGTGTCCAGGACGTCGCTGCGGTCGGACCACTGCGGGCAATCACCGGACATCAGGTCGTGCGCCAGCGAGGGGTCCTCGTTCCACATACGGCACCAGATGATCATGCGCTTCTCGTTGTCCATGCCGAACAGCCTCGCAACCGGTCACGACACCGTCCTGTCGGTGTTTCAGGTCACAATGCGAACGGTTCGGCGTCCAGGCGCGTCAGCTCGGCCTCCCAGTGCGACTCCCGGGGCGTCACCCGTTCACCCGACAGCTCCAGCGAGGTGATCTGGTCGAGGTGGAAACCTCGGACCGCCGACCGCAGTCGGCACCACGCCGCCAGGTACCAGCCGTGTGGCCCCCACAACAGCCCCAACGGCTCGACGTCGCGCGTGGTAACCGTGCCGGCCCGGTCGGCGTAGGTGAGGTGCAGGACGTGCCCGGAGACCATCGCCTCGACGACGGCCTCGCTCATCACGGCACTCCCGCCAGGCGCGTGGTCCCCGACCTGGTACACCCGCTGCGCGAGCGCTTCCTCCCGCTGACGCACGTCGGCGGGCAGTACGGCCAGCACCTTCTGAGCGGCACGGTGTGCGGCCGCGGCGAACGGCGTGGAGCCGACCGTCCGCAGCGCGACGCTGATGGCGATGGCCTCAGCGGCGGTGAGCGTCAGGGGCGGCAGCGTACGGTCCCGGTCCAGGCTGTATCCCCCGGCTCGACCGGTGTCAGCGCGGATCGGCAGGCCCGACTGCCGCAACGCCTCAAGATCCCGTTCGACCGTGCGCACGCTGACCTCGAACCGCCGCGCCAGCCACGGAGCACTGCGTGGTCGCGGCGCCACCGCTCGAAGCTCCTCGACCAGCGCGTACAAGCGATCGGTACGGTTCACCTGCCCAGGGTAAGGGCCACCGCGACGGCCCCAGGCACATCCCCCAGGCGCGTCGCCCGCGACCTGCTAGCGCCTCGGAGCTTGGGCTGGTGCAGGTGCGCGGCGTCGAGGTTGGACGGCACGGTCTTGACCAGCTCACCGTCGATCAGGATGTGGACGGTGTGCTCGTCGGCCCAATTGTCCGAGATCGTAGGCCGCCGTCTCCAGCCGGTACCGCTCGGCGGCGGTCAGGATGTTCGGACGGGCGGCGGCAGCATGCGGACAGGCCGATCACGAGAAGTGGATCAGACGGGCCGTAGTCCGCGGCCCTTGGTCCGGCGAGTGTTGGGCGGGATGGCGGCCAGGCCCACGGCCTCAGCGGCACTCAACTGAGGGGGCTCTGGGCTTTGGTGAGTTCGAGGCTCGTCTGCCACAGGCGCAGTCGGGCCTGGCTGTCGTATGCCTGGGAATGAGGGCGTGTGTCGCGGGTGCGGTCGTAGAAGCGTCCGGTGGTACCGGCGAGTGCCTGGTCGGAGACGAGTCGGTGGGTGGCGGTCACTCCTTGTTCCACGGTGTCGATGCTGTGTCCGATCTCGGCGAGGACGATCTTGGTTGGCATGTAGGTGGCGGGGTGAAGGCTGTTGAGGGTGACCTCGGCGGCGGGCAGGCGTGCGGCGAGTTCGAAGCCGGAGGTGATCTGGGCGAGTTTGCTCTGGCCGTAGGCTCGGATGCCGTCGTAGTCGCGCTCGAGCATCAGGTTGTCAAAGTCGAGCGGGTGCTGGCCGATGGAGGCGACGTTGACGATGCGGGCCGGCGCTGACGCGCGCAGCAGCGGCAGGAGTTCGAGGGTGAGCAGGAAACCGGCGAGGTAGTTGACGGCGAAGCGCAGCTCGTGGCCGTCGGCGCTGGTGCGGCGGGTGCGGCCGTCCGGTTGCCCGGCGCCGATGCCGGCGTTGTTCACCAGGACGTCGAGTCGCTCTACCGATGCGTGAATCTCAACGGCCATGCGGCGGACCTGGTCGAGGTCGGCGAGGTCCGCGGTCACGGTCCGGGGCCTGGATACGCCGCGGGCCGCGAATTGGTCGGTGATGCGGTCGAGTTTGGCCTGGTTGCGGCCGTGCAGGATCAGCTCGGCGCTGTCGGCTGCCAGGCGCTGGGCCAGGGCCAGGCCGAGGCCGTCGGTGGCCCCGGTGATGAGGACGGTGCGGGGACGGGTCATTGCTGGTCTCCCGGGTCGGTCGCGGTGGTGGTCGGGGGTTGTGCGGCCTGCGCGAGAGTGGCCGTGAGGTCCTCGACGAGGTCGTCGCCCATGGGCTGGCGCGTGGCCAGGAGGCGGTACCACAAGGTGCCGAACACGATGTCCAGGACGGTGGACGCAGCAGGACGGGGCGGCAGGTCGCCCCGTGTCCGGGCCCGATCGAGGATCACCTGGAGCGCGTCGCGCCGGCGTTGCAGAAAGGCGCTGCGGAAGAGTCGGCCGAACTCCTCGTTGATCTGGCCCTCCGCCATCAGGACACGCAGGATGTCGACGACGCGCTGCTGGCGGCCGAGCCTGAACGTGTCCTGTAGGAAGGCCCGTAGGTCGTCGGCGTAGGAGCCGTGGTCGCCGTTCGTGACGTACAGATCGGCTTTCACTGCGAGCGCCTCGAGGAGAACGTGGGCCTTGGAGGGCCACCAGCGGTAGATCGTCTGTTTGCCGCATCCGGCGCGGTTGGCGATTCCTTCGATCGTCAGGCCCGCGTAGCCGACCTCGCCGACCAGTTCGAACGCCGCGACCAGGATCGCCATCCGGCTCTCCTCGCTGCGCTTGCGTCCCGGGCGTGATTCCGAAGGTGGTTGCTCGTCCATGACCATGAGGCTAGCTCAATGCGAGACGCAGCGGTTCGAAATAAGGAGATGCCATGTCCCAGCGCGGTGGCAGGCATCGACGGCTTCGCGGCGGGTGGCGGGCAGCCGCTCGCCGTCGACCTGGGCGCTCATCTCGTGGTCGGTGCAGGCGGCCTCGAGCGAGGTGTGGGCCAAGTCCACGCCGATGCCGCTGAACGAGGTGGTGGTGAGGCTTGATGTGAAGCTGCCGCTTTTGCTGCCGGCGGTCACGGCCGGGACGGTGCCGGTGACTGTGGCATCGGTGAGCGTGAGCCCGCCTATCACGGCCGTCACGTCGTGCTGGGCGGCGACGGTGGCCAGCACACCAGAAGACAGGGGAACGTACCGGCCGTTGGCCAGGTAGGTAGATATGTTCCATGCTGCCCTCGGGGCGGTAGCGGCGGGGAAGGCGATCCACGGGCCGTGCTCTACCGCATGGCGAGCACCCCCGAATGGGACGACTACCGTGCCACGATGGTCCGCGACGCGGATCGTCCTCAGACTCCACATCGAGCGCTACTACGGCCAGACGCCCTGAGCGCAACTGGTCGGACGGTCGGTGCGCCAGACGAGTGCAGGGAGTATGGCGGAGAGGTTGGTGAAGGCATGGGCGGGCCACTGCGGCTGAGAGCAGGCCGGGAGGGCGAGGCCGGGGCGTTGAGCGAGCTGGCGCTGCGGTCGAAGGCCCACTGGGGATACGACCAGGCGTTCCTCGCCTCCTGCCGTGACGAACTACGGGTACGGGCCGGGGAGGTGACGGCCCGTCGCGTCACGGTCGCCGAGGAGGGCACCAGCGTTCTGGGCTTCGCCACCCTGGAGGGGCAGGCGCCGGAGGGCGAGCTCGGCATGCTGTTCGTGGACCCCCCGGCGATCGGGCGAGGCATTGGGCGACTGCTCTACCAGCACGTGCTTGAGCAAGCGGGCAGCCTTGGCTTCACACGGCTGACGATCAGGGCGGACCCGCATGCGGAGGGTTTCTACCGTGCCAGGGGCGCGCAGCGGATCGCGGACTGCGAGGGGCCCGGGTCTGCGTTGGTGCTGTTGGTGGCGTGGCCTGGTTCGGCGGGGACGGCCTGGGCGTCAGCGTGGACCGGCGGACGACCCGCCGTGCACCTCGGCAACGTCGCCGAGTTCAATGCGCAGTTCGATGACCCGCAGTTCGGCGACGGCCCGCGGGACTGGAGGGAGGCAAGTGACCACTACGCCTGCCTGGCGGCCTTCGCCAGCCCGCACCCGGCGGTGGTCGTCCTCCCGCAACATGTCGAGGACTGGTGGGTGCGATGGCTGGCGGAGCGGCTGGCTTGGGGTGAGGTCGAGGTGCATGGCGGGCTGGGTGGCGAGAGCGGGCTGTGCGATGCGGTCCGGGCGAGGCCGGAGCTGCTGGAGCGGATCAGGTCCTTTGGCCTCCCGCTGATCCCGTGGGGCCGCACGGCTCAGTTCGAGCGCATCGCGGCGGCGCCGGCGTCAGGGGCGGGCGAGGTGCTGCGTGCCACCCGTCACTACGAGTCGAAGGCGGCCGCCCACGCGCTCTTCGGCGAACTGGCGGGCGACCACCCGGGGATCTCGGTACCCGCACAGCAGCGGATGGGTTCCCGATGGCAGCTCGCGCGGGTGTTGGCCGCCCGGGCGACGGCGGGTGCCACATCCGTGGTGAAGACGGACTACGGGGTCGGAGGCTCCGGTACCCAGGTGGTGACGCCCCGGCAGCTGACCACGATGGCCGGCGTGAGAGCGGTGACCCGCAGGCTGCCCGCCGGCGGAGTACTGCTGGAGGATTTCGTGGACGGCGCCGGCCCTTTCCGGCCCCCGACGTTCGACGCAGTCATCGGCGCTGACGCCACGGTGCACCAGGTCGGCACGGGGGCCATGGACATCGAGGGAACGAGTTATCGCGGTGTCACCGTCGGCCCGGGAGCCGTACCGGAGGCGCTGGCGGACACGGCCACCCGGTTCGGGACGGCCGTGGGCCGGGCGCTGGCCGCCGACGGCTACCGGGGCTGGTACGACGTCGACTTCGTCGCCGGCCGGGACGGCAGCCTTGCACCCACCGAGATCAATCTGCGGCTCACCGGCCCGGCGGTCGCCTTCGTCGTGCAGGCCAGGCTCGATCGCCTGCACGGCGGCCGGCACCTGGTGCGCACCTTGGACTGCCTCCCGCTGGGCGCACGCTTGCCCTCCGCGGCACTACGCGACCACTTCGACCAACTGGCTCGGCGGTGCGGCTCGATGGGGGTGACCCTGCTGCCGACCATACCCACCGCGGCCTTCGACCCCTACCCGTACGTGGGTGTGGCGTTGGCTGCCCGTACGCTGCAGGCGCTCGACGAGGCCGAGTCGCTGCTGCGCCGCGCCAACGCGGCGCTCGCCGAGATGTTCCGGCCCGGGGAGGTCACGGCTTCCGGGGCCGGGAGACCAGGAAGGCACCCAGGACTGCGGCGGCGATCATGAGGGTGACGTTGAAGCCGTAGACGAGCGCGGCCTGCTGCGGCCAGTCGTTCTTCGCGGCGAGTCGGTAGAGGTTGTCCTGCGGCCACCAGGCGACCAGCAGCCAGACGAGCGCCAGGTGCGCGGAGTTGGCCAGCGGCCCGGAAAACACCCGACGGCCCACCATGTCACCGATGGTGAAGAAGAACGCGATGCCGAGACCGAAGGCGAGGCACTCGCACACGTAGAGCCCCTCGAAGAGTTCCGCCCAGGGGGCCGGCACGCCAGAGAGGTCGGTCGAACCCGGCCAGATGAAGTCGGTCAGGAACCAGGCGAAGGCCGCGACGAGCAGCGTCGCGAACGCCATCTCCCCGAGCGAGAACCCGGGCTCGGCGGACCTCCCGCCCTTGCCGCCGGCGGGCCGTCCGGCACCGCGCTGCACCGGGAGCGGCACGCCCGCGCGGTCGGCTCTGCCCGCCCGGGTGCGCGGGAGGGACGCCACTGGCACCACGAGTTGCGGGGTCCGGTCGGCCGGAAGCCGCCCGGACAGGTACGACCTCAGGTGCTCCGGATCGACGGTGCCGCCGTCCGCGGCGACCACGTACGCGGCCAGGGCACGTCCGCCCTGCTCCGTGCCGATGTCCGCGACCAGGTACTCGCTGACCGCGGAGTACCCCCGCAGGACGGCCTCGACCTCGGTGTGTTCCCCCAAGCGGCCGACGAACTCAAGGCACCCGGACGCTTGCCGCAGGCCCAGATCACCGGTGCGCACCAGGTGGTCGGGGCCCAGGCGCGAGCCGTTCAGGTATCCGAGGGCCACGCCAGGGCCGCTGACGGCGATCTCGCCCACCGCACCCGGGCCCAGCGGAGCCCCGGCCTCGTCGACGACCGACATGGTGACGCCTGGGAAGGGGGCTCCGATCAGCGAAAGCCGTTCCGCTCCACCGACCGGGGGCGGCCCGTCGGGTAGTTCGAAGTAGGCACCGCTGCCCGCGGCCTCGGTCAGGGTGTAGGTGTTGAGGAGGCGCACGCTCGGTCCGGCCAGGGCCCGCAGATCGTACTGCTCATCGAGGTCCCAGATCTCGCCGGTGCCCGCGATCAGCCGAACCGTGCCCAGGCCGTGAACCCTGGGGTGACGCCGTAGTTCCCTGATCACGGCGACGGCACCGGTCAGCAGGGTGACGCCTTCGACGGCGATCAGTTCGTGCAGTGCGGCGGCGTGGTCCGTCCGGTTTGCCAGGTCGACGTCCTCGGCCATCACCAAGGTGCCGCCCGAGCACAGTGCGCGGACCCAGTCCGCCGTGAAACCGGCGAACTCCGTTGCCGTCACCTGGAGGTGCCGGTCGGCGGACGACAGCTGGTAGACCGACTCCCAGGCCCGGTAGGCGCCGAGCAGCATGCCGTGTTCGATCAGCGCACCCTTGGGCGCCCCCGTGGTGCCCGAGGTGTAAAGGACACAGGCGAGGCCGGGCTCCACCGGTGCGTCGAACGACCCGCTGTCCGGGTCTGCTGCGGTGCCCGTAGCCGCCTCCGAATCCAGGCAGACGATCCGCCGATCCGCACCCTGCGCCACAGCGCCCCGGTACCGTTCCACGGTCAGCACGATGGACACACCGGTGTCCGCGAGGGTGTGGCGCAGCACATTCCCCGGCGCGGTCGGTTCCAGTGGCACGTAGGCACCGCCGGCCTTGAGTACGCCGAGCATCGCGACGAGGACCTCCGGACCGCGGTCCAGGCACACCGCGACCAGACCACCCGGCCGGAGCCCCACCGCCCCCAGCCGCTGCGCCACTTCGCCGGCCCGGCAGTCCAGTTCCTCGTATGTGAGTCGCAGGGCGCCGCACACGACGGCGACGGCGTCAGGAGCGCGCCGGGCGTTGTCCTCGAAGAGTGCGCGCACGCCGGTGCCCGGCTGGGTGGCCGCGTTTGTCGCCCTGCTTGTCATACAACCCCCATGTGTGGTGATAGCGGTCGAACCGCGATGAAGCGGGGCGCCGCTTTGGCCCTGCCACCGCCCCGATCCATGAAACCCCTATGAAGCACAGAACTTGATCCATCCTCATGCAGTGTGACCGGGCTGCGGGATGGGGCGAGCAAAATCGGCAACAGACGGTAGGCGATTAGGTATTTCTACCGATGCCCCTTGCCGACGGGGACTGCGATGATCGTCGTCGCAGGCACCGCCCGCCGCGTCGCCGCCCGATGGTTGCGGAAGCGCGTCGCCCCGCCTTCACGGACTGGCCTCGGCCATGGCAGTGCGGTCCGCTCGGGAGTACTCCCTCTTCCTCCCTTCTCCCTTCTCGCTCGAAAGGCAACTCGATGACGTATCCCCCCGGCAACCTGCCGCAGGGGCAGTCGCACCAGCAGTCGGACTCCGCGCAGCAGTCGGTGCAGGTAGCAACGCAGACCCGCCCTCCGCACGACAACGGTTTCGTCGGCCAGGCGGTGTCCGCAGGTCGAAACATGGCCACACGAGTCGTGGTCGTACTGATCGTCATCGGAGTTGTCACCGGTGCCGGTTACATCTGGAAGCAGATGAACGGAGCCCCGTCCACGGCCGCCGTGGGCGACTGCGTACAGGACTCGGGCAGTCAGAACATCAAGGTCGTCTCCTGCACGGACCCGAAGGCCGGATACAAGGTCGTCGGCAAAGTGGACCACGTGGCCGAACCGTCTTCCGACCTGCAGACCACGATGATCTGCAAGCCCTTCGCGGCGGCCACCACGGCCTTCTGGGAGGGCAACAGCGCAGGTGCGGACGGCTACATCCTCTGCCTGGGACCGACGCATGAGTGAGGTCCAGGAGGAGATCAAGCAGAGCGAGGGTACTTTCGCCCCTGAGGATCCAGCTGACCACGAGGACCACCCGTTCAGCTGGATCTTCACCGCCCTCGGCTGCGCCGCGGTCGCCGGTGCCGTCCACACCTCGCTCTGGGACGACCAGATAGCGGGAAGCAGCACCCACGGCAGGTACCGGGCCCTCAGAGGATTCATGCAAGCGGTGGGACCCACCTGGATCTCGGTCATCTTCGGGGTGATGGCCGTGGGCCTCCTCCTGGTCGGAGTCCGCGAGATCCGAGCAGCGTACAAGGACTGATTCATCGGTCAGCCGACCCGGGCCAGCGGACCTGCCGCCCCGGGTCGGCAAGGAGTCCAGACGAAGTCCGGTGCGCTGGAGCGGCGGCTGTGAGCAACGCGTTCCACGCGAGCGGCCAGGGGGAGCAGGACCAGCGGCGGCATACATGGAGCGTGCTCGGCGCTCTGCCTGGCGAAGTGGGTCACTTCGACGCAGGCCTGCGCGTTGGCCGCCCTGGTCGTGGCGGCCAGCGAGGGCGGCAACGCAATGTGCCGCGAAACGCAGCATGCAGCCTCTCGACCACGTCGCGCAGCAGCTCACGCATGGCTGTTCAGCGGCGGGTGAGGTCCGCGGCGTGAACCTTGTCCTTCCGGCTGGCCACCAACGTTGCCCTGGCGCTGGTAGCCCGATGATTCTCACGATGCGGTGGAACCGTCGCCGTCACCGGTGTGGTGCTCGCGGCCGGAGCGCCGCGCTGCCCGGTGCCGCCGTCGGCGCTGGTGAGGGCGGCCCGTGCGGACAGTCCCTGGGCCCGGCTGGCCTTGTAGTCGGGCGCACCGGGCTCATGGTGTGTCGGGCGTCGCACCGAGCACGGCGTGGGTGAGGCTCGCCCGGTTGGGAACGCCGAGTTTGCGGTAGATCCGGCCCAGGTGACTGTCGATGGTGCGCACACTGAGCACCAGGGCGCCAGCGATCTCGCCGCTGGTCATGCCGGTGCTGGCGAGGCTGGCGATCTCCCGTTCCCGAGCGGTGAGCACGGCCAGCGTGTCGAGGGGTCCCGGGGCCCCCGTCCCGGCGGTGTGCGCGCCGAGGCGACCGCGCTGCTGGGCGACTTCGTCGGCCAGTCGTGCCGAACCGCACTGGTGGGCCAGCAGCGCCGCCCGGTCGAGCCGGTCGGCGACTTGATCGGTCTGTCCCGCGTCCAGGGCGAGCGCGGCTGCCGTGAGCAGGGTGCGGCTGACCTCGATGCGCTCACCGCCGGCGGCGAATTGCGCGATCGCCTCCTGTGCGCTGAGCAGGGCCCGCTCGGTCTCCCCGCGCATGGCGTGGGCCCGCATGCGCGCGCGTAGGGCGAAACCGAGTCGGCTCGCGGAGGGGAGCTGTTCGACACAACTCTCCGCGAGCTGCGCCCAGTGCTCGACCGAGGCCCGATCGCCCTCGGCCAGGGCCGTCTGCGCCAAGGTGTCGCAGAAGCGCGGTCGACGCCAGATGGTGAGGCGGGGCAGGTCGGTTCCACCTGCCGCGTCCAGCAGCAGCCAGCCGGCACGGGTCGGGTCGCCGGCCAGCAGGACGAGGCCCGCGACGAGGCAGCGGACGCCCACGGCCCACCCGGGTGCCTGTCCGTCGGCGATCGCCGCGGCCTGGTCGGCCAACGCGAGGACCTCCTGCAGGTCGTCCGCGCTGCCCCGCCAGAGCAGAGCCTCGGAACGGAACACCGCCAGGCCGGCCCGAGTCGCGGGGTTGCCGGCGCGTTCGACGAGCGGGGTGGCCTCGTCGAGGGTCGCCAGTGCGTGGCGCAGGTCTCCCGAACGCAGCTGAGTGTTGGCCAGGCTCATCAGCGTCATGGGCCGGACGTACGTCTGCCCGGTGCGCCGGGACAGGGCCGCGCCGCGGCTGAGGTGACGTTCGGAGTCGGTCAGCCGCCCCAACATCCCCTCGGTCATGCCCAGTTGGTAGGCGGCCTCCAGGTTGGTCAACAGGGTGGCGTCCGAGGTGGCGTCGACGAGTTCGGCGGCCCTGGCCACTGTCGTCCGGGCGGTGGCCAGGTCGCCGGTGAACAGGTGGGCGAGGGATGCCTGGGCCAGCGCGTTGGCCTCACCGACTCGGTCCTGGTGCCTGCGCGCGATCGCCGCGCCCGTCTCGGCGTGCTGGAGGGAGGCCGCGAAGTCCTGAAGGTCGTAGGTGTAGTCGGCGAGTTCGGCGTGCAGGGCGGCGGCTGTCGCGGAGTCCTGGTCGGCCAGTGCTGTGAGCCCGGCGCGTGCGATAGCTCCGGCTTCGGTGAAGCGGCCAAGCCGTCGTTCGACCCGACTGGCGTCGGCCAGCGCGGTCGGGGCATTGCTCTGCTGCGGCGCCCGGCCGGGACCGGCAGTTCGCAGGGCATCAAGGAGCGCTCGGCTTTCCGGTGCGTCTCCGGTCAGCAGCCGGGTCTGGGCGAGCAGGACGCGCGCCTCGTGCCAGTGCGGCTCGCCCTCGCGGAGCAGCGACAACGCGGCCTGCAGGTAGTCGGTCGCTGCGGCGGGCGCGCTGTGGAGCGAGTCGCGTGCGGCGGCGATCAAGGTCGTCACGTGCTCGGGCCGGCTCGGGTCGGCGGCCCGTACGACGTGGTGAGCTCGCCGGGCAATGGGCACCGCCCGCTCAGCCAGCGCGAGTTCGGCGCTGCGGTGCAGGGCGAGACGGCGGCTGGGCTCGAGTCGCTGGTAGACGACCTCGCCGACCGCGCGGTGACGCAGCATCAGCTGTGGTGCGGGGTCGGCCGGCCGGACCAGGTCGAGGCGGGAGAGGGCATCCAACGCCCGCATGGTCGCGGCCACCTCCAGGCCGGCGACTGCGGCGAGCAGTTCCGGGTGGCACGGCTCGCAGAGCACCGCCGCAGCCTGTACCACGGCGACCGCGGTGTGATCCAGCTCGGCCAACTCGCCGAGGATTGCCAGGGCGGCGTCGGCGCTCGACTCCCCGTTGGCGGCGAGGATCTTGAGGTACTGCGGATTGCCCAGGCACGCGCGCTGGACCTCTTCGGCCTCGGGGTGGTCGCCGAGCAGGGTGAGGGCCTGCTCGTGGGAGAGCGGTCCGAGGTGCCGCACCTCGAGCTGGCCCGTGGATGCGGCGCGGGAGAGCACCGCGGCCAGCGCGGGCGAGAGCTGGCGCTGGCGGTACGCCAGCAGACAGAGCACCGAACCGGTGGCGGCCGTGTGGAGCAACCGCTCCACACTCGGAATCTGGTCGGTCGCCAGATGATGCAGGTCGTCCATGGAAACCAGCGTGGACGTACCCTGCGCCACCCGCTCGTGCAGATCACAGCAGCCGTCCGCCGACCCGCGGACGTCGCGAGATGTACGGGCGAGCGCGCGCGGGCCGTGTGCCGCGAGTACCCGGACTCCGGCGGCCTGGGCATATGCGGTCGCCGTCAACATCAACGCGCTCTTGCCGATGCCCGGCTCCCCGACCAGCGCGATGGCACGTCCTCGGCCCGATCTCAGCTCACCCAGTGCCGCCCGCACGTCCTCGACCACGGCCTCCCGGCCCACCAACCGAGAAGCACCGGCGGTCAACGTACGGGACAGTGGTGCCACCTCGCGAACCGCAGGGAGTGCACAGACATTCGTCCCGGTGCGGCCGGCGAGGAGGCCATCCGTCCACCCCGCCCACGCAGGTGAAACCTCGGGCAGTGAGCCGTGACTCTGCAGATCGTCAGACATGAACGGCACACTAGTCGCCCCCACCCACACCCCGATTCGACGTCCATCAGGGCGCAACCGTCCCCGATGAGCGCGGCCGCGAGCGTGACCCATGCGGCCGGCGTGGCCGATATATCGGGAGGCTCGGAGTACCGCCATCGGGCCCCACACTGCGTGCGCCGGTGGTGGACTGCGGGGCTTCCGGGTCGCTGGCCTTCAAGCACTCGACTGCTCCTGCGAGGTGTGGGGCAAGCTCTGCGGGATCGAGATCGTCGCGATGGCAGCTGTGTGCGTGGCCATGGGCGTAAATGGGCGCGTTGTTGGTTTTCTGATTCCTGCCGCGCTACCGCCCGAGCCGCCCACCTCGAGCGGAAGAGCTGCGAGCATTCGGCAGCAGTGCCAAAGTGCTCAACTTTCACGAGTTGCTGGCATGTCAACCAGCGCTGTATGGCGGAACGGTTAATTGACGAGCCATGTCCGAGGCGAGCAAGACTGATCTGGATAACACTGATCTCAGAGCCTTCTTGCAGGGGCTCGAAACATAGCCACTTACATGGCTTGGACTCAGGCTACGACAGAACCCCTTGCCAGATTGGTTTGGGGTTCTGTGCGCGGGTGCGTTGTTCAGTGAGCAGCCTGAAACTTCTCGATCACATCCGCAGACACTCGGCCGCGGGACGCCACCTCAATGCCCTGGGACTCCGCCCAGGCGCGCACCTCCGAGGGATCCGGTCGGTTGCTGTCCCGTGCAGCAGCAACTCGCTTCGCCCCACGTCGAGGACCGCCCTGCTTGCGCCCGACCTCGGTGTACGCTGCCAACACCTTGCGAAGGGCGCTCGCGTTCTTTTCGCTCAGGTCGATCTCGTAGGACCGGCCATCAAGGGCGAAGGTGACGGTCTCGACGGCCACGGAGCCGTCCAAGTCATCATAGAGTTCAACTACTACCTTCTGTGCCAACGGAACTGGATTGTAAGGGCGGCAGCTTCTCGGAGGTGGATTGGTTAGATCTTCTGGAGCTCAGCCAGCAACTTGCGCAGCAGTTCAGGATCTGGCCGAGGAAGCGTGACTATCGGCTTCTTGGCCTGGCGCAGCCGCAGAGAACCTCAGCTTCTCGAGCCAGCTCGCCCATACCATCTTTCGTCGAGCCTTCGGGGGAAGTGGCCTACCGCTGCTGCTGGAGCACCAGGACCGACGCACCCGCCCTGGCCCGGCGGAGCGCGCCCTCGCTGCGGAGACGATCGAGAGCAGCGACAACGCCGCCGCCGACGCGCTCTACCGCGGGGCGGGAGGATCCGTCGGCGTGAACGCCGAGAACCGTCGCTTGGGTCTCTCCGGCACCACTGCCCACGGTTCGCACTGGGGGCTCACCACGACCACCGCCAGGATCGGCCTGGGTGAGGACGTCTCGGCGGTCGGCCAGTCTGTACTCGCCTTGTGCGCGCAGTTCGTGACGCGACTGGAGGAGGGTGTACGCCCGGGCGGGGGTGTCGGCGCAGTCGGCCTCTGTCAGAACTGCGGCGCGGCCCAGGCGCATTGGCGCGCTTGCTCGCGAAGGCAGTGCACTCATGCGAACCGGGCTGCGACCTCTGGTCCCGCGAACACGCTGCCGACCTGTCAGTCCGGGGCAGACGCCACCACGCTCAGGCCAGACGCTCCACTGCCGACGACGCCTCAGCCGCCGCTCAGAGACATAGATCACGAGGTCGCGGTGGAGTAACTGGTTCTCGGTCGGCCGAATACGAGTGGCGGGCGGTGATGATCGCCCATAGCTTCGATTCGGTGGACGCGCGCACAACCAGAGTGCGGATTGCGGTACCGCCGACGGACTTCGATTGGATCCGCCGCCGAGCAGGACTTCTTCGTCGGCATCCTGGAAAGCAGGTTGGGACTCATGCCCACACGACGACGGGTTCACTACCTGGCGCCCGTTGCAGTCAGCATCGTCCTGGGGTTGGGTGCCGCGCCGCCGGTCCACGCCGCCAGCTGGCATGTCGTCCACATCGGCGAGTCGATTCAGCATGCGGTCGACAGCGCGAAGCCGGGAGACACAATCCTCCTCCTCCCGGGCACCTATCATGAGAGTGTCCTGGTTACCGTCTCGGATCTGACGATCAGGGGGGCGGGCAGCGAAAGTGTGATCACTCCAGCAGCCGCAGTTGGGGCCTCTGAAAACGCCTGCGCCAAGGCCGGTCACGGCATCTGCGTCACCGGAACGGCGAGCCACCGGGTCGCCGATGTGCGCATTGAGTCGCTCACTGTCTCCGGCTTCGCGAAGAACGGCATCTCGGGCTCCGAGACCGACCGGATGAGCGTCAGTGACGTGCTCGTCGAGGACAACGGCGAGCAGGGCATCAGCCAGGAGAAGTCCACCCGGGGCCTGCTGGTGGGAAATACGGCCAGGCGCAACGGTCAGGCCGGCATCTTTCTGGCGAACATCGCCTACGGCAAGGGTGGTGCCATCGACACCGAGGGCGCGGTGATCAGGGGAAACGACCTCTCCGGGAACCGGATCGGCGCCGTGGTCCGACGTGCCCGGAATCTCACCGTCGAACACAACACCATCGTCGGTAACTGCGGCGGGGTGTTCATCGTGGGAGACGACGGAACCCCCCGGGCCGGTGCCCTGACCGTTCGCCGCAACAAGGTGATCGCGAACAACAAGTACTGCCCACCAAACGATCGTCTGCCGTACATCCAGGGCTCCGGAATTGTCCTGACCGGCGTGGAGGACACACTGGTGACGCAGAACAAAGTCAACCACAACGTCGGGGCCTCGCCGTTGTCCGGCGGCATCGTCCTGTTCCACAGCTTCGTCGGCGGCCCCAGTTCCGGCAACACCATCAGCGACAACGTGGCTGTGGGCAACGGGCCGGCCGATTTGGTCGACCGGGACACCGGGATCGGGAACACCTTCGCCGGGAACGACTGCCGGCTCTCCGAGCCGGCCGGCCGCTGCTGACCAGCAGTCACATCCGGTCGGCCCCTACGGTCACGGCCCAGTCGCGCGGAGGCCCACCCTGGCTGCCCGGGCGGTCCATCGGCCGCGCCTCCGAAGCCTTCCGAATCCCTCAGGAGATAGGCGGCCCCATGACTACCACCGCACCTTCCACTACCCCGCACGCCGCCATGCGGCTGCGGGAGCTCGTGTTCGGCGCCGCCTGCGCCGCGGCCGTGCGTGCCGCAGCCAGATTGAGACTCGCGGACGCCTTGGGTGAAACGCCGACAACCGTGGACGAACTGGCCGCCGCGCTGGGCACCGAATCTCAGTCGCTGCGCCGTTTGCTCCGGGCGCTGGCCTGCTACGGGCTCTTCGCCGAGACCGAGGACGACCGCTACGTCCACACCGACATGTCACGGCTGCTCCGCGAGGATGCTCCCAACAGTCTGCGGTACATTTCGCTCTGGTGTACGGAACCGTGGACCTGGCAGGCGTGGCCGCGGCTCGACGAGGCGATCCGGTCCGGCAAAAACGTCTTCTCTGACCTCTTCGGCAAGAGCTTCTTCGAGTACCTGCACAGCGACGCCGGGGAGTCCGCCCAGGTGTTCGACCAGGCCATGACTCATTCCAGCAGGCAGTCCGCCCAGGACCTCGCCGAGTTCGTCGATCTCACGGGGGTATCAACCGTCGCGGACATCGGTGGCGGGCAGGGGCTCGTGCTCGCCAGCTTGCTGGAGAAGTACCCGACACTGCACGGTGCCCTGCTCGACCTCCCCACTGTGGTCGCGAACGCAGATCCGCGGCTGTTGGAGGGCGGTCCGCTGGCTCGGCGCGTCCGGCTCATCCCTGGTGACTGCCGGAGCGGGATCCCGGTCCAGGCCGATCTCTACATCATCAAGAACATCCTGGAGTGGGACGACGAGAGCACTCGGACGACCTTGCGCAACGTTGTCGAGGTCGCGCGCCCGGGCACCAGGGTCCTGGTCATCGAGAACCTCATCGACGACAGCCCGTCGATGAGGTTCACCACGGCCATGGACCTGTTGTTGCTGCTCAACGTCGGGGGCGCGAAGCACTCCAAGGAAAGCCTGGTCGCTCTGATGACGGAGGCCGGGCTGGCCGTCCGGGACATCCGGCCGGTCAACGGCTACCTGCACGCGTTCGACGCAGTCGTGAAGGGATAGCGAACGCGCCCGCCGCGCCATCGGACGCATCGCGCCGCCGACACCCGCTCGCGGGTCTCGGCGGCGCGATGCGTCCGGCTATTGCCCTGGGCCGTTCGTGTCAGTCCACGGCAGCGCACTCGTCGCCGTCGCCAGAGGGATTCGGCGCGGGCGGGAGCGATGCCTGGCAGTCCTCAACCGCGTTGTCGGTCGCTTCGGTTGACATCCTGCCGACGAGCCCGGTGGTGTGCTGCGCGCTCTGGAAGAGCGGGTGTGCCAGCGTACGCCGCAGGAAGCCGAGGGTGGTTCGTACGCCCGGTCCGTCCACCCGGAACTCGCTCAACGCGCGGTCCATCCGGGCCAGCGCCTGCTCGCGGTCCGGCGCCCATACTGCGGCTTTGGCCAGCAGGGAGTCGTAGTCGGGCCCTACCAGCCAGCCCGGGTAGGCGTGCGTGTCGACCCTGACGAACGGGCCGCCGGGGGGCACGAACTCGGTCAGCAGGCCCGGCGCAGGCGCGAAGTCACGCGTGGGGTCCTCGGCGTTGACGCGGCACTCGAGTGACACACCGCGGGAGGAGACCTCGCTCTGGCGGAACGACAGCGGCATGCCGGCGGCTACGGTGATCTGTTCCCGGACGATGTCGATCCCGGTGACCAGTTCGGTGACCGGGTGCTCGACCTGGAGCCGGCAGTTGATTTCCATGAGGTAGAACTCGTGATCCGGCGTCACGACGAACTCGAAGGTGCCCGCCCCGACGAAGCCGACTGCTGAGGCACCGTGCACCGCGGCCGCCCACATCGCCTCGCGCAGTTCCTGCGGCAGCCGTGCTGCCGGGGACTCCTCCATGAGTTTCTGGTGCCTGCGTTGCACCGAGCAGTCGCGCTCGCCCAGGTGAACGACGGAGCCGTGCCGGTCGCACAGCACCTGGACCTCGATGTGGCGGGCATCGTCGACGAAGCGTTCGAGGTAGAGCCGGTCGTCGCCGAACACCGCCCGTGCGTGGGCGCGGGTCTCGTTGTAGGCCAGTCGGATGTCGTCGGCGCAGCGGACCACGGCCATGCCGCGGCCACCGCCGCCCGCGACGGCTTTGAGGATCACCGGGTAGCCGACCTGTTGGGCGAGCTCCTTCGCCTCGGCGGGTGACACCAGTGCCCCGGTACTTCCGGGCAGCACTGGCAGCCCCGCCCGCGCCATCAGCGTGCGTGCCGCGGCCTTGTCGCCGAGCTGCTGCATCACGTGTGCGGGCGGCCCGATGAAGACGATGCCGTGTGATTCGCAGATCTCCGCGAAGTCGGGGTCCTCCGACAGGAAGCCGTACCCCGGGTGGACGGCCTGGGCACCGGTCTGCAATGCCGCCTCGATAATCGCGGGAACGCTGAGGTAGCTGCTCTTCGCGGTCGCCGGCCCGATGTGTACGGCCTCGTCCGCGAAGCGGACGACTGCCGAATCGCGGTCCGGGGTCGAGTACACCGCCACAGTACGGATGCCGAGTTCGCGACAGGCGCGAGCCACCCGCAGGGCGATCTCCCCTCGGTTGGCGACAAGGACGGTGGAGAACATGGGGATCACCTCGTGGTCGAGACTGCCTTTGGCATGCGGTCCACGCCCGTCTCCGGAGGGCCTAGGAGTGGTCGACGGTGTCAACGTCGACGGGCTCCAGCGCGATTAGTTGTTGGTCGAACTCCACCGGGTGTGCGTTCGGCGCGACCATTTCGACGACCCGGCCGCCCGTGTCCGCGGTGATAGCGCTCATCATCTTCATGGCTTCCAAGACCCCGACGGGCTGACCTGGCTGTACTACGTCGCCAACGCTGACGTACGGCTGCGCGTCCGGCGTGCTGGCGTGGTAGAAGGTGCCCACCATCGGGGCCCGGATGTAAGTCAGGAGGTCGGGCTGCCCGGACTCCGGGGCGCCGGATTCCCGGTCGGCTGTGGGGGAGTCGTCTGCCGGCGCGAGCGCGGTGTGGACCGGGTCCGGCCACTCGACCTCGACGGTCGTCTGGCCGTCCTGCATCCGGATTCGCCGAGGAGGATGGGGTGCAGCTCCGGCCAGCTGGGCGACGCTTCGGCACACGGCGTCGAGCACCGCGCCCGCGGGCGGCGCGGAGGCGGGACGCATCGCTTCACCCGCGTCCTCATCGCTCTCGTGCCCATCCTGACGATGGACCATTTGGTCATGGGCTGGCTTCACAGCACACCTCTTCCCGCACTCGGGTCGTGCTCGAGGCCGAAGCGGTGGAACCGGCTGCTTCGTTCCCGCAGCAACCGCTCCGGCTCCCACGGGTCCAACTCGTCCAGGGCAGCGGCCACGGCCTCGCCCAGCAGAGCGGCTGCCTGCGGGTGATCGGCGTGCGCACCGCCCGGTGGCTCCGGCACGACACCGTCGACGATACCGAGACGCAGGAGTTCTCCCGCGCCGACGCGCAGGGCGGTCGCGGCGGTCGGTGCCGCCTCGGAGTCCTTCCACAAGATGGCCGCGCAACCCTCGGGGCTGATGACCGAGTAGACGCCGTTGGCGCTGATGAACACCCGGTCCGCGACGGCCAGCGCCAGCGCGCCGCCGCTGCCGCCCTCGCCGGTGACCACTGCCACGATCGGCACCGGTAGCCGGGCCATGAGCCGCAGGTTCTCCGCGATGGCGACCGCCTGACCGGTCCGCTCCGCGTCCGGGCCCGGGTTGGCGCCCGGTGTGTCAATCAGTGTCACCACAGGTAGACCCAGTTTGGCGGCGAGCCGCATCAGGCGGGCGGCCTTGCGGTACCCCCCGGGGCTGGGCATGCCGAACTTTCGGCGCTGCCGCTCGGCGAGTTCGTTGCCGCCTTTCTGATGCCCGATCAGCATGACGGGCCGTCCGTTCAGCCGCCCCGGGCCGCCGACCACAGCCGGGCAGTCTTGTGCGATCCGGTCACCGCGCAGTTCGTGGAAGCCGTCCAGCAGGTGTGCGGCGTAGTCCAGGGTGGTGGGCCGGTCGGGGTGGCGGGCGAGCCCTACTGCGGTCCAGGCGTCCGTCTCTGGCAGTTCCTCAGGGCGGCACAGGATCGGGCCGGTCCCCGTAGCGGCCGCGGCAGGGGTGACCTGCACCCGTTCGGGAGACGGCTGCAGGCTGAGCAGTTGGCCGAGGGTGGTCCGCAATGCCGCCCGGCTCACGACATCGTCGACCAGGCCATGAGCAAGGAGAAACTCCGCAGTTTGGAAGCCCTCCGGAAGCTTCTCCCCGGTGGTGTGCTCGATCACCCGCGGCCCGGCGAAGCCGAGGCGCGCGCCGGGCTCGGCAATGATGACATCCGCCAGGGTCGCGAAGGAGGCGGCAACACCGCCGTATGTCGGGTCGGTGATCAGCGAAAGCACGAGGATCCCGGCCTCGTCGAGCTCGACCAGCGCGTGCGTGGTCTTCGCCATCTGCATCAGGGACAGCACGCCTTCCTGCATGCGCGCCCCACCTGACGCGGTGACAAGTAGCAGCGGGATCCGCAGCCGGAGGCTGGTTCGGGCTGCCTCGGTGATCAGGGCGCCGACGCCGCAGCCGAGACTGCCGCCGAGGAATCGGAAGTCCATCGCGGCGATCACCACTGGCTGATCCTCGATCGTGCCGCGCGCGCAGAGGACCGCCTCACGCAATCCGGTTGCTGCCCGAGCGTCGAGCAGCCGGTCGGTGTATGGGCGGGTGTCGACGAAGCCGAGCGGGTCGCTCACGCACTCGACGTGGGCGAGTGGCACCATCGAACCGGGGTCGAGTAGATGCTCCAGCCGTTGTTGTGCCGTGAGCCTGGCGTGGAAGCCACAGTCGGGACATACCTGGAGTGCCCGGGTGAAGCGTTTGCCGTAGATCAGGGCTACGCAGCGGTCGCACACGATCCACGCGGGTGCCTGAGCGGCCTGTGAGTTCTCGACCTCGAACATGGGTGGTGTCCTTCCAGCCTGATGTGAACGGCTCGAACGGTCTGAGCCGGATGTTCACTCGGTGCCGCGCTCCCAGCGGTAGAACTCGCGGGCCATGGCGTCTTTCGGCTCCCGCCAGGTGTCGGGGTCGTAGGCCTGGACGTACGCCGCGAGGCGTTCGCTGACGTTGCGGAACTCAGGATGGCTGCTCAGTTTGGCGACTTCGGGGCCGGGCGGCCGCTCGGCTTCGATCAGGTGCAGATACAGATCGCCGAACTGGAACAGGCTGCGGCCGGTCACCCCGATGAGGCGCGGCAGTTCCCCGCTGTCGGAGACCGCGAAGGTCTCGGCGATGTCCGGGGCGGCGTCGGGTCTCATGCGGGCCACGATCAAAGCGCGATGCATCCTTTTCTTCCCTTCGTTGTCGGGAGGGCCTGTGTGGTGCGGGGGGGGCGGTCGGTGCCGGCCGGGTCAGCGAGGGACAGCCGTCGTGGTTCCCAGCCCTGTTTCCCGGGCGTGCTGCTCCACCTGGTCGCGGATGCGTTCCATCTGGATCCGGGAGTTGCGGTTGATGTGGTCGGTCATCTTGGCGTCGTCGACCGGCGCGGTCGGTTTCATCGCGAAGTCCTGGATCCAGCGCATCGAGGTGCCGAGCGGAACCTCCTGGTACTCCCATTTGATGGTCATGTGCTCGAAGGGACCGGTCTCAACGCGGCGGGCCCAGACGGTGAGGGACGGCCGGTCGGCCTCCCGTTCGGAGACCCAGGTCCAGATCTTGCCGTTCTCGTCGGGGTGCATGGTCAGCCGGAACGTGGCCTTGTTGCCGTCGCGTTCCAGCACTTCGACAGACGCGTACTCGCTGAAGAGCTGCGGCCAGCGCTCGAGGTCGTTGGTGAGTTCCCAGGTGAGGTCCAGGGGGGCCGAGATCACAATCTGGTTGTCGGTGTGTCCGGACATGTCAGGCTCCAGAGGTGAGTTGTGCGTTGACGAGGTTGAGGAAGTCGATCGGGGTCTTGCACGTCTCTGGCTCGTTGCCGATGGGCCGGCCGTAGCGGTTCTCCAGTTCGGACACGATGCCGAGCAGGCCGAGGGAGTCGAGTTCGAATTGCTCGAATGTCGCCTCGGGTCGGCTCTCCATCTCCCACGGGTCGACGGACAGGCCTGCTCGGCCTTTCATGAGTGAAGCGAGCTCGTCGAAGGTCACTGGGCCGTTCATCAGGTACTTCTCCTTCATGGGGGGACAGCTGCTGAGGTGGCGGGGCGCGTCAGGACCGGTCGTCGAGGCTGCGGCGCAGAAGCAGTGCCGAATTGCAGCCCATCAGGCCGCGGCTGAGCACAAGCGCCGTCTGCAGCCTGGCGCGGCGGGCATGGCCGGTGACGAGATCGAGGTCGTGGCGCACTTCGGTGATGTTGGGGGTGGGGGGCACCACACCGTGCTCAAGCGCGAGTACTGCTGCGGCGACGTCGAGCGCCGAGGCCGCGGAGTACGCACGGCCGAAGCCGGTCTTGGGTGCCGTCACCGGGATCCTCGCGGCGTGCGGGCCAAGGGCGTCGGCGATCGCCAGCGCCTCGGCCTGGTCGGCGGCCGGCACGCCCATGGCATCGGCGAACACCACGTCCACGTCCGAGGCAGAGCAGCCCGCCTCGTTCAGGGCGCCGTGGATCGCTCGCGCGAGACCCTGCCTGGAGCGGTCCCAACCGGAGGTACCGGTGAAGGTCGCGGCATGCCCAGCGACCACGGCACGAACCCGGGCACCGCGGCGCTGCGCCGCAGACTCCTCCTCCACCAGGAACATCGCTCCGCCTTCCGCGGGCGAAAAGCCGCAGGCGTCGTCGGTGAACGGCAGGTAGGCCCGCTTCGGGTCCTCGGCGAGGCTGAGCTCCGGGTAGCCGAGCTGGCAGACCATTGAGTAGGGGGCGAGCGGCGCTTCCGTGGCGCCGACGACGACCGCGTCTGTGCCGCGTCTGATCGTTCGGCTGGCGTGCGCGAACACGTCCAGGCCACCGGCCTCGTCGTTGGCCAGGACTCCGCATGGGCCCTGGAAGTTGCCCCGGATGGAGATCTGGCCGGTGCTTGCGGCATAGAACCAGGCGATGGACTGATATGGGCCGACGAAGTGTGGGCCCTGGCCCCACAGGTGTTGCAATTCGCCTTGTCCGAACTCGCCGCCGCCGGAGCCAGTTGCCGTCACCACGCCGATGGCGAAGGGGGCCTGCTGATCGGCTTCCAATCGGGCGTCGCCGATGGCGAGATCGGCTGCGGCCATCGCGAAGTGTGTGAAGCGGTCGGTTTGGACCAGGTAGCGGTTCTCGATCAGTCCGGCTGGGTCGAAGTCGCGGACCTCACCTGCGACGCGTAGCGGTAGGTGGCTGCATCCCTCGCGGGAGACCGGGCCCAGTACGGTTGCCCCTTGCTGTACCGACTTCCAGAAGACGTCGGTTCCGACACCGTTCGGCGCGACGATGCCAAGGCCCGTCACCACCGCCCGGCGGGCGCCGGCCGGCCGGCTCATGATGATCTCCCGTTGGCGTGCGTGAGTACCACTGCGGACTGGAAGCCGCCGAAGCCGCTGCCGACGGACAGCACGGTTCGCAGCCGGGCGGAGCGTGCGGTCTGCGGCACGTAGTCGAGGTCGCAGTCCGGATCGGGGGTGTCGTAGTTGGCGGTGGGCGGGACCACGCCGTTGGCCAGAGCCAGGGCGCACGCGACGAGTTCGATCGCTCCGATGGCGCCCAGCGAATGGCCGACCATGGACTTGATGGAGCTCATCGGCACGGCGTACGCGTGGGCGCCCAGCGAGCGCTTCACGGCTGCGGTCTCGTGCCGGTCGTTCTGCTTGGTGCCCGAGCCGTGCGCGTTGACGTAGTCCACCTCTGTGGGATCGACATGGGCCTGCGCCAGGGCGCGGTCGATCGCCTCGGACATCTCCCGGCCCTCCGTGGTGAGACCGGTCATGTGGTACGCATTACCGAAGGTGGCGAAGCCGCGGATCTCGCAGTAGATCCGGGCGCCCCGGCTGCGGGCATGTTCCAGCTCCTCCAGGAGCAGCACGGCGGCGCCCTCGCCCAGGACGAACCCGTCCCGGTCGGCGTCGAAGGGGCGGGACGCGTGTGCGGGGTCGTCGTTGCGGGTCGAGGTCGCTTTGATGGCGTCGAAGCAGGCCACCGTGATCGGTGAGATCGGCGAGTCGGCGGCCCCAGCGACGATGATGTCGGCCTTTCCCTCCTCGATGGCGTGGAAGGCGTGGCCGACCGCGTCCAGTCCGGAGGTGCAGCCCGTGGAGACCGTCTGCACGGGGCCGTGCGCGCCGATGTCCTCGGCGACCTCGGACGCCAATGCACTGGGCGAGAACGCCCGGTGCAGGTGCGGTCCGGCGTCCCGCGGGTCCACGTCCCAGCGGCCGCCCGAGCTGCTGACTGTCACGTAGTCGTGTTCGAGCCGAGTGGTTCCGCCGACGGCGGATCCCAGTGACACGCCGACTCGCCAAGGGTCCTGCGTCCTCAGGTCCAGCCCGGAGTCGCTGACCGCCTCGCCGGCGGCCGCAAGGGCGAACTGGACGTAACGGTCGGCACGCTGGGCCCGCTCCGGGTCGAGACCGCAGGCCACCGCGTCGAAGTCGCACTCCGCGGCGATCCGTGAGCGGAAGCCTTTGGGATCGAACAGCGTGATGCCCCGAGTCGCGGTCTGCCCGGAAGTGATCAGGTCCCAGAAAGCCCGCACGCCTATGCCGCCGGGGGAGACTACACCCAGTCCGGTGACCGCCACCCGCCGCGTCACGTCCTTGCCCCCATATGGTCGGGGGGAGCGCTCTTCTCTGAGTCGGTGGTGTCCGCCGAGTCCTCGGTATCCACGTGGCCGAGTTCCGGCCGCGGCGCGAGTGGCCCGAGATGAAAGACCATCCGGGCCTCGGTGCCACCCACATTGCGGAAGCGGTGCCGGACGTCACGGGGGATCATGAGTCCCTGGTCGGGCCGCAGCGAGTGGCTGGTGCCGTCGAGGTCGACCTCCAGCGATCCGCTGACGACGAACACGAATTCCTCCGAGTACGGGTGGTAGTGCTCGCCGATCCGCTCGCCTGGCTGGATGATCGCGACGCCCATGAAGCCGCTGGTGGAGCCCACCGACGTCGGAGTGAGCAGGGCGCGCAGGTCTCCGCCTCGCCGGCGGTTGGGTTCCGTCTCGTCAAGGTGCACGATGCGTGTTGGCTGAGTGGACAAAAGTGGCTCCTTCTCCGGTGCCGTCTGTGAAGCGAGTTCGGACGTGCGGGGTTCAGAGGTCGTCCGCCCGGCGGTCGGTGACGAGATCCATCGCGCAGTGGCCGAGGAAGAGGCCGATGCCGTCCTCGGTTGCGAGGTCGTCGTCGCCGAGGTCGAGAAGGCGGCTCAGTTCGCCCGCCGCGCTGCCTGCGGCGCCGGCCGCCGATTGCGGGCGTGATCCCTGCAGGTCGGCCACGCGGACGAGGAGATCGTCGCGAAGGAACACGGTGCTGCCGGCGAGTGGCTGTGACGGGTCCCCGACCGCTGTCACGTCCAGCTCGGCGAGCAGGCGCGCCGCCGCCGCGCCACAGCCCGGCCGGACGGGGTAGATAAAGGCGCGGCGGGTGACGGCGCCAGTCCACCCGGGCCGGGCCTTGATGTGGTGCACTGCAGGGAGGGCCGCGCGCGCGAAAAAGCCCCGCGCGGACGACGGGTCACTGAGATCGCGGGCCTCCTCCAGGTACGGGTTGATCGCCTCCTCGACGGCCCTCACCTCTGGCTGAGTGGAGACGTGTCGCAGGGCGTTACCTAGGTCGCCTGTCACCTCGACGGCCCGTACGACACGGTTGCCGCGCATGAACAACGAGGTGCGGCGCAGTTGCGTGGTGTCGTCGACTCGCGCCCGTGGCGAGCGGTAGCCGGCCAGGATTTCCGCCACGGCTCGCTCGCTGCCGGGTTTGACCGTGAAGGTGAGCGCGTGCCGGACGATCCCGCCACTGGACAGTGGCGGCGCGGGCAGCGGGTCGAGCCCAGTGACGCGCGGTTCGCCGGTCGTGGCGGCGCGCCGGTGGCGGGCTGCGCTGCGGGCCGGATCCGGCCCGGCCTCCGTGGGGTCGGGTGTTTCCCGGGCGATGACGAATCTCAGCGACTGCGTGTCGCGCACGCATCCGTGGAGCGGTTCCACCAGCTTGCGGTGGGCTGCACTCTCCACCCAGGCCAGGAAGGGCTCGGAGCTCTCCCACTCGCTGGTGATCAGCCATTGTGAGGAATTCCCGAGAGATTGGCAGAGCTGGTCGGTGATATGGCCTGGCACTCCGGCCACCTGATGGCGGATCTGCTCGTAGGCGTCCAGGAAGCGCTGCTGGTGGCCGTCGAGCACATCCAGCAGCAGTACGACACGCAGCCGGGAAGTCTCGACGCTGGAATGCGGGGATTGTCGGTCGTCCAGGGTCGTCACTGTGCTCGTTCCTCTCGCGGGTGCGCGGTGGGCTCTGCCTAGGGCGTGGGCCCCAGGGCGGGGGCCGCCGAGGGTTGACCAGGGGCGTCGACGCCCTGTCGGCTGCCGCAAGCTACGCCGTCGGCATATGCAAACGACGTTGCCGTATGCGATCGATGCTTACCCAACGCAACGATATGTGCACGATGCGTGAGTCAGACGAGTGAAGATCTGGTCAAGCAGCTCCCGGCTGGGAATGGAGCAACGCAGTCGGGAACGACCGTTGCGAATCGGCGGCAGGCCCGCACCGCACACCCCCCCAACGTCTGGAGAGACTTCATGGCCTCGACGGTCGACGATCGCGTGCCCGTCCTGATCGTTGGCGGCTCCCTGGTGGGGCTGTCGACCTCACTGTTCCTCGGCCGCCTCGGAATCGAACACCTGCTCGTGGAGCGGCGCGCGCAGACCTCGCATCATCCCCGCGGCCGCGGCAACAACGTGCGCACGATGGAGCTCTTCCGGACGGCCGGGGTGGAACCCGTGATCCGTGAGGCCGCGTCCGTGCTGGCCGAGAACCACGGCATCCTGCAGGCCGACACGCTGACCGGCCCGGATCAGGAATGGCTGTTCAAGAAGATCGACCCGGGTGGGGCGCTGGCCCGGCTCAGCCCGTCCGGCTGGTGCCTTTGCAGTCAGAACGACCTGGAACCAGTGCTGCTGCGCACTGCCTGCGGCCTCGGCGGCCAAACCCGCTTCGGAACCGAGCTGGCTTCCTTCGAGCAGGACGACGAAGGCGTGACGGGCCTGGTCAGAAGCCGGGAGACGGGGGAGACCCGGACGGTCCGCGCGGACTACCTCGTCGCCGCCGACGGGCCGCGTAGCCCGGTGAGGGAGCGGCTCGGCATCAGCCTCGGGGGGCCAGGTGACCTGTTCCACAACGTCAGCATCACCTTCCGGGCCAAGCGCCTGGCCGACGTGGTGGGCGACCGCCGCTTCATCGTCTGCTACTTGACGAACTCACAGAGCGCCGGAGCACTGCTGCCTGTCGACAACCAGGAGCACTGGGTCTTCCACGCGCCGTGGTACCCCGACCGCGGGGAGACGCTGGAGGACTTCACCGACGACCGGTGCGTGGCGCTCATCCGTACCGCAACCGGCGTGCCCGACCTGGAGTTGGAGATCACCGGCAAGGCACCGTGGCACGCCGCCGAACGAGTGGCCGAACGCTACAGCGCCGGTCGGGTCTTTCTGGCCGGCGACTCGGCGCACGAGATGTCCCCCACCGGGGCGTTCGGCTCGAACACCGGGATCCAGGACGCACACAACCTCGCCTGGAAGCTCGCCGCGGTGTTGCACGGCTGGGCGGGCCCAGCCCTGTTGGAGACATACGATGCCGAGCGGCGGCCGGTGGCGCTGGCGACCAGCGCACGCGCCTCGGCGCGTTCCGCGGAACACCGGCACCCGGGGTACGACGTCAGCCCCGGCACCGGCAGGCAGCCGGGCATGCTCGCGATGGTCCTGGGCTATCGCTACCTCAGCGGCGCGGTCGTGGGCACCCCGCGAGACGGGACAGTCGTGCCGGAGGACTTCCGGCCCACGGCCGAGCCCGGCGGCCGGGCCCCGCACATGTGGCTGCGCCGGGCCGGCATTCGGCTGTCGACCCTGGACCTGTACGAGCAGTCGCCAGTGCTTCTCAGCGGCCCCGAGGGCGGGGCCTGGCACACGGCCGGCCAGCGCCTCGCCGAACGGGAAGGGATCCCCCTCGCCTGCTACAGGATGGGTCACGATCTGACTCCGGAGGACGGCCCGGACTGGGCAGAGCTGCACGGGACCGCGGCCGACGGCGCGGTCCTGGTCCGCCCGGACGGGTTCGTGGCGTGGCAGGCGGCAACGTCTGCCACAGAGCCGGAGCGGACCCTGAAGGACGTACTGGACACCGTGCTCAGCCGCAGGTGACGATGCATCGCCGGGCCGCGGTCACGACCGTGTGGATGTGTAGCGCGGCCGTGACCCTCGATCCCGCGCTGAGTGGGACGGTGATCCGATAGCGGCCGACCGTGCCGCCCATGGCATGGATCGGTGACATGGCACGGGTAGATCCAGTCACCCGGGGTTTGTCCCCGGTGTACTCGAGGGTCAGCCTGCCAAGAGACCGAATGACACGGCATCAAGGCCGCGGCGATCCAGCAGATTGGTAGTTCGCCCGGGCGGAGCAACGCAAGAAGAGCAGGAGAGTGAAGCAGCTGGCCAGACCGTTCGCCAGCGGGCCCTAACGAGGTATGCCTACGCGTGCTGCACCTGCAACTCACCATCACCAACGAGCTGCAGCAGCAACCTCCCCGCACCCAGAGCAGGAATCGAACCTGCACCCCTGAACCTGAGCGGAAAAGCGCCGAAAGGATTCTCATGCACGGCCAACTGGTCAGGCGCGGCGCGAGGGTGGCAGCCGTCGCCACCCTCGCCTTCGTCACCACCATCAACGCAGCGGGCGCAACCGTCGCCAACTCGCCAGACGGAACCCCGGTCGAGGTCGCCCTCAATGCTTCGGGTATCCAGGCGCCGGACAGCCACCAGGCTGGCCTGGTCAGCTTCCGAGTCAAGACCGACGATTCGAACGGTCGACAACTCCAGCTCCTGCGCCCGAACAAGGGCGTGTCACTCGAACGGGTGCTCCATGATCTGGCCCGCGCGGTCAGCAACAACCCGCGTACAGCCGCAGCCGGAATCCGTACGGTCGGAGGCGAGGCAGAGGCGTTGGGCGGTGCCCTCGTCACACGACAGGTCCATGAACAGTTCACCGAAGAGATCTCCGCCGGCACGGTCTACCTCCTGGACTTCACCGCATTCCTCGCCCAGCCCACCAAGCCCGTGGTGAAGTCCATCAACCTGAGCGCCGCTGCCTCCAGCGGCCAGAACGCGAACCTGGCGAGGTACCCGCACGGCATCGTGATCCAGCGTGAGACCAGCGCACGTCCCCGCTTCGAGACCGAGGACGTGGACAACCCTCACTTGGCCTACCTGGTACACAACGACTCTTCCGAGCTTCACGAGATGCAGCTCCGGCCGGTCAAGGTCGGCACCACCGACAAGCAGATCCAGGAGTTCTTCGACGCGATCAAGCGAGGTAAGCAGTCACCGCCGTCGCCGTTCACTGGCCCACCCACGGGGCTCGGTGCCCTCTCACCAGACCACTCGGCACTGATCCAGGCACACGGCCTGCAGCCGGGCACCTACGTGCTGCTCTGCTTCATCCCCGACGACCACGTTGGTGTGCCGCACGCTTTCCTCGGCATGCACAAGATCGTGAAGCTGCACTGACCAGCGAGCGTTTGAAAGTAGTCAACTCGTCTGTCTGATCCCATTGTTGCGGGCGAAGGCGTACCGTGCGGCGTAGACGAGTTGGCCCGCCAAGTGCCTTGTTTCGCTGGCCCGGCGGGTGGTGTCCCTCGCCGACGGCGAACAGGTGGGCCAGTACGGAGGGCAGTTGGGCCAAGGTGCCATGGCGAGGCGGTGGCCAGGATTTTGGTCGGGCAGGTCGAGTTTGGCTTTGCGACCGCCTCGCGGTGCCCGGCGTCGTGCGGTTGCATCGCGTCGCGTGGTGTGGTTGCTGCGCCCGCAGCGCCTGCCAGACGGCGCTCGGCCGAGCTTGCCGCGATTATTGCAGGTCCGCCACCGCGCCGCGTCGCTGCATCGACGGCCTGGACCGGTGCGCGGACCGAGAGGAACGGCTCTGTTCTCAGGACAGCTGGAACGCCGGCCCCAGAACGGTCATTCCGCCTGCCGGATACGGCATCTGGATGAGTTCCCGCGAGGCCTTCTCCAGGCTGAGCATCAGGTGTACCGCGTTGCCGAAATCGTCGGGGTGACCGTCGAACACGTGGTGAAGCGCGGTCAGCACGTCGGTATACGCCTGGTCGCATCTGTGGGAGGCGCTTTGCTCCGGCGAGCCCTCGGGTAGCAGTTCGGTGTTGGGGTCGTCGACCATGGGGTGGACTCCGGCCGGATCGAAGGGCACCGGCGGCCCCTCGAACCTCCATTGACCGCTGCGATGGACGAGGCGGCGGCCCTCCACGATTTCCCGGAAGAGGTAGTAGTGGGCCAAGTCAGGTGGGGCGGCCGCCGCGGACTCCGCGGAGCCGCCCAGAGCACTGCCCAGGGCGATGCCACTTCCGTCCTCCGCCGCGTGAGCTGTTTCCGCTCCCTGCACGACCGCGGCAATGCTCAGTGCTGCTGCGTGTAGGGCGGAGCGTCGGCTGATCTCAGGTGTCATGACGTTCCTTCCGATGACAGAGGAGGAGGGGCGGGCTGGGGGCCGGTGGTCGGGTCCGTTGGCGTGCCTTCCCCCTGGCGGACGATCTCCAGAATCGCCCACAGTGCGGTATCGGCGTTGGTCACCCGGTACAGGCGGCCGGGGGCAGTCGGCCAGGCCACTTGTCGGTTCGGGTCGCCGGTGAACAATTCTTCGCGGCCGTCGAGGTCGATGACGGCCGCCGCGATCCGCTGGTAGAACCAGCCGATGGTGTGCTCGTCATAGAGCGCGCTGTGGAAAAACTCGCGCGGTGCCCGCAGCACCTCGTCGGCGGCATTCTCGATCTCCCCGCGATCCGACAGCGAGATGTCGTAGCTCTCCAGTCGGGCCAGGGCGCGTCGGCCGGCCAGGTCGACCGGAACGTGCGGGTGCTCGATGGACATGAACACATCGCGTACGTGTTCGATCGAACAGCGGCGCAAGGAGACGGTCAGCTCAGGCAGCACGTCCCCCGGCAGCTGGCCAGGATAGTGCGGAACGAAGCCGGGAAGTCCGATCTTCGGGGTGGCACCAACGGCGTTGAGGATGTTGCCGACCAGCGCCATGTGCAGCATCTCCTGCATCAGCACCTCACGGAGGATCCCAGCGACCTCTACGTTCCGACCGGGTTTCAGCGAGAGCAGCGCATACAGGTAGGCGGGAATCGTGGCGTGCTCCAACGCGAGAGCCGACTGCAACGCATCGTGCAGTCCGCACCGGTCGGCGATCTTCTCCGATGAGAGGTACGCGCGCGCCTTGGTGGCGCCGAGCGTGCTGGCGGTCTCCGGCTGAGGCAAGGCGCTGTCCTTTGTACCGACTATGCGGAGGCGGGCGGGTTTCCTGTTCGCATGCTCGCACGGATGCGGCCTGCGGCCGGGCGCCAGGCGGATGGGGTCCCGCGAATGGTCCATGACCTGTTCACGCGATGATCGATTCGCCGCACTGTCCCGCTGTGCAGCCAGCGTCCGGCGGGTAGCAGCAGCGCCACGACGAGAAGTTGGTACCCGAGAATCGCCACGAACGAGGGCGCGGGTGTCGGTGCGGCGGGCCCGGCGCCCGTGGTGCGGATGGCCCGCCAGTTGGTTGCTGACGGGCCATCCGCGTACTGCGGGTGCTCAGGAGGTGTGCTCGGCCTCGGGCAGCGGCTGCTGGCTGCTCCGCGCTGCCGGGACCGTGGCGGGGGCGGTGACCTGGCTCAGGGCGCTCGGCCACCAGAGGTGCCGGTCGAGGTCCATGGTGAGTGAGGTGACCAGGATCGACCGGACCACCAGGGTGTCCAGCAGGACGCCCAGGCAGACCGCGAAGCCGATCTCGGCGAAGCCCACCACGGGTAGCGTCCCCAGGACGCCGAAGGTGCTTGCGAGGATCAGCCCGGCGGAGGTGATCACGCCCCCGGTGGCGGCCAGTCCGGCGAGCGCGCCCTGGCGGGTGCCTCGGATAGCGGACTCCTCCCTGACCCGGGTCATCAGGAAGATGTTGTAGTCGATGCCAAGGGCCACCAGGAACACGAAGACGAACAGCGGGAAGGAGCTGTCCTCGCCCTGGAAGTGGAACAGGTGGGTGAACGCCAGAGAGCTGACGCCCAGGGCCGAGGCGAAGGACAGCACCACCGTGGCGATCAGGAGCACCGGGGCCAGCACCGCGCGCAGCAGCAGCGCCAGGATGAACAGGACCACCACCAGCACGATCGGGATGATGACGTAGTCGTCGTGCTTGGAGGCCCGCTGGGTGTCCAGCAGCACGGCGGTGTTTCCGCCGACCTTCGCGTCCGCCCCGGACACTGCGTGTTCGGCGGCTCGGGCGCGGTCCACGGTGTCCTTGGCGGCCTGGCTGTCCGGGGCTGCGCTGAGGGTACCGGTGACGTAGGCGTGGTCACCGAGGACCTTCGGCGCGGTGGTGGTGGCGATGCCGGGCACGGTGCCCAGGACGTGCTGGACCTGGTCCCCAGCGCCCGCCGTGCTGATGACGATGACCGGGGCGCCGGTCCCGGCGGCGAAGTGCTGGGCCAGGACGGTCTGGCCGACGACCGAGTCGGGCGTGTTGGTGAAGGTGCCCGCAGTGGACAGCCCGTCGGCCTTGAGGCTGAACATGCCCAGCGCCAGGGCGCCCAGGGCCAGGGTGGTGCCGATCCACACCAGCCGGGGGCGGCGGCTGATGCCTCCGCCGACCCGGGCCCACACGCCGCGCTCGGTCGGCTCGGCGGTCCCGAAGGCGGGCTTGACGGGCCAGAAGATCCAGCGTCCGGTGATCACCAGAAGTGCGGGCAGCAGGGTGAGCATCGCGGCGAGAGCGACCACGACACCGATGGCGCAGACCGGGCCCAGGCCGCTGGTGGAGTTCATTTGGGCGAACAGTAGGCACAGCATGCTGAGCGCGACGGTGGCGGCGCTGGCCAGGATGGCCGGTCCGGCCCGGTGCATGGCTTCGGCCATCGCCTCGTGCCGGTCCTCGTGGCGGCGCAGTTCCTCCCGGTAACGGGCCACCAGCAGCAGGGCGTAGTCCGTCCCCGCGCCTATGACCAGGACCACCAGGATGCCCGCGCTCTGGGCGTTCACGGTCAGCCCTGCGTGCTTGACGAGCAGGTAGATGACGGCCTCGGCGGCGGTCAGTGCCAGGCCGGAGGAGAGCAGTGGCAGCAGCCACAGGGTGGGACTGCGGTAGGTGAGCAGTAGGAGCAGGATGACCACGCCCAGGGTGGCGTAGAGCAGGGTGCCGTCGATGCCGGAGAACGCCTTGCTCTGGTCGGCGCCGACGCCGCCCGGTCCGGTGATGTGGACGGTCAGTCCCTGGTCGCCGCTGGAGGCGGTCGCGCGCAGACTGTCCACAGCTGGGCCCAGGTTGTTCCAGCCGCCGGTGCTGAGGTCGACCGGGATGATGGTCTGCAGCGCCTTGCCGTCCCGCGCGGGGACCGGGCCGGTGATGTGTCCGGACACGTGTGGAGCGCCCGCGAAGGCGGCGGCGTCGGCGGCGGCCTTGGTCCGGTCGGCGGCGGTGATGCCGCTGTCGCGGACGTAGAGGACGACGGCCGGGGCGCTCTGGGTGGATGAGAACTGGCCCTGGAGGTTCAGGACCTGGGTGGACTCGGCGCTTCCGGGGAGCCAACTGGAGGACTGGTTGTCCTCGGCGTTGGTGAGCTTGCCGGCGAGCGGCCCAAGGGCGAGGAGCAGGACGATCCAGACGGCGAGGACGACCCACTTGCCTCGTCGTCCGCAGGGCAGGGCGGCGAGCCGCCGGGCAGGACTCATTCTGTGTATCCCCCAAGTTAACGCGATACATCGCGACTGATGAGAGTACGATGTGGCCCGCGCCTCGGCGGTGTCAAGCAATGCAGGTCAAGCCGGTAGGTGGACGCGCGAGCGCGCCGTGAAGCCACGTCGGACGAGTGCCACCGACGCCGTGGTCGCGGACCCGGACCGTCGTGCGGCAGCACGCACCCGGGAGAACTCGCCAACCGTCAGACCTGTGTGCATGGCGCCAGTATCAACCCTCCCCCTGCCGGAGGGTCCAGCAGAAGACCGCCGTTTGACCCTCCTGCGGGGGTAGGGCCCAACGTTTCCAGTAGGCACCGCACAGTGCTGAGGTCATCGAAGGAGCTCCCATGAACACCACCGGACAGGCCGCCGCGGTACTGCCGAACGTCATCGCGGCCTACATCGAGGCGGTCAACGTCTTCGACACGGATGCCATCATGGCGACCTTCGCCGACGACGCCCTGGTCAACGACGTGCGCCGCGAATTCTCCAACAGCGCCTCGATCCGTGCCTGGGCGCGTCACGAACTCGTCGACGACAAGGTCACCCTGAGCGTGACGGAGGTCGCGCGCCACGACACCATGACGATCGTGCGGGCACGCTACGACGGGGACTACGACAAGACGAACCTGCCCGACGAGCTGGTCCTCACCAACTACCTCACGGTCGCCGACGGCAAGATCAGCTCCCTGATCATCGTCCACAACCAGCCGTCTCCCTATTGAAGGCGGGCCCCCGGCGGTGGCCGACTGCGCTGCCCAGTACCGAGACCCCGCTCAGCTGCTCCCCGGTGGCGAGCCGGCATCGACACCGTACGCGGAAGGAAAATCCCCATGAGCGCACTGGTCACCGCCGAGCTCTTCGCTCAGCCCGGACGCGGCGACGACGTCGCGAAGCTGCTGCTGGACATCCTGGGCGAGAGCCTCAAGCACGCGGGCTGCGAAAATATCCGCATCCTGCGCGACCAGGACGACCCCGACCACGTCGTAGGCCTGACCCAGTGGACCGAGGCGCACAACTACACCGACTACCTCGCCTGGCGCACCGCACGCGGCTTCACCGCCACCTTCGAGGCCATGCTCACCCGCCCCCTGGTGATCCACTACTACGACGAGATATACCAGGGCCAGGGCATCGCAGCGCGCTGAGCGCCCCAAGGCACTGGCTCCTGCGCAGGGGACGTTGTCCGTGCGGTGGTGGGGCATCGTCGGCCGGGCGGCTTTGGGGGCCAGCTGGGGGACGGGCGGACTACGGCAGAAAGGGGCCGCGGGGTCGACCGGTCGTTCGTGAACTGCGCGACCTTGCTGACGGCGAAGACGAGTAGCCGGGCCTGGCGCTGGCTGGGGTGTTGGTCGGTTGCCTGGCGGCCTTGGCTGATCGGCGGCGGCGATGGGAGCGGCGTACACCCGGTGCACCTTGCGGACGGCCGGTCCGGTGGCGTGGTCGGCGAGGGCGGCGCTGTGTTGCAGTGCTGCGTGAGCGGGGCAGTGAGGCGACGCCACCGGCGAGGCAAACTTGTCCGCGCTGGCGCGCCTAAGGAAGTGCAGCGCTGTCGCCGCTGTCGTGCTGTCGGATTGCTGACGACCGGCGTCCCGGAAGTTCTTTGAAGAAATCCGGGAGGCGGTGTCGGATCGGGGCGGTGGTGTTCGTAGCAGGGGTGAGGGCGTCCACAAGGGGCGGCGCCAAGGCAATGGAGCCGCGTTCATGAAGCTGACGACCATGACTCAGGTCACCATCGATGGAGTGATGCAGGGAAACGGCGGCGCGTCGGATGACCGCAGGAACGGATTCGAGCGCGGCGGATGGGCCCGGGGGAAGGGCGACGACGAGACCAGGACGTTCATCACGCAGACCTACCAGCGCGCCGAGTCGTTCCTGTTCGGCCGGCGCACCTACGAGTTGTTCGCCGGCTCCTGGGGATCAATCGACCAGATGCGCGCGCATCCCATCGGCGTGGCCTTGAACGAGGCCCCCAAGTACGTTGCCTCGGCCACGCTCACCGCGCTGGGTTGGGAGGACACGACCGTTCTCCGCGGTGACCTCGCGGCGGCCATCAGCGAGCTGAAGGCCAAGCCCGGGGGTGAACTGCAGGTGCACGGCAGTGGCGCCCTGACCCGGTGGCTGCTGGAGAACGATCTGGTCGACGAGATGACTCTGATCGTGATCCCGGTGATCCTCGGCCAGGGCGCGAGACTGTTCCCGGAGACTGGTCCGGATCTTGCGCTCGACCTGGTCGAGTCGCGGGTCGACTCGAATGGCGTGTCGATCCAGGTCTTCCGGCCGGCCGGGCGCCCGCGGTATGCAACGGCTTGAAGTCCCTGACCACCGAACCACGCTGTCTTGACACCACAGGAGATGATCTTCAGATGCAGTACCTGGTTTCCGTGATCGATGACAAGAGCAATCCAGGCAGCACGGACAGGCAGCCTGCCATCAGCGCGTTCAACGAACGACTGATCGCCGAGGGTTATTGGGTTTTCGCGGGCGGACTCGCGGACACCGACGCGGCCACGGTCATCGACAACCGGGGCGAGCAGGCGGTGTTCAGCGACGGGCCTTTCGTGGAGTCGAAGGAGTATCTCGCCGGCGTCTGGGTGTGGGAGGCCCCCGATCTGGATGTGGCGCTCAAGCTCGCCGCCGAGGCGTCGAAGGTCTGCGATCGGAAGATCGAGGTGCGGCCGTTCCAGTGAGCGACGTCGAGGAGGCGATCACCCGGGCCCACCACGACCAGTGGGCGAGGGTGGTCGCCGCCCTGACCAAGCACTTCGGTGACCTCGACATCGCCGAGGAGGCGGCTGCCGAGGCCTTCGCGACCGCCATCCAGCGGTGGCCGGCCGACGGTGTACCGCCCAACCCCGGCGCCTGGCTGACCACCACCGCCAACCGCAAAGCCATCGACCGGATCCGCCGCGAGAACAAGCGCGACGACAAGCACAAGGAGGCTCAGATGGTGTACGACGACGACCCGCCCGAGCCTGTCGGCGCCATCGACGACGATCGGCTCCGGCTGATCTTCACCTGCTGTCACCCGGCGCTGGCGATGCAGACCCGCGTGGCGCTGACGCTGCGCATGGTGGGCGGTCTGACCGTGCCCGAGATCGCCCGTGCCTACCTGGTGGCCGAGACCGCCATGGAGCGGCGGATCACCCGCGCGAAGGCCAAGATCAAGGCGGCCCGCATCCCGTATCGGGTGCCGTCCGTGGAGGATCTCCCGGCACGCGTGTCTGGTGTGCTCGCAGTCCTGTTCCTGGTGTTCAACGAGGGCTACCTGGCGACCGGCCCCGACACCGATCCCCTTCGTTACGACCTGACCGCCGAGGCGATCCGGCTCACTCGCCTGATCCGTGCCCTCCTGCCGGAGGACGGCGAAGTGGCCGGGCTGCTGGCGCTGATGCTCCTCACCGAGGCCCGCCGCACCGCCCGGGTCTCGGCCAGCGGCGAACTGGTCGCTCTCGACGAGCAGGACCGTGGGGCCTGGGACGAGGCGCTGATCGCCGAGGGTCACCGGCTGGTGCGCGAGCGCCTCGCCGCTGCCGCCGGCGGGGTGGCTCCGGGTCGCTACCAGATCCTCGCGGCGATCAACGCCGTGCACACCTCCGCCCGCGACATGCGCGACACCGACTGGTCGCAGGTCCTCGCCCTCTACGACCAGCTCGTCCGCCTCGACCCCTCGCCGATCATCGCCCTCAACCGGGCCATCGCGGTCGCCGAGCTCGACGGCCCGGAGGTGGCACTGGCGGCCGTCGACTGTCTTGAGCACAGGTTGGCCGGCTATCACGCCTACCACGCCACCCGCGCCGACCTGCTGCGCCGACTGGGCCGCAGTCAGCAGTCGCGCGCGGCATACGACAAAGCCATCGAACTGGCGGGCAACACCGCCGAGACCGCCTACCTGACCCGCCGCCGCGACCAACTCCGGTAGCGCCCGCGGGTCCCGATCGAAACCCGCGCGCAGCGGCGGCCGACCTCGGGGCGCCGGCGCCACGTCGTCCTCATTCGTTGATAGTGACTCCGGCGGCTCCCCGAAGATCGCCGGAGGGTTCGCCCTACGTCTTCCTGGGTCTTCGAGCCCTCATGCGAGAGGGGTGCGGGTCCCGGATGCGCAATCGTCGTGGCGGCCGCGTGGGCGTCGGACTCGACCGCCGGGGTCAGAGCTCGGCGCTCCAGTCGCGGGTCTCGAGTGACGTCTTGACCTCCCGTAGGAAGCGGGCGGCGTAGCCGCCGTCGATGGCGCGATGGTCGAACGTGAGCGCCAGGTTGCCCACCGGATGGACGGCGATCGCGTACTCGCCGTCTGCCGTGGCGACGGCGACGGGTCGGGGGCGGACGGCGTCGGTCGCCAGGATGGCCACCTGGGGCTGATTGATGATGGCGGCGGTGAGCAGAGTGCCGTAGGGGCCAGGGTTGCTGATGGTGAAGGTTCCACCGGTCAGATCGTCAGCGCCGAGCCGATGGGCGCGAGCCCGTCCCGAACGGTCCGAGATCTCCCTGGCCAGCGCCCGGAGCCGCCTTTCTGCCGCGTCCCTGATGACGGGGACGACGAGTCCGTCGGCGTCCAGGTCCACGGCGATGCCGAGGTGCACGCGCCGGTGCACGATCAGGGCTTGGTCGCCGACGCTCGCGTTGAGATGCGGGTAGGCGGCCAGGGCGTCCACCACCGCTCGGGCCACGAACGGCAGGTAGGTCAGGCTGAACCCCTCCGCCGCGCGCCAGGGCCCGCCGGCTCGGCGGCGTACCGCGTCGACACCCGCGAAGTCGACCTCGACGGCCATCAGGGTGTGCGGCGAGGTGGCCTTCGAGCGGACCATGTGCTCGGCCGTGCGACGTCGGATCGTGCTGAACGGGACGAGGGCGGCGTCGTCAGGAAGGCGTTCGGTAAGGGGTGCAGGCAGGGGAGCGGGCAGGGGTTTGGGCACAGGTACCGCGGCCGGAGCGGGAGGGATCTCCGGCTCGGGCCGGGGACGGGCGAGCTGGGCCGCCGCCTCCACGTCGTCACGGGTGATCCGGCCGCCCGGCCCGGTGCCGACCACCTGACTGCTGGTCAGTTCGTGCTCGGCGAGCAGTCGGCGGACCAGCGGTGTCAGTTGGCCTTGTCCTGTCTTTCCGCCGGCCCTGTCCGCAGCGGTCGTGGGCGGGCTACTCGTCGCGGGTTTCGCCCCGGTCTCGATGACGGCCAGGCGGGTGCCGACCGGCACCGTCTGGTCCGCGGTGACCAGGATCTCGCTCAGCGTCCCGTCGGCCGCCGCCGGAATCTCAGTGTCGACCTTGTCGGTGGCCACCTCGAACAACGGCTCCCCTGCCGCCACCTGTTCTCCGGTCCGCTTCAGCCAGCGGGTGAGGGTGGCCTCGGCGACCGTCTCGCCGAGCTGCGGCATGGTGACATCCATGTCATTGCCTCCTTGGTCTCGGGCCGGTCACCAGGACAGGGCGAGGTACTTGGACTCGGTGAACTCCAGCAGCCCCTCGTGACCGCCTTCACGGCCGATGCCGCTTTGCTTGGTGCCGCCGAAGGGCGCGGCGGGGTCGGAGACCACTCCCCGGTTGAGCCCGACCATCCCGGAGTCGAGCCGTTCGCCCACCCGCAGGCCCCGGGCCAGGTCACCGGTGTAGAGATAGGAGACCAGCCCGTAGTCGGTGGTGTTGGCCAGTGCCACCGCTTCGTCCTCGGTGCGGAAGGTGACTACCGGGGCGACCGGGCCGAAGATCTCCTCGCGCAGCACGTTCGCGTGCGCGGGGACGTCGGCGAGCACCGTGGGCGGGTAGAAGAAGCCGGGGCCGTCCGCCGGGCGTCCGCCGGTGACCAGGCGGGATCCGTCGGCCAGCGCTCCCTGGACCAGGGCGTCCACCTTGTCGCGGCTCTCGGCGTTGACCAGTGGCCCGAGTTGGACCCCTGGACGCAGGCCGGGCCCGACCTCAAGGGCGCGCATGGCCTCGGCCAGCCGCTCGGTGAACTGCGCCGAGACGGACTCGTGCACGTAGAAGCGGTTGGCTGCGGTGCAGGCCTCGCCGCCGTTGCGCATTTTGGCGACCATGGCCCCGGCCACCGCCGCGTCGAGGTCGGCGTCGTCGAAGACCAGGAACGGGGCGTTGCCGCCCAGCTCCATCGAGCAGTTGACCACGGTACGCGCCGCCGCCGCGAGCAGGGTGCGCCCGACCTCGGTGGAGCCGGTGAACGAGAGTTTGCGGACCCGCGGGTCGTCCAGCATCGCGGAGACCACCGCGCCCGAGCGCCGCGAGGGCAACACGTTGACGACGCCGTCGGGTACTCCCGCCTCGCTGAGCAGCGCACCGAGCGCGAGCGCGGTCAAGGGCGTGTCGGAGGCCGGCTTCAGGACCACGCTGCAGCCCGCCGCGAGGGCGGGTCCGATCTTCCTGGTCGCCATGGCGGCCGGAAAGTTCCACGGGGTCACCAGCACCGACACGCCGACAGGCTGGCGCAGCACCAGAATCCGGTTGCCGCCGCTCGGCGCGGTCTGCACGGTGCCGAGGATCCGCACGGCCTCCTCCGCGTACCAGCGGAAGAACTCCGCCGCGTAGGCGACCTCAGCGCGGGCGTCGACCAGGGCTTTGCCGTTCTCCAGCACGATCAGCTCGGCGAGCTCCTCGGCCCGGTCGGTCATCAGCTCGAACGCCCGGCGCAGCACTTCGGCGCGCTCGCGCGGTGCGGTGGCCGCCCAGCCGGGTAGCGCCGCCTCCGCCGCGGTGACGGCGGCGAGTGCGTCGTCGACGGTCGCATCGGCCACCCGTGCCAGCCGTGCCCCGGTGGCCGGGTCGAGGACGTCGATCGAGGACGCGTCGGAGGCCGGCTGCCAACGCCCGCCGATCAGCAGCTCGGTGGGTACCTTCGACAGATCCAGACGGCGGGGCCGGTGCGCGTCGCCGGGAGCGGTGTCCTCCCGGGCCGAGTTGTTCATGGCTGCGTCGCTCACTTCTCCATCGCTTTCTGTACAGTCGCGGCGATCCGTTCGACGGAGGGGATGGCGAGATCCTCCAACGTGTCGGCGGCCGGGAGCGGGATGTGCGGGGTGGTGATCCGCACCGGAGGGCCGTCCAGGTCGAAGAAGCACTCCTCGGTGGCGATCGAGACCAGCTCGGCCCCCCAGCCGCAGAGTCGCGGGTTCTCCTCGACGGTGAAGAGCCGCCCGGTGGCGGAGACCGCGGCCAGGATCGTCCGGGTGTCCAGCGGGACAAGTGAGCGGACGTCCACGACGGTGCAGTCGACCCCCGCGAGCGCCAACTGCTCGGCGGCGGCCAGCGAGCGCGGCACCATCGTGCCCAGGGTCACGATGGTCGCGTCGCCGCCCTGCCGCAGCACCTTGGCGCTGCCGAGGGTGTCCACGATCTCGCCGTCCGGCACCTCGCCCTTGGTCGAGTAGAGCGCCTTCTGCTCCAGGAAGATCACCGGATCGGGATCGCGCACCGCGGCCGCCATCAGCCCGACCACGTCCCTCGGGTTGGAGGGCACCACGACCTTGAGGCCGGGCACGGCCATGGCCCAGTTCTCGACGCTCTGCGAGTGCTGCGCCCCGAAGCGCAGCCCGCCGCCGTTGCCCGCGCGGATCACCAGCGGGAAGGAGACCTGGCCGTTGGTCATGTAGCGGCTCTTGGCGATCTCGTTGACCACAATGTCCCAGCAGACCGCGAAGAAGTCGCTGAACATGATCTCCGCGATGGGGACCAGCCCGGTCATCGCCGCGCCCATGGCCGCGCCGAGGATGGCTTGCTCGCTGATCGGGGTGTCCCGCACCCGCACCGGTCCGAACTCGTCCAGCAGTCCGACCGTGCCCTTGAAGACGCCGCCGGCCTCGGCCACGTCCTCGCCCAGCAACAGCACGTTCCGGTCCCGGCGCATCTCCTGGGCGATGCCTCGGGCGATCGCTTCGCGATAGGTCAGTTCCGCCATGACGAGCCTCCATCCGCCCACACGTCCGTCAGTACCAGTTCGGGCCCGGGCAGTGCGCCCGCCTTGGCCTCCTCGGTCGCCCGCTCGACGGCCTGACGCGCCGCCTCCTCGATCGCCTCCAGTTCGGCGACGGGCACGCCCGCGTCCAGCAACCGCGCGCGATAGCGTGGCAACGGGTCGCGGGCGAGCCACTCGTCGACCTCCTGCTGCGGCCGGTACTTGCCCGGATCGGCCCGCGAGTGGCCGCCCTGTCGGTAGGTCAGCGCCTCGATCATGCTGGGGCCCTCGCCGGCCCGGGCCCGGCTCAGCGCGGCCACTGCCGCATGGTGCATGGCGTCCGCGTCGTTGCCGTCCACCAGCACCGGCTCCAGCCCGTAGGCGGAGGCGCGGTCGGCGGCGGGGTGCTCGACGGCGGTGATGGTGGTGGTGCGGGTGTACTCCATCCAGAGGTTGTTCTCGCACACGAAGACCACGGGGAGCTTCCAGATCACGGCGAAGTTCAACGCCTCATGGAAGGCACCGATGTTGGTGGTGCCGTCGCCGAAGAAGGCGACGGCCACCTGGCCGCTGTCGCGGTACTGGGCGCTCCACGCGGCGCCGCAGGCGATCGGCAGATGGGCGCCGATGATCGCGTAGGAGCCCATGACGCCGTGCTCGACGCTGGTCAGGTGCATGGAGCCGCCCTTGCCGGCCATCAGGCCGTTGGCCCGGCCGAGTAGTTCAGCCAGGACCGGGCCCATCGGCACACCGCGCGCCAGTGTGTGGGCGTGGCCGCGGTAGGTGGCGAAGGTGTAGTCGTCGGAGCGCATCGCGACGCCGAAGGCGGCGGCGATGGCCTCTTGGCCGAGGGAGAGGTGGCTGGTGCCCTTGACCAGGTTCTGCAGGAACAGGTCGTAGGCGCGCTTCTCGAAGGAGCGCAGCTCGACCTGGAGCCGGTAGAGCTCCAGTCGGGTCGCGTTGTCGGGCGCCGTGGTGTCGGGCGTCGGGTCTGGCCCGGCGGCTGAACGCCGTGCCTTGGAGTGGGTGGTGGTGGCCATGGTGTCTCAGTCCTCCGCAGCGGTCGGAGCGGTCGCGGTCGTCGCGTGTTCCGGAGCCCGGCGCTGGTCCGGGGCGGCGCCCAGGTAGAGGCGGGCGACCTCGGGGTTGTCGAGCAGTTCCGCGCCGGTGGCGGTCAGGTGCACCCGACCGGACTCCAGCACGGCGCCGTAGTCGGAGGCGGCCAGCCCCGAGCGGGCGTTCTGCTCGACCAGCAGCACCGTGCGTCCGGCGCCGGCCAGTTGTCGGATGCTGGCGAACACCTGACGCCGCGACTTGGGGTCAAGGCCGATGGAAGGCTCGTCCAGCAGGATCAGCGTCGGGTCCAGCACCAACGTGCGGGCCAGCTCCACCTGCTTCTGCTCCCCGCCCGAAAGCGATCCGGCGTGCTCGCGTGCCCGGGCGACGCAGATCGGGAACGCCTCCGCGGCCAGCTCGACGCGTCGGCGCAGCAACTTCTGGTCCCGGATCGTGTGCCCGCCGGTGAGAAGGTTGTCCCAGACGCTCATCGCCGGGAACAGGCTTCGGTCCTGCGGGACGTGGACGATGCCCAGCCGCAGCCGGGCCCGCGCGGACAGGCCGCCGAGTTCCTGGTCGCGGAAGCGGATCCGGCCCTCGCGTGGTCGCAGCAGTCCGCTGATCGTCTTCAGCACGGTCGACTTGCCGGCACCGTTGGGGCCGATCAGGCAGGTCACTGTGCCCGCGCGGATCTCCAGCTCGACCCCTTTGAGGATGTCGCCGGCTCCGTAACCGGCGACCACGGACGAGAGGGAGAGGATGGGTTCGGTGTCCGGTGTGGTCATGGTCAGCTCCCCAGGTAGGCGTCGAGGACCAGGGCGTCGGACTGCACCTGGGCGGGGGTGCCGGAGGCGATGGTCCGGCCCTGGTCCAGCACGATGACCGGGTCGCACAGCCGCATCACGAAGGTCATGTCGTGCTCGACCACGAGGAAGGTGATCCCGGCGGCGTGCCGCGCGCGGATGTGACGCTCCATCGTCTCGATCATGACCGGGTTGACCCCGGCGGTCGGCTCATCGAGCAGCACCAGCGTCGGCTCGCTCATCAGCACCGCAGCGAACTCCAGCAGTTTGCGCTGACCGTAGGAGAGCTCGGCGGCGAGCAGGTCAGCGACGTGGCTGAGGCGGAACTCCTCCAGCAACTCGTCCGCGCGCGCCCGGTCGGACCGGCTCACCCGGCGTGAGCCCAGCAACTGCCGCCAGCCGTATCCGCCGGCGACGACCATGTTCTCAGCCACGCTCAACTGCGGGAACACCCGCGCCTGCTGGAACGTGCGGGACAGGCCGTGCCGGTAGAGCGCCCCGGCGTCCAGCCCGGTGACGTCGCGGCCGTTGAACCGCACGCGACCGCTGTCCGAGCGCAGATAGCCGGTTATCAGGTTGAAGAGTGTGGTCTTGCCGGAGCCGTTCGGTCCGATCAGCGCGGTCACGGTGCCCGCTTCGACGGCCAGCGAGCAGCCGTCCACCGCGTGCACGCCACCGAAGGTCTTCGTCAGCTCGGTCACTTCGAGCAGCGGGCTCATGCCTGTGCACCTCCTGTCGCGGACGCGACGACCCCGTTGGTGCTGCCTGACCTGCTCGTACCGCCTGCACTGCCGCCACTGCCGGTTCCGGCCGGGCCCGGTGCCGCGTCCAGCCTTCGGCGGCGGTGACGCAGCCGCTCCTGCGCGGTGGGCAGGATGCCGCGCGGCAGCAGCAGCATGATCAGTAGGAACACCAGCGCGTAGGCGATCAGATAGACCTGGCTGCCGCCGAGCTGGTAGGCCAGCAGTTGCTGGGCCGATTCCAGGATGAACGCGCCCAGCACCGGTCCCCAGAGCGTGGCCCGCCCACCCAGGAAGGTCATCAGCACGATCGCAATGGTGATCAGCGGGTCGATCGCGAACTGCGGGTAGATGAAGCCCTCGTAGTAGGCCCAGACGCCGCCGACCATCGCGGTCAACCCGACGCTGACGCAGAACGCCAGCAGCTTGACCCCGGTGGTGCGCACGCCGATGCCGCGCGCCTTGTCCTCGTCGCCGCGGACCGCTGCCAGGCTGAGGCCGATCTTGCTGCGCAGTGTCGCGGCGGTGATGCCGACGGCCAGGCCGAGCAGCGCCACCAGCACGTAGTAGAACGGCCGGTCGTAGGTCGCCGCGGACCAGGGGCCCGGCGGGACGGCCAGGCCCTGCGCGCCGCCGGTGATCGAGTGGAGGTTGAAGGCGAAGCCCTGGGCGACGAAGAGAAGCGTGATGGTGACGATGGCGAAGACGTCGGTGCGGGTGCGCATCGCCACCGCGCCGATCGGCCAGCCGATCAGTGCGGCAAGCACGCCGATCGCGGGGAGCATCAGGAAGGGCTCCCAGCCGCTGGTCACCGAGTGGTGCCCGAACCAGAGCGCCTCCGCGTAGGCACCGACGCCGAAGAACGCGGCGTGACCGAGCGAGGGGTAGCCGGCCAGTCCGCCGACGAGGTTCCAGGCGCTGGCCATCACGGCGAACATCAGCGTGAAGATCAGCATGTTGAGTACCCAGTGGGCGAGGTTGAAGGAAGGCAGGGCGGCCAGTATCACGAAGAAGAGGAGGCCACCGGAGCTGCGCAGTCGGGTCACAGGGCACCCCTTGCGGTGGAGCCGAAGATGCCCTGCGGTCGGACCAGCAGGATCGCGATCAGGATCACGAAGAAGGTCATCTCCGACCAGGCGGGCGAGATGGTGGCGGCGATGACCGCGGACGAGGTGGACACGATGAGCGCCCCGAGTACCGCGCCGCCGATGCTGCCGAGACCGCCGAGAACGACGATGGAGAGCAGCCGTGAGATCAGGTCGTAGTGGCTGCCGGAGTTGAACGCGTAGAGCAGCCCGTAGACGGAGCCGGCCGCTGCGGCGGTGGCCGCGCCGAGTCCGAAGCCGAAGGCCGAGACCAGGTCGGACTCGATGCCCAGCAGCCGCGCCGACTCCGGGTTCTGCACCGTGGCCCGTACCGCCCGGCCGAACCTGGTCCGGTTCAGCAGCAGATGGAGCAGCCCGAGAGCGGCCAGCGAGAGCAGGAAGGCCCACAGCCTGACCAGAGTGATCTGGAACCCGAAGACAGTCCAGCTGTCGTTGGCGTAGCCGGTGTTGATGCTGCGGTAGGTGGTGTGCCAGAGCACGCTCAGCACACCCTCGATGAGCAGCGCGACCGCGAAGGTGACCAGCAGGCTGAGCTCCGAGCGGTCCTCCTTGCGCAGCGGTCGCAGGAAGAGCCACTGGATGCCCGCGCCGAGCCCGAACATCGCCACGGATGTGATCGGGATGGCGAGGAAGGGGTCGATGCCCAGGCTGACGAACAACTGGTAGGCGAGATAGGCGCCGAGGATGACCAACGCCCCCTGGGCCAGGTTGACCACCTTCATCACGCCGAAGATCAGGGTCTGGCCCGAGGCCATGAGCGCGTAGACGCCGGCGGTGAGCACACCGAGGATGAGTCCTTGGACGAGTGCGTGCATGTCGCTCACCCGCCCCAGCGGGGCTTGGTGACGACCGGTGCGGCCTGGGCCACGCCCTGCGGATAGACCGGCAGCAGCTTGCCCTGCTGCCACTGCACCAGGGAGAAGCTGGAGGTGGGCGCGCCGTTCGCGTCCCAGGCCAGGTTGCCCAGGAGCGTCGGCCACGTTCCGCTGTGCAGGGCGGAGATCACCGTGGCGTTGTCCAGCTTGCCGGTGCGCTGGGCGATGTCCTCCAGCAACTGTCCGCAGGCGTAGGCCTCGGCGGTGGAGTTGTCGATCTGCTCGGCCGTGCCGCCGTACTGCTTGGTGTAGGCGGCGGAGAAGTCGGCACTGCCCGGGGCGGTGCTGCCGGGGAACCAGTCGCCCGCGGACAGGATGCCGGAGGTGTTGCCGGTGCCGACCTTGTCGGGGAACTCCAGCGGGGAGTTCGCGCCGTTGGACAGGAACAGGAACTTGGGGCTGAACTTGAGCTGCACCAGGCTCTTTACCTGGGCGTAGGCGTCGTTGTTCTGGGTTCCGGAGACCACCGCGTCCGGGTGCTGCGCGGCGATCGCGGACATGACCGGCGAGAGGTCCTGGGTCTCGGCGGGATAGACCTGCTTGTAGACGGTCTTGATCCCGGCCGCCTCGAAGGCCTGGCGGATGCTTTCCGCGATCGGCGCGGCGAAAGGGTCGTCCAGCTCTGCATAGGCGGCTGTCTTCGGCCGCTCCGCGGCGGGGAGCGAGAGCACCCACCGGGCGAACACGTCGCCGGAATTCACCGAGGGCGCGGGTTGGACGAAGAACAGGTTGTGCAACTTCTGGGCGAAGACGGCCGGTCCGCCGCCGGCGGGCTCCAGAAAGGCGTAGCCGTAGCGCCGGGCCACCTGCGAGGCGGGGACGGTCAGCAGGCTGGAGAACGGGCCGAAGACCAGGTCGACGTGGTCGCGGCTGATCAGGTTCTGATAGTTCGTCAGCACCTGGGTGGGGCTGGACAGGTCGTCGACCACCTTGATCTGGACCTTGCGCCCGAGCAGTCCGCCCTTGGCGTTCACCGAGTCGGCCCAGAGCTGGTAGCCGCGCTGCACGGCCTTGCCGCTGTCGGCGAAGTCGCCCGTCAGCGACACCGAGGCGCCGATCAGCAGCGGTCCCTGGCCACTACCGCTCCTGCTGCCGCCGGGTCCGGCCTGTGCACTGGACGCGCAGCCGGCCGCGGTGAGCGCGAGCGCGAGGGCGGCTGCGGCCCACGTCAGGCCTCTGGTGAGTCCTGGCTGTCGTGCGTCTCTTGTGGGTCTTGTTGTTCTCATCTTCATCGTCCACTCCTGAGCTGAGGTGGAGCTCCTGGTCAGAGGGAAGTCGCCGGGTGCGTTCAGTACGCGTTGGCGACGAAGAGTTCCTGGGCGGGGAACCGGGTGAGGATCTGCGGGCCGTCGGCGGTGACGACGACCTCCTCCTCGATGCGCGCGGCGGAGAAGCCGTCGCTCGCTGGGCAGTACGTCTCCAGCGCGAAGACCATGCCCTCCTGCAGCTCGACCGGGGCATCGAGGCTGTTGAGCCGGCTGATGACCGGCCGTTCGTGCAGTCCGAGACCGAGGCCGTGGCCGAACTGCAGGCCGAAGGCCGCCATTTCGTCGGCGAAGCCGAACTCCTGGGCGGTCGGCCAGAGTCGGGCGATCTCGTCGGTGCCCACGCCGGGCTTGACGGCGGCGATCGCGGCGTCCATCCACGCGCGGGCCCTGGTGTAGGCGTCGCGCTGGGCGGAGGTGGCGCTGCCGACGCCGAAGGTGCGGTAGTAGCAGGTGCGGTAGCCGTTGTAGGACTGGATGATGTCGAAGAACGCCTGATCGCCCGGGCGGATCAGGCGGTCGGAGAAGTTGTGCGGATGCGGGTTGCACCGCTCGCCGGAGACCGCGTTGATCGCCTCGACCTGGTCGGAACCCATCTCGTAGAGCCGCTTGCTGGCCAGGGCGACGATGTCGTTCTCCCGGATGCCCGGCTTGAGCGCTTCAGCGATGTCCTGGTAGACGCCGTCGACCATGGCGGCGGCGGTGGACAGCAGGGCGATTTCGTCGGCCGACTTGATCTGGCGCGCGTCGAGCATCAACTGCTGGCAGTCGACCACGCGCAGGCCCTGCCGCTGCAGTTCGAACAGGAACGGCGGCTCGACCAGGTCCACGCCCAGCGGCAGGTCGGCCAGGCCGGCATCCTCCAGCAGGCCCTTCAACTCACGGACCGCGGTGACCATCAGCCCCGCGTCCGGGGCGATCGCCCCGCGCAGGCCGAGCATGCCGGCCCGACAGTTCTCCGGAGCCAGCCACGGCGCGTACAGCTGGTGGTGCCGGGCGGCCGAGCCGAAGTCCCACAGGACGGGCTCCCCGCCGCGCGGCAGCAGCGCGTAGCGGGTCATCTTGTCGCCGAGCGCGCCGCCGATCCACGTCTGGGTGGTGTAGCGGATGTTGTAGAAGTCGAAGAGCAGGAACGCCCCGCACTCGCTCGACTCCAGAGCCGCGCGGGCGCGGGCCAGTCGGTAGGCGCGCAGCCGCGGGTAGTCGACGCGCTGCTCGTAGTCGACGGCGCTGTGGCCGGGCGAGGGGATCGGTCGCGAGGGTGGGGAAGGAGCGGGATGGGGGGTCACGAGCGGGTTCCTCCTCGTTCGGATGTGAATGCAGCGAGCGACTCCGCTGGTCCTGCCTCAGTCGTCGTCGGATCTCCCGAGGCCGTCGTCGATCCGGGCGTTCTCGGGCTGCAGTTCGAGGCCCGCGCGGCGCGCCTGCTCGAGGATCAGCGTCGCGAAGTCGTCATCGCGGTGGCCCGCGCCGATCGCGGAGGCGACCAACTGCGCGGTGGCCGACGCCAGGGGCATGGGCGCCTCCAGCTCCCGGGCCGCAGCGAGGCCGAGGTCGAAGTCCTTGCGCAGCAGCGGCATCGTGAACGTCGGCGTGAAGTCGAGATTGACCAGTGCGGGCGTCTTGTAGCGGGAGAACACGGAACCCATCACCGAGTCGTTGAGGAAGGCGAGGAACGCCTCCCGGCTGCAACCGCCCTTCTCGGCCAGCACGGTGATCTCGGCCAGGGACTGGGTCACCACGCCGAGGAAGATGTTGTGCGCGATCTTGACCAGGCGCGCGGTCTCCTCCTCGCCCACCCAGGTCACGCCGCGTCCGAGCAGCTCCAGCAGCGGTAGGGCCTGGTCGAACGCGTCCCGGGGGCCGGAGACTGCGAGCGTCAGTTTGCCCGCGGCGACCACCTTGGGGTTGCCGCTCACTGGGGCGGCGAGGAACTCCGCTCCGCGTTTGGCCGCTTCCGCTCGGATGTGCGCCGAGGCCGGAGCGGAGACGGTCGAGCTGTCGATGAGCAGCCCCGGGGCGTGGTTCGGATCGGTCAGCACGCCGTCGGGACCGAGGGTCACCGCCTCCAGGTCTGCCGATGCCGAGACCATCACGAACACCACGTCGCGGTCGGCCAGTTGGTCGGGCCGGTCCACGATCGCCGCCCCGAACTCGGCCAGGTGCTCGCACTTGGCCCGGGTCCTGTTGTAGAGGGCCACGTCGTGGCCCGCGTCGAGGAGTCGACGGACCAGTTGGAGGCCCATCCGGCCGGTGCCGATCCACCCGATCTTGGGCCGCTCCACTGCGAGATACGTCATCGTGCGCCACACCTTCCGCGTCGGCAGGCCCGGCGGAACCGGGCCTGCAACTGCAATCGGTTGCGGCGACAATCCCTCCAGGCGAGCCGTATGTCAACAGGTTGAGCGGAGATTGCCTTTCACGCCGGCTCGATCCATTGATCGGTAGGCGCGATCGATTGCAGCGAGGGGAGCGGTCGGGTTAGAGTGCACTGTGACCAGACGCCCCACGATGTCCGACGTGGCCGAACTTGCCGGAGTGCACAAGGCCACCGCTTCCCGTGCGCTGAGTGTCGACGCGGCGGGCCAGGTCAATGCGGACACGGCCCGACGGGTGCTCGCCGCGGCGAGGAAGCTGGGCTACACCCCGAACACCGCCGCGCGCAGCCTGCGCACCAACCGCACGCTGACGGTGGGGGTGCTGCTGCCGGACCTGACGAACCCCCTCTTCCCGCCGATCGTGCGCGGAACCGAGGAGGTGCTGATGGCGCGCGGGTACACCGCGCTGATCGCCAACACCGACAACGATCCGGTGCGTGAACGCAGGCAGTTCGACGCCCTGCTGGGGCGCCAGGTTGACGGGTTCCTGGTCGCGACAGCGCTCAGGGAGCACGCGCTCCTCGACGAGGCCCACGCTGCGGGTCTCCCGGTCGTGCTCATCAACCGCGGCACCGACCGTCCGCTGTTTCCCCTGGTGGCTGGAGACGATGCGGCGGGCGTCGCGCTGGCCGTCGAGCACCTGGTCGAGCTCGGCCACCGCACCATCGCCCATCTGGCGGGGCCGGCCGGACTCTCCACCGCCCATGTGCGCACGCGGGCGTTCCGCGCCGCCGTCTCGGCGTACGGGCTTGCCGCTGCGGACACCCCGATCGTCGAGGCGGCCTCGTACAGTCAGGAGGCGGGCGCGGACGCAGCTCACCTCCTGCTGGCCCAACGGCCGGACGTCACGGCGGTGGTCGCCGGCAACGATCTGATCGCACTCGGCGTTCTCCATGCCCTGCGTGCGAGCGGACGCCGCTGCCCCGAGGATGTATCCGTGGTCGGCTTCAACAACATGCGCTTCGTCGACGAGCTGCAACCCCCGCTGACAACGATCCACGTCCCGCACTTCCACCTCGGCACCGAGGCGGCCCGCCTGCTCCTGGAACAGATCGACCGCCGAGCGCGCGGCGAGGAGGCCCAGTTGCCGAAGACGATCCTGCTGCCGCTACACCTGGTCGTTCGCGCCTCGACGCAGCGCCGCTGAAGGCCGATGCCGTCGCAGGTGCGTTGAGCCGGAAGGTGTTCGCCAGCAACGCGCTCGCCGCAGTTCGCTACCGTGACCGGCAGGGTGCCCGCGCCCCGCAGGATGCCATCTGGATGCTGGACCGTTACTGGGCCGGAGTCCCCAGCGAGGGGAGGCCCATGAACATGGTGCGGTGCAGGACCTCGACATGGCGGTGGGCGCAGTCGCCGGCGGTGCCGGCGTCGCCGTTCGTGAGAGCGCTGAGCAGTTCCCGGTGGCCGTTGTTGGAGGACCTGAGGTAGTCCATCGGATACGGCAGGTAGTAGCGGTACAACTCACGCAGCACGTCGCCGTAGTGCCTGGCGGCAGAGGGGACTCCGGTCGCCTCCGCCACGGTCAGGTGGAAGGCGGCGTCGGCCGCGTGGAAGACGGCCCAGTCGGCTGCCGCGTCCATCGCCTCGACCAAGCGGTCGAGCCGTTGGAGCTGTTCCCCGGTGACAGAGCCGGCGGCGAGGTGGGCGACTCCGCACTCCAGCAGCAGGCGTCGGTCGATGAGGTCGTGCACCTCCTCGCTCGCGGCGGAGTACGCGCCGGCCTCCGGCACAGCGCCGTGCGGGGGGCGTGCACACACCAGGGTGCCGCCGTTGCGGCCCCGTCGCCGCTCCAGGAGGCCGTCCTTGCCGAGCGACACCATCGCGCGGCGGACGGTGATCTCGCTGACGTCCATAGCGCGGGCGATCTGGTCCACGGGGGGGAGACGTTCCCCCGGTGCGAGCAGGCCCAGGTCGACGGCCATGCCGATCCTGGCCCGGACTGTGTCGATGGCCTTGAGGCGGCGGATCCCCGCCATCGCAGGGGAGTCCAGACCCAGCGCGCTGGCGTTCTGTCCGACTGACGCGGTGGTGGTGACCATGTCCGCAGTGTACTGGCCGGCACGGAAAATATATCAATATGAGCACTCTTGATAATTAGCTCAACCTGACCTATTTTTCTTGCACTCACACAGGAAGGGGACCCCATGCCGGACCCGCTCCCCATCGCCGCGGTGCAGGCGGCCCCTCGGGCGATCGACGACCCGGTGCAGGACTTCGGCTCCGAGGTCGAGGAACTCCTGCGGACCTTCCCCGACACCCGGATCGCGGTCTACCCGGAGCTGCACCTTTACAGCGCCGACGACACGCCGCAGTCCAGGAACCAGCGGTTGCGGGACTCGGCCGAACCGCTGACCGGCGCCCGGACCCGGCTGCTCGCGGAGCTCGCAGGCGACCTGGGGATCTGGCTGGTGCCCGGCAGCATCTGCGAGCGGGGCGAGGACGGACAACTGTTCAACACCGCGCTGGCCTTCTCCCCGCGCGGAGAGCTGGCCGCCTCTTACCGCAAGATCTTTCCTTGGCGCCCCTACGAGCCCTACGACCCGGGCGACCGGTTCGTCGTCTTCGACCTGCCCGGCACCGGCCGGGCGGGCCTCTCGATCTGCTACGACGCCTGGTTCCCCGAGGTGAGCCGACACCTGGCCTGGCTCGGGGCCGAGGTGATCCTCAACCTGGTGAAGACCACCACCTGCGACCGGGCCCAGGAGATCGTGCTGGCCCGCGCCAACGCCATCACCAACCAGGTGTTCGTCGTCAGCGTCAACTGCGCGGGCCCGCTGGGATCCGGTAGGAGCCTGATCGTGGACCCGGAGGGCACCGTCCGGGTCGAGGCGGTCGACGCGAGCCCCACCGTCCTGACCGACGTCCTGGACCTCGGCCACGTCCAGCGCGTCCGACGGTACGGAACCGCAGGCCTCAACCGCGTCTGGGACCAGTTCCGCGCCGACGACCCGCCACTCGAACTACCGCTCTACCAGGGTCGGATCGACCCGGCCCGCTGGAAGCCGCCGGTCAACGGCTGAACGCGCTACCTGCCTGGTTCCTGATCCTGCCTGGTTCCTGATCCTGATCGCATTCCTGTTCCCGCTTCCAACGCTGTTCGTAGGTCGCGCTTCCGTTCGTGCCCCTGCTCCTGCCATCCCCCTCCCCTGACAGGACCTGCCATGCCCCTGGAAACCCCCGCTGCCACCCCTGCCCTCACCCGATCCCTCACCCTGAGATCCGTCGTCCTGTTCGGCCTCGCCTATATGGCCCCGCTCATCGTGCTCGGCACGTTCGGGATCATCGCGGAGTCCACCGGCGGTTCGACCCCCTCCGCATACCTGCTCGCCCTGATCGCCATGCTGTTCACCGCGTTCAGCTACGGCCGGATGGCCGCCGCGTTCCCGGTCGCCGGCTCCGCGTACACCTACGTGCGCCGCACCATCGACTCCCGGGTGGGCTTCCTGGTCGGCTGGGCACTGCTGCTGGACTACTTCTTCCTGCCCATGGTCATCTGGCTGATCGGCGGCGCCTACCTGCAGGCCAAATTCCCCGGCGTGCCGTTCTGGGTGTGGATCATCGCCTTCATCACCACCACGACCGTGCTGAACATCCTGGGCGTCAAGGTCGCCGAGAAGGCCAACTACCTGCTGATGGCTTTCCAAGTGCTGGTCATCGTGATCTTCGTCGCGCTGTCCCTGCGGCACGTCGTGCACACCGATGGAGGCGGGGCGCTGCTGAGCACGCACCCGTTCGCCAACAGCGCCACCACCTTCTCCGGCATCTCCGCAGGCGCCGCGATAGCCGCCTACTCCTTCTTGGGCTTCGACGCCGTCACCACGCTCACCGAGGAGACCCTCGACCCGCGCCGGAACATCCCGCGGGCCATCCTGCTGGTCGCCCTGATCGGTGGCGGCATCTTCGTCCTGGTCGCCTACACCACCCAACTGGTGCACCCCGGGGGCACGTTCAAGGACTCGTCGTCGGCCGCGTTCGACATCGCCAAGACCATCGGCGGGGACCTCTTCGGCTCGGTCTTCCTGGCCGGACTGGTCGTCACCCAGTTCGCCTCCGGGCTCGCTGCCCAGGCCAGCGCCTCCCGACTGCTGTTCGCCATGGGCCGTGACAACGTGCTGCCCAGGAAGTTCTTCGGCGCGATCCACCCGAAGTACCGCACCCCGGCACTGAACATCCTCCTGACCGCGGCGATCGGCCTGATCGCGCTGCGGATGAACGTCGCGACCTCCACGTCCTTCATCAACTTCGGTGCGTTCACCGCCTTCACTCTCGTCAACGTGTCCGTCATCGCCTACTTCCTCCGCGAGCGGAAGGCTGGTCGCCGCCACCATCCGGTGTCCTACGTCGTAGTCCCGGTCCTGGGCGCTGCCGCGGACCTCTGGCTACTGACCCAGCTCGACAGCCAGGCGGTCACCCTGGGGCTGAGCTGGCTCGTGATCGGCATCGTCTACCTCGGCATCATGACAAAGGGCTTCCGTACACCGCCACCCGAGATGGAGTTCACCGAAGAGCCCGCATTGGATCCGGTCATCGCGAGCGCGGTCAACTAGCAGAGCCACCTACCGCTCTGTGGCATCGCCCCGACTCGGCGAGATGCCACGGAGCGGCGGGTCCGCAGAAGGCCGAGGCAGTGTTGCTCGGCCAACAATCCGGCGCGCGCCGCTCGTGGTGAAATTGCGCCAGATCCCGGCGAGATTCCCCGCCTTGAACCGATGGTTGCCCGGGTCCTCGGCGGAGGCCGGGCCGGCCCGTGCTCCGGCTCACACGAGGTGCCGGGGGCTCACACGAGGTTCCGGGCTTCGGCAGGAGTGGTGGCAGGAAATCGTCTGGCGGGATGGGCCTGGGAGGCAGGCAAGCGGGAGGGAATTCCGTCGAGGAATCCGTCGACCAGACGGCGCGTACTGCAGCGGACGTAGGGCTGCATGGCCCGGCTTCGCGCCAGAAGGGCGTCCGGGTCGACTCCGTGGCGTGCCACCTGTTCGGCGCCACCGTTGCCGAGCCAGCCCTCCACGGCCGCCGTGGTGATCTCCGGGTGGAACTGCACGCCCAGGGACGACCCGGCCATGAAGGCCTGGGTGCACACGTCGCTGCGGGCCAACTCCACCGCCCCGGGCGGGATCACGCACCGGTCGAAGTGCCAGACGAACCAGGGTCCAGGCGGCACGAGGGCCGGGTCGTCGGTCTCGACGTCGATCCAGCCGATCTCCGCACGCCGTGCCGTCTCCACCGAGCCGCCGAGGGCCGCAGCCAGGGCCTGGGCCCCGAAGCAGACTCCCAGGACCGGTACACCCAGGTGGTGGGCCGTGCGCAGCAGCGCGAGTTCTCCGCCTATCCAGTTGCCGATGGCCGCGTCGTCGTAGACGGACCATGGAGCGCCGAGGGACACGATCAGATCCCAGTCCTGGGCGGCGGGGAAGTCGAACCGGAGGTTCGGCGCATGGCGGTGGCTCTCAGGTACCACGGTCACGGTCGAGAGTTCGTATCCGCGCTCGAGGAGCCGGACCCCGACCTCCCCGGGCTCGGTCACGTGATCGTGTAGGACGACAAGTGCGCGCACCCGGGGCCTTCCCTTCTTTTACGACCGTTCTCAGCCCACTCCCGGAGGGTCGCAGAACGCCCCTCCGATTCCCGTACGTCGCATCGCAGGCATGCAGCACGCGGGGCGCACCAGCGTAGAGCACCGCACCGACGGGACCCGTACGGGGATGAACGGCGGACTGTCCGGGGCCTGCCCCGCGGTCAGGACGAACGCCGGTGGGCGCAGTCGTAACGCCTGTCGCGGGGCGATGTCGACTCGACAGCCCAGGCTCGGCGGGCCGCCGGTGAGACCGGCGAGTCAGTCATGTGACGTTTCGATCAGCTCGACGAGGTTGCCTTCCGGATCGGCGATGTACGCGTAACGCATGCCTTCGGTTACGCCGGGCGCGGGAGACGACACCGGGGCGGCGCCGTATTCACCGGTCAGACGGGTGAACGCGGCGTCGAGGTCCGGGACTTGGAGAGCGAGGTGAGTGAAGGTCTGCACGACGGTGGCAGCAAACGGGTCGGCGTACGCGGCAGGGCTCGAACCGGGCCGTTCGACGAACTCCACACGCAGGTCGGCTGCATCGCTCAGGACGACGGTCCGGACGCCCGCCTCGGGCATCTCCAAGCGCTCGTCCACGTGAGTGAGCCCGAAAGCGCTGCTGTACCAGGCCTCCTGAGCAGTGAGGTCGGCGACCGAAAGGCTGATGTGGTGGAAACGAACAGCGGCCATGGCAACTCCCGTGGTTAATACCTCTCACCTGGTAAGTGGTGTTAACCTTAGCGCCATGAGTTCTCCTGTCAAGCGGCGACCTACCGGACAGCACCACGGGGATCTGCGCAATGCCCTGCTGCGAGCAGCCCTCGAACTGGTCTCCGAACGTGGCCCGCATGGTTTCACCCTGGCCGAGGCGAGCCGCCGGGCGGGAGTGAGCGTTGCGGCACCGTACAAGCACTTCGCCGACCGGGAGTCCCTGCTGGCCGAACTCGCCACGAGGGGATACCGCGAGCAACGGAGCCGCTTCGCTGTGGCTGTGGGCTGCAGCGAGGATCCTGTGGAGCAACTGGCGTCTTTCGCGTCCGCCTACGTCCGTTTCGCCGCTGAGGAGCCGGCCCTGTTCGACATCACCTTCAACGCGGGCCTCGACAAGTCCAGGTTCGCCGAGTTGGCTTCAGCCGGCGACGAGGTGGCCGTCCTCCTCCTACCTGTCGCCCGCCAGTTGACCCCGGACGCAGACGACGCCTTCGACCTGCTGCTTCGCGTTGCCGGTGCCGCGCACGGCCTTGCCGTATTCCTTCGCCAGGGCCTGTTCGGAGTGGGAGGCGGAGCCCTCACAGACACGGAGGAAAAGGCTGCACGCACGGCCCGAGCGATCACGCGACAGCGCGACGTCTGACCACTCACCACTCCGCAGCGACCCCGCCCTTGGCCCCGAGGACCAACTGGTCTCCACCCGCCACTTCCTGCGCGAGCTCAGCCGCTTCGGCACACGCTGGCTTCTCTCACCACGCGGAGACCGTCAGCCAGGAAAGCCTGGAGCGGATCAAGGCCCCTCGGCAGAGCGGTGTCCGTGCGGAATCGCATGTGTTCCGCCTCGATTGGTGCCGCGGTTTTGGTTATGGCGTGCACGTTCCGGATGTCTTCCTTGTGAGGCCGGCAGCGGGTTCATGGACCCGCGGCGGTACGAGAACACATCGAGGAGAGACCACGTGCTCAATACACGGATCGCGACTGCCCTCGCGGCGGCCACGCTCACCGTTCTCAGCGGCGGCACCTCGTCCGCCGCCGCGGCGGGGCAACTGCCGCACCGCGCCGAGGCGACGGCCGTGCATGAGGTGGGCGGCCACTGGGTCGCACCAGTCAGGGGCTACCTCGGCGGCAACTGGTTGCTCTTCCATCGCGGTGACACCGTCACCCTGCAGGGGAAGGGCTACTTCCTGGTCCGCTGGGAGATCGAGTACTGGAGGGGCACCGGGGTCGTCTCCATGCCCACCTACACCGACCAGCAGGGAACCTTCCTGCACGTCGCCTCCGGCGGCCACCGGATGGACGCCCCGTTCCCCGGGGGCCAGCTGGGCCAGACCTGGATGGGCAAGCCCTCGACGGGTTACGAAACGCTGCCTGCAGGAACGCCCATGATCTGGGTGAATGAGTACTACTACCTGGACGGGGCGATCACCATCACCTGCCAGGAGGCAGAGGGTGGGAAGAACGGCAGATACAACCTCGGCATCGCGCCCAAGACCTGGCAGCAGGTCCAGAGCGATGTCCACCCGGCTGGGCTCGGCACCACCGGGGTGGTGCTGGACGCGGGTGCGGCGACCTCCCCGTCCCCCGCCGCATCCGGGAGCGGCGCAGCCGGCGGAGCGACCACGACCACCCCCGTCGCGACCGGTGCGGCATCCACGGCCCGTGCAGCCGATGGGACGCCGACCGCCGCGGCCTCTGGGCAGGGCACCCTCGCGCGTACTGGGGCGAGCTCTGGCACGCCTGTGCTGGCGGCTGCCGCAGCCGTACTACTGGTCCTGGGCGGTGGCGTGCTGTGGCTGCAGCGGCGCCGGGCCAGCCCGTCAGGGCCGGGCACCCGCCACTGACGCCTGGAGGCAGTGAAAGACATACGTGGCTCTTGTGCGGATATCGGGAAATCGGTACGTTTCGTCTTCAATGCGGCTCGCAGGCCAGAATCCGCGGCCCGGCTCCCGAAGGCGCTGCTGAGCCCGGCGTCTGCGGCTACCTGCCGCTTCCCCCGTCCACAGCCCGGCCCGGCGGCATTGCACGACGGATCGACCCGTGCCTGAGCCCCGACGTCGCAACGAGAAACAGGAGCGAATGTGGCGCCTTCCATTCCCTCGGCGGCAGGCCAGCCGCCGGGTCCGCAGCGGGGACGCGCAAACCCCGAAGCTTCCGCTGCGACACCGGCGAAATGGCCGGGCGCCGTGCTGCGCCCTACCTCGCGCGAGTTCGAGCAGTCGGCCAAGGCTTGGCTGTTCGAGCTGGCGCCGGCGCGGTGGCGGTACGAGGAGGTCTTCCACCACGACCCGGCGGAACTGGCCCATATGGTTCGACTGCGGCTTGAGGCCACCGCTTCCACGATGCAGGCCAGCCTGAGGACGGCGCCCGGAATTGCCCGGTCCTACGTCCGTGCGGGTCCACTGGAGCAGAAGCTGGAGCTCTACGCGAGGGAGCGGGAGTGGGCCCGCGCCATGCTCGAACAGGTCAGGCTGGTCGAGGACGGCCTTCGGGCGCTCTACGACCGAAGGGCGCGCAAGGCGGCGCAGCGGGGCGGTCGCCCGCGCCCGATTCCCACTCCGCGAACGCGCCCTGCGACAGGTCCTGGGTGAGAGGGATCGTGCTGGTGGTGGTACCCGACCAGGCCACCCGTCCGGTTGGCGGGTGGTGAACAGCGGTGTGTGGGCGCCCCAGCCAGGGCCGGCCTCGCCGCGGTGGCGGGTCGCTGGGCCTGGCCCGTTCTGGCCATGCGGCCTCGTGTGCTGCTCGGCCGGCTGGCGATGATGGTCAGCGCTGGGTCAGACGGGAGAGCCATTCCACGGCGAGGGGGATCTGGTCCTCGGTGTAGGAGGTGGCGGACAGGCCGGTGAGGGTGATCACGTGCCACTGCTGCTCGCCGTCGGGCTGTTCGGTCAGGACGACGGTGTGGCCGTCGACGGTGCTGATGGAGACCGGCGTCTCAGGCCGGAGCGGCGCGGTGGTGTCGTGGTCCTCGTCTTCGTCGGTCTGGACGTCGTAGACCTCCAGGCTCAGCCGGTCGCCGGCGTGCTGGGGCAGGCGCAGGCAGCCGGTGACCGTGACCGGGGCTTCGTCGTGGAGGTATGACTCGGCGTCGGCGACGCTGCAGTTGCTCTCGTGCAGGACGCAAGGCAGCACGGCGTCGTCCAGGGCTTCGCCGGTGGGGGAGTAGACCAGCGTGAACCGGACGCTCACGCCGGAGCCGAGGTCGGTGATCTCGGGGCTGCCGCTGATGAAGCCGGTCAGGGTCAGCCGGGTGGGGAGCGTGGTCACGCCGCCCTCCTTTTGTTCAGTGCGGCCAGGAGCTCGGTGCGGTGACGGGCGGCCTGGGTTGTCGGCTACCGGCTCGGTGTGAGGCCGGTAGGGGGCGGGCGGCGGATCGGGACCAACCCGGCGGGCCAGCCGCCGATCCAGGACCGTAGGCAGCACGCCGATCACCGGGTCGCCTTGCGGGCCAGGGTGGTGACGGAGTGCAGCAGCTGCAGCGCCGAGGCGGTGCCGCTGTAGTCGGTGGCGGGCCGACCGTACCAGCAGTAGGCCCCCGGTCCCCAGTCGATCTCGCAGCGGTGGCAGCCGCCCAGCGAGCGCCGCAGGCGGTGCCGGGCGCCGATCGCGGCCGCCTACGTGACGAGCGGCGCGGCGTCCGTGCGCGATGCGGTCCTCGTCGAGATCGTCGACCGGGTCTTCCTCCCGCTGGTACGCGGCCGCGGCGCCTACCCTGCGCCCGGGCGAATCGCCGCGTCTCCGCGCCGAACGCGCAGGCGCCGCCGCGCCGAACGCCCAGGCTGACGAGCGTCTTGAGGGGGAGCAGTTCAGCCCGCTGTACGGCCTGGCGCCCCCCCTCAGGCGCACGCTCAGCGGGACGCCCACCCCGTGACAGAGGTACATTCACAGATAGGCCGTGAGGGCCGAACGCCGGGAGGGTCAATGTGGTGGACCGCGGCTCCTTCTCGACCCAGGCCACCGAATTCCCGGTGGCTGTTGGACCGTTACCCGGTCTGCCGATGACGACGTACGAGGCATGGGCTGCACTCGACCTGACCCGAGCGCCGGCGAGCGGGCCGGTCGCCTTCTGCGGTGAGCTCAGTCCCGAGAACCTGCTAGCCGCCTATCGGTCCGGCGTGTACCCGTTCCCAGTCTCCGACCCGCTCCTGCGCGACCTCAACGAGGCGCGGTGGGAGGAGCAGGTTGCGGACGGCCTGATCGCTGTCATCGGCGACGACGACCCCTACACGGTGGCCTGGTGGTCGCCCGATCCGCGACCCGTGATTCCGGTGGCGGGCGTCCACCTCGGGCACCGCCTCGCGAGGCGGCTGCGCAACCGGCTGCCCTGGTCGACCAGCCTCAACCGCGCCTTCGTCCGCGTCGTCGAGGAGTGCCGCACCGGCCGTGAACCCCGGTGGCTCACCGACGAGTTGGTCGACAGCCTGACCCACCTGCACCAGGACGGCAGGGCACTGAGCGCCGAAGTGTGGGAGGGCGACGAGCTGATCGGCGGCGTCTTCGGCCTGCGAACAGGCCCGATCCTCAGCCTGGACTCCATGTTCCATCGGCGCGACGACGCCGCCAAGGTGGCGGTCGCCGACCTCGCCGCGCGCTTCTGCCAGGTCGGCGGCCTCCTCCTGGACGCCCAGTGGGACAGCCCTCAGGCCCGTGCCCTCGGTGTCTTCGCCCTGCCCCGGGCCCACTATCTCGACCTCCTGCGTACCTCCCCCGAGCTTCCGCCGCTGTCTGCCTGCCTCCTTCCGGCCCGCCGCCTGGCGATCTTGCCGCACGACCTCGGTGTTCGCTGACCTGCGTCGACCCGCAGACGCGGCAAGGCCAGCGAGGCGACGACGGTGGCGAGCAGCCCGGCCGCCACTGTCACTGCGTAGCCGTCGGCGGCGCCCGCCGCATCCACCACCCAGCCCGCGGCCGAGGAGCCCAGCGCCACGCCGACGGCCAGGCCGGTGGCGGTCCACGTCATGCCCTCGGTCAGCCGGGCCGCGGGGACCAGTCGCTCCACCAGGCCCATCGCGGTGATGATGGTCGGTGCGATGGACATGCCGGCGACGAGGAGCATCCCGGTCAGCACGGCGAGGTTCGGCGCGAACAACAGGGGCACCAGGCTGGCTGCCATGGTCGAGACTCCGATGAGAAACTGTCGTGAGAGCGGCCCCCGGGGTCTGACCGTGCCGAAGACGATGCCCGCCACGCACGAGCCGAGCGCGTAGACGGCCAGGAGCACGCTGGCGAACGCCTTGTGGTGGTGCTCGCCGGCGAACGCCACTGTCACCACATCCACCGATCCGAAGATCGCACCCACTGCCACGAAGGTCAGTGCGACGGCGCCCAGGCCGCGGCTCTTCAGCGCGGAACCTCCGGTGCGCTGCGCCTCGGGTTTCAGCGACGGTTCGGTACGGCGCTGGGCGGCGAAGAGCACGACTCCCAGAGCCAGCAGACACGCGGACAGGAGCGGACCGGCTTCGGGGAATGCGACGGTGCACAGTCCGATCGACAGGATCGGGCCGACAATGTAGATCACCTCATCGAGTACTGACTCCAGCGAGTACGCGATGTGCAGTTGCGGGCTGCCGCGGTAGATCTCCGCCCAGCGTGCCCTGACCAACGAGCCCATGCTCGGCATGCAGCCCGCCACCGCCGCTGTCACGAACAGTGTCCAGTTCGGGGCGTTGTACCGGGCGCACAGCAGCAACGCACCCATGGCCGCGACGGTCACCGCCGTCGCCGGAAGGATGACCCGGCGCTGTCCGTGCCGGTCGACGAGTCGGGAAATCTGCGGGCCCAGCGTCGCGGTGGCGAGCGCGAGGGTCGCGGCGACCGCGCCCGCCAGGCGGTACTGTCCGCGAAGCTGGGACAGCATGGTCACGATGCCGACACTGGTCATCGAAATGGGCATCCGGGCGATGAAGCCGGCGGCGGAGAAGCCCAGGCTTCCAGGCGGGGCGAAGATCCGGCGGTAGACGGAGAGCACGGGCACTCCCAAAGGCTCGGCCGACTCCCGCAAACCGTCAGGAAGTAGCCGTCACGTCAAATCGACCCGTACGGGTCGGTAGTTCCGCAGATCAGGCGTACCCAGATGCGCCACGCTCTAAAGATAACGCTGGGTGCATGACCGCCGGCCCAGGGAAGGGCAGAACCGTATGCCTGCCTCCCGCGATTCGACGGATAGGTGCAGATATCACAGAGCGTCACAGGAATGTGGCTTCCCCAGCCACAGCTCGCAGGGAGCGCGCGCGAAGACTGTATGTATACGCGCAATATCCGGGTGGTCGAGTACACTGGTGGCACGTTTATGTCGAAGTCTCAACAGGGAGGATGCAAAGACCGGTGACCTCGGGCTCCTGTCCCTGACCTGGTCTTTTGTCCACTCGATCATACTCCATACGCCGAGCCGTCCGGCCGCACTGAGCCGGGGTTCGGACATCTTCTCGTCGGCTGGAATCGTCGAGATCCAGGTTCCGCGCACCGTCACCGAGCCGGATCCGGGCGCTCCCTTCAGAGGGTGCGCAGGAGGGTGGTTGGATTGAAGACCAGGCAGCGGTGGCGCTATGAGATGGCCGGGTTCAGTGCGTGGATGGTACTGCTCATCTCTCTGTACTACGCCTATCCCGAACAGCGACTGATCTTCGTTGGAATCGGGCTCAGCGGGGTTATCGGAATCCTCAGAGGTATCTCCCTCAACCGCCCGGCACACAGGCTTCCCTGGTTGGTTCTCGCCGCGGCCAATCTCAGTTTCACGGTGGGCGAGCTAGTACAGATCATTCTCATACAGTATCTGCACGAGCCGAATCCGTTCCCCGCGGCCGATGACGGTTTCTACCTGGCAACCTACGCGCTGTACGCCGCAGGGCTGTTCGGCTTCGTCCGCTGGCGGACGGCCAGGCGCGACCGCGCGAGCCTGGTCGACGCGCTGACCTTGACCGTCGGTCTGGCACTGCTCTCCTGGATCTACCTGATCGTCCCCTACGCACACATCGTCGAGCTCACCTGGATCCAGAAGGCGTTCTCCATCGCCTACCCGCTCGGTGACATCCTCGTGCTGGCGATGCTGCTGCGACTGCTTGCTCCGCGAGGCGGGAAGAGCGTGTCACTGGCGCTGCTCACCGCCGGCACGGTCGGCCTGCTGACGGCCGACGTCCTTTACGCCCTGATCCAGCTGCACGGAAACTGGAAGACGGGCGGGCCGGTGGAACTGGGGTGGGCCCTCTTCTACGGCGCCTGGGGAGCCGCCGCGCTGCACCCCTCCATGGTCACGCTGACCCAACCGGTGGAGTGGCGGCCCGATGCCGCACGTGGCCGACTGGGCCTGCTCACTCTGGCATCACTTATCGCGCCGTTCATGCTCATCATGGAGTCCGTACGGGGCGACACCAAGAACGCGGGCGTCATCGGAGCGTTCTCCGCCATCTTGTTCTTCCTGGTGCTCTTCCGCTTGTCGGGCGTGGTCACAACCCATCGGCAGGCAGTCAGCCGGGAGAGGGTCCTGCGCGTCGCCGTGGCGTCGCTGGGTGCCGCCGGCTCGGTGCGGGAGGTGGTTGCTGCCGTCCGTACCGCCGTGGCGACGCTGACGACCGCCGTCGGCCCACACGGTGACGCCCGCCTGGCCATCCACGAGGACGATGTGCTGTGGCTGATACGTGTCGACGACGGCGAGTACACACCCGCGTCGGCGGAGATCAGCGACACTGTGCGCACGCTGACGGCCACCGGCGAGAGCCGCCTGGTGAGCCTCGGCAGCTTGGGGACCGACCTCGTTGATCTCCAGGGTGTGCAGAGCGCGCTGGTCAGCCCGTTCGCGCTGCAGGGCCACCCTGCCGGATACTCGCCGGTCGGGGCGCTGATCGTGGCCGGACAGGAGCATGACCTCATCGTGCTACGGGACAGCCTGCAGACCTTGACCTCCCAGGCGGCGCTGGCGATCGAGCGCATCGCACTGAGCCGGGAAGTCACCAAGCGCAACAGCGAAGCGTACTTCCGGACTCTGGTGCAGAACGCCTCGGACGTCATCCTGATCCTGGACGATGTCGACCGGGTCCGGTACGCCAGCCCGTCGGCCGACCAGGTTCTCGGCTATCCCGCCATGGAGGGCACACTGCTGACGGATCTGGTTCCGACGGAGGACACCCGCACCGTCGTTCGGACGCTCGCCCGGATGCGGGACCGCGACCACCCGGGAAGACGTGAGCACTGGCGGATGGTACGTGTGGACCGCTCAGTCATTGAGGTCGAGGTCAGATTCAGCGACCTGAGGGAGGAGATCACGGTCAGCGGGCTGGTACTCACCCTGCGGGACGTCACCGAACAACGCAATCTGGAGCGCGAGCTCACCCACCGAGCCTTCCATGACTCACTCACCGGCCTGGCCAACCGGGTGCTGTTTCAGGATCGTGTCAACCACGCGCTGACGCAGAGCCAGCGCGAGGGCACAGTGGTCGGTGTCCTCTTCGTCGACGTGGACGACTTCAAGGTCGTGAACGACCTCCACGGCCACGCAGTGGGGGACGAACTCCTCGTCGCTGTCTCGATGCGCCTGTCGACGACGGTCCGCGCGTCCGACACCGCGGCGCGCATCGGTGGCGACGAGTTCGCCCTACTCGTCGAGGACTCGGTGACGCCAAGTGACCTCGAGACGTTCGCTGAGCATGTGCTCAGCGTGTTCGCCGAACCGTTCCGGCTGAGCGTGGGGCCGGTGAGCGTCTACGCCAGCGTGGGCATCGCGACGACAGGGGACAGTCTCGACTCCGTCGAGCTGCTGGCACACGCCGATCTGGCTCTGTACGAGGCGAAGACCGCAGGCAAACGCCAGTGGCGCCGGTACCGGCAGGTCCTGCAGACGGGTATGGCCGAGCGGCACGAGCTCCAGGAGAGTCTGGACAAGGCACCGATCAAAACGTCGTTCACGGTGCTCTACCAGCCCATCGTGAGGCTCAGCAGCGGTGAAATCGCCGGTTTTGAGGCGCTGGTGCGCTGGCCGCACTCCACCCGCGGCGTGGTACTTCCGGAAGAGTTCATCACCCTGGCCGAGGAGAGCGGTCAGATCGTTCCACTCGGCGCCTGGGTGCTCGATCAGGCGGTGGTGGAGGCCGTCCAGTGGCAGCGCATCGCCGCAGGCCGGCGAAACGGGGGAGCCGGCCCCGAGCTGTCGTACGTCAGCGTGAACGTGTCTCCCCGCCAGTTCAGGGATGAGGGATTCGTTGATGTGGTCCACCGGGCTCTCGACCTGTCCGGCATCGCGCCTTCCTCCCTGGTCCTGGAACTGACCGAGAGTCTCCTGATGCGCCACGACGAGCGCGTCCTGGCCGAGATGAGAACCCTCAGCGACCTCGGCATCCGCATCGCGATCGACGACTTCGGAACCGGCTACTCGTCACTGAGTTACCTGCGCGAGTTCCCGATCTCGATACTCAAGATCGACAAATCGTTCGTGAACGAGCTCGGCCACTCGCAGCAGCAGTACGCCCTTGTTGAGGGGATCACCCATCTCGCGGACACTCTCGGGGTCACGGTGATCGCCGAGGGGATCGAGAACCCGACTCAGCAGGAGCTGTTGATATCGATGGGCTGCCCACTCGGCCAGGGGTACCTGTTCGCCCGCCCGCTCACCGCTGACCAGGCCGAATCCTTCCTACTGACTCCACCGGCCGATCGCCGGGCGGGCTTGCGCGATGTGGAGGAGATGGACGCCGCCTTCAAACAGTGAGAACCATCAAGTGGTGACACCGCCGGGGAGTCCGCTCAATGCCGATGCGGCGGTGACGGTGGTGGTTGCGGCCAGTAGGGCAGAGATCTGACTGAGCGTTGACCTGGTCATCGTCGTGGGCCGACCACTTCAGGCGCAGCCTCACGATGCACACACTCACTCGTCGGATCGTCACTGTCCGTGCAGTTACCCTGAGTAGGGTCACCGCGTTGTCGCCGACGTGCTGGTGGGATCCTCCGACGTACGCGAGTGCTTGCCGTTGCCAGGGTCGGGTATAGGGGAACTCAGAGGCTGTCTGACGCTGTGACGGGCGCCGAGGTCGGCCAACGCCCTACGTGGCGGGAGACTGAAGTGACGAACAGCGACCGGATTGTGGGAGAGTCGGCCGAATCGCACGTCGTCCTGCGGAACGACGAACAGCAGTACTCGATCTGGCCAGGCGACACCGGGATTCCCGGTGGATGGCGCCAGATCGGCGAGCCCGGACCGGCGTCGCACTGCGTGACCACGATCGAGGGCATGTGGACCGATATGCGGCCTGCGAGTGCCCGAGCGGTGCAGGCATCCGAAGGAGTTCGCACCGGAGACCATCGGGCCGTACGTGCCGGGCGGTTGGACCAGACGGTGACCGACCTGATCCAGGCTCAGGCCGCTCGTACTCCGAACGCGTCCGCGATGATCTCGGACGAGGGGTCCCTCAGCTACGCGAGTCTGGACGGGCGCGCGACCCGGCTGGCGCACCGGCTGAGGGAGCAGGGGGTTCGCGCGGAGTCCGTGGTCACGGTATGCATGGACCGCAGCGCCGACCTGATTGTCGCTCTGCTGGCGGTACTCAAAGCCGGGGGTGCCTTTCTGCCCCTTGATCCGGACACTCCCCGGCAGCGTCTCGCTCAGCTGGTCAGCGACGCGGATTCCAGCATCATCCTGTCGTCCAGTGACCACGCCCAGCTGTTCGCCGGTCGCAAGGCCGATGTCATCGACGTTGCGGATTCTCCCACCGGGACGTCACCGGAAGGCGCGCAGCCACCCGCCGGTCCCCGGCCCGACGACCTCGCCTACATGATCTACACGTCGGGGTCCACGGGACCGGCGAAGGGGATCATGATCACCAACGGGTCGCTGGCTCACGCCCTCACGGTCGTGGCCCGGGAATACGGACTGACACCGGGTGATCGAGTCCTGCACATGGCGGCACTGGGGTTCGACACCTCGATCGAGCAGATCTTCGTGACCCTGATCAGCGGGGCCACGCTCGTCCTCGCGAGCCGACACGCCTGGGCACCCACGGATCTACTGCTTCAGCTCCCCGAACGCGGAATCACCGTCGCGGACCTCACCCCCGCCTTCTGGCACCGGCTCCTCGGCATCCTGAGCCCCGGAGAGAGTGCTGTCTCCTCACTGAGACTCGTCATCGTGGGTGGCGAGATCATCCACAGCAAGGACTGCCGCCTCTCCTTGCGGAAGATCCCCGGAGCCAGGCTCATCAATGCGTACGGGCTCACCGAGACGACGATCACCTCCACCCTGTGCAACCTCAGCGAGCACCTCCTCGCCGACCAGGACACCGCTCCGGCTCCCGTCGGCCGGCCGCTGGAGGGTACCCGTGTGTATGTACTCGACGGCCGACTGCGTCCCGTACCGCCGCGCGAGAGGGGCGAGGTCTACATCGGAGGCTCCCACCTCGCCCGGGGCATCTGGAAGCAGCCAGGACTGACAGCACGTCAGTTCCTGCCGGACCCGTACGGCCCCACGCCAGGAGAGCGGATGTACCGTACCGGGGACGTGGGCCGCTGGCGCCCCGATGGAAAACTGGAGATCATCGGCCGCGCCGACGACCAGATCAAGATACGCGGCTTCCGTGTCGACCCGGCCGAGGTGGAGGCCGCACTCGTAGCCCAGCCGGGCATTGGCCAGGCCGTGGTGGTGGCTCGCGGCCGCGGTGACGGAGAGAGAGACCTCGTCGCCTGCTACACGGCAGTCGGACCTCATCGAGTCGATGACGCCCGGACAATCGCCGAACAGCTGCGATCCGCCCTCTCCGAGACCCTGCCCGGCTACATGGTTCCGAAGACATTCATAGCCGTGGACCACATGCCCCTCACCCTGAATGGAAAGATCGACCGCGCGGCCCTGCCGCAACCCGACGTGGTGCCGACCCGACCCGACGCCGAACCACGGGCATCCGTATACGCCGGAATGTCCCAGCTGTGGAGTCAGATTCTCGGCGTGGAGTCCACCCGCGCGGATGACGATTTCTTCGAGCTGGGCGGAAACTCGCTCCTGGCCATGGAGATGCTCGCCCGGGCTCGCATCATGTTCGGTATCGGCGTCTCGCAGATCCGCGAACTGACCAGGTCGTTGCTGCACGATTCGGCGCTGGCGGCATTCGCCGAATGCGCGGAAAGAGCGCGCGCCGGTACATTGGTCAGCGCGGACCACCGTGATGTCGACTTCGAATCCGAGACCGGGCTCCGGGTTTCGGTGCACCGGAACGGTTCGCACCCACCGAACTGGCGGCAGCCGACCGACATTCTGCTCACCGGAGCGACAGGATTCTGCGGTGCCCACCTGATCGACGCACTGCTGAAGCAGACGACGGGGCGGATTCACTGCCTGGTCAGGGCATCCGACAGCGACCAGGCATGGGAGCGCATCCGGGCGGTCTATCAGCGCTATCTTCTCCGCGACCTGGCCACCTCCCGCATCAACCCGATCGTCGGCGACCTGAGCGAACCGAACCTCGGACTTCCTCCCGGGACGTTCGAGAGTCTGGGATCGACCATCGACACCATCTACCACCTGGGCGGCCAGGTCAATTTCATCTACCCGTACCACGACCTGCGCGGAGCGAATGTCGAAGGCACTCGGGAGATCATTCGCCTGGCTGCCTCCCGGGCGATTCCGGTTCACTACACATCCAGCATGGCGGTATTCTCCGGGTTCGGGCCGGCCGGGGTTCGCGAGGTCACCGAAGATACGCCACTCGCTTTCGCCGATTATCTGTCGGTCGGATATGTCGAGAGCAAATGGGTGTCGGAAATTCTGCTGCAGAAGGCCTTCGGCGAAGGGCTGCCCATCGCCATCTACCGTCTCAACGACGTGACGGGCAGCAGCGAGACGGGCGTGATGAACACCGCCACCGAAATATGCGCCCTCATCAGGTACATCGCCGACTCCGGGAGCTGCCCGGATATCGACCTACCACTGGATTTCCTTCCGGCCGAATGCTTCGCGCTCGCGGTGACGCACATATCCACGCATCGTCCGGCCGAGGGTATTGCCTATCATCTGACCAACCCTCGGCCCACTCTCGTAGGATCGCTGGCGGACAGTCTGCGCCGACGCGGATACGCGGTCGAGCAGACCCGCTACAGCAAGTGGGTCACCGATCTCATTCACTATGCGGCCGGACACCCGGCCCATCCCATGACGCCATTCGTCCCGCTTTTTGTGGATCGCTGTCGCGGAGCAGACATCACCGTGAGCGAGATGTACTTCAAGAGCACGTTTCCAAATTTCACGCGACGGAACGCCGACCGGGCTCTGGAAGGCAGCGGCATCGAGATCCCGCCCGTGGACGCCAAGTTGCTCGACCGCTACCTCGACTTCCTTCAGCTGTCGGGATACCTCGCCGAAGGGTAGGCGTGCGTCAAGGCGAGGGACTGGTCGCCGTGGGCGCGCAACCAACGCCCGCCGCACCCCACACCCCGACGGCGGAACAGGCCCGTTAGCGACCTTCGCGCCAAGGTCGCCCGCCGAGCCTGAGGACGCTGATCTGGTCCGCCGCTGGGCCGAGATCGCAGCGCGCACGCGGTGATCGGGTGAACTTCCGCGTTTGGCGGTTGTTTGGACTGCGCGGGGGCCTGACGGTGGGTCCATGACGCCGACACTCGACGACACCGACCAAGCCACCGCCCAGCTGGTCCGCACCCTGTGGAACCTCAAGGGCGCGGAGGCCGCCCACAGCCTTGCCTCCGAGGCTCCGGCCAGGGTGAACGCCCCCGCGCCGATGCTCGCCGTCGCCGACCCCTGCCGAGCTCTGTGATGGAGCTCGCAACAGCGACCCGTCCGCCGACCGGGACTTGTTCATTGACGGATGGTGCTACGCGTACCGCGAGACCTTGTAGCAGCTGACAAGCCCCCACCAGAGCCCGAGCTCCCGCAGCGTGGGCCGGGCTCTGCCAAGCCGCCTTGCGGGTTACTCGGCACCCTGGTCTGCATGTCTCCCGTCCAAGGGGCAGGTGACGCCCCGTCATCCAGGGCGGCCCGACCTCGTACATGCACGCCGTGCGCCGACGCCCATCGGTGAGGCCCGGCAGATGAAGGAGCTGTCTTTGACACCACCCATGCCCCCAACAGCGTTTCCGGTAGGACCTGCGCGTGCACTGGCTGCTGCCGGTGTCCTCGCGCTGGTACTCCTCGCCGGGCCGGGCCCCGCACACGCCTGGGCCCCGACCCGCCTCTGCGTCACCCCGATACACGGCCAGGCGGCCTACGAGGCATCAGCCCCGTCAAGCGCGCCTCTTTCCGTGGATGCCGAACCATGTAGAGCCGACCTGGCGGAGCGTCTTCGAGGCCTGGCGGCGGTCGCCGCAGCGCGCAACGTGCTCGGCACGCCGTACGCATGGGGCGGGGGCGACACCAGCGGACCGACCGTCGGGTTCTGCGACGGCGTCAACGGCTATCTCGACGGCGTATGCCAGGCCGACCACACGGTGGGCTTCGACTGCAGCGGCCTTGCCCTGTACTCCTGGTACCAGGCCAGCGGCGGAACCATCGTCCTGCCCCACTACAGCCTGCTCCAGCACGACCATGGACGACACCTGGAGCCGGACCAGCTGATCCCCGGGGACCTGCTGTTCTTCGCCGAACCGGGTGGCCCGATCTACCACGTCGGGATCTACCTGGGCCACGGTGCCATGGTCCACGCCGAGCGTACGGGCACCGTCGTCCGCGTCCTCGATGACGTCTTCCACGACCCCACCTGGGCACCGCGCTACGTCGGCGCCACCCGCCCCAGCCCCCTTGACAACCACCTCGGCAACCCGACACCCGACATCGACAGTGGAACCACTGGACACACCGGCCCGTCCGGACACCGCAGCGTTGATCCGTGAGCTGGACGGATTCAGGGTCCCGGCCCGGCCCGTACCGACGAGGCGCTGGAGCACTCCGGGAAGCCCTGCCGGGGGACCGGCTGAACGGCTGAGCCCGCCCGCCGCGCCGATGCGGGGATCGGTCCTCAGGATTGTGAAGTCAGCCGCGGTCTCAGTCGACCTGGGCCAGCGTCCGTTCTCTCTTACGGCTGCGGAATCTCGCAGCCCGAAGGGCCCTGCGGGCCGATACTCGGGAGCCAGCGCTCGGCTACGGTGGAGCGACCATGACCTACACCGCCGACCCACGAGTTGACGCCTACATCGAGGCCCTGCCCGCTTGGCAGCAGGCCATCTGCCGCGAGGTCCGTGATCTGGTCCACACCGCCGACCCGCAGGTGACTGAGACCATCAAGCGCACCAACCGGCCGTACTTCGTCCTGCAGGGCAACATTTGCGCTCTGCTGGCAGCAAAGGACCACGTCAACGTTTTCCTCTATGACGGGGCTATCGTCCCGGACCCCGACGGGATCATCACCGCCGGCCACGACAACAAGACCGCCCGCACCGTGGCAGTGCGTCAGGGTGAGACCATCAACGCACCGGCCCTCACCGCTATGTTCAAGCAGATCATCGCCAACAACCGCGCCGGTGGCTGGCGCAAACTGAAGCGGTGAGGCCAACCCCGACAGCGCGACGCGCTTTCGCTGCTTACCGTGCGAGGATGAACGAGCCTCGGTGAACCGTCAGGACGCCTGTCGCGAGGGCGACCGCGAAGTTCAGCATGCGAGTCGGCCCATCAGCCAGGAGTGCGGGGAGGGTGGCTTGGGTTCCGCCGGCCGCGATGCGGCGTCCGAGGTCCTCGAACCATCGGCGTACCCAAGCGGTCTCGTCGACCCACTCGACAAGCTCGAACCCGCTGGACTGGATCGTGGCGCGCAACTCGTCGGCTGTGGCCAGGAAGCTGTCGCTACCGTCGAGTGACCAGGGCAGCGGTGGGGTTGGTTGGGCGTCGCCGCTCAGACAGACCTCGAAGGTCGCGAAGCGCGCCCCTGGCCGCAGGCGGCGGGCGATCTCGGTGAAGTAGGCCTTCTTGTCCGCGACGTTCATCTGGACGTGCATGGTGTAGCCGGCGTCGAACTCGGCCGGGTCGAAGCCGGCGATGTCGCCGCAGAAGAACGAGACCTGCCCGGAAAGCCCTGCGGTGTCTGTCAGAGCCACGGCCGCGTGGACGTAGGCGGGTGTGATGTCTACGCCGACGACGGTGCAACCAGTTCTGCGGGCGACCTGCCGTGCCGGTCCGCCGAATCCGGAGCCGACGTCCAGCACCCTCATCCCCGACGCGAGGTGCAGGCTGGCCAGTAGCCGGTCGACGGCTTCGGCTCCGCCACTGTGGAACTGGTCGAACTGGTCCCGCTGCTCCTGGGACAGTGCGGCCAGGCCATCGCCGGCGAGGCGCTCTATCGATGCCACAAGGTCCGTTTCGGTGTAGGTCATGGTGTGGCTCCTGATCTGAGGGACGGATGAGCGGGGACGCACAGGAGGTCGGTGAGGACGGACGGTGTGCCGGCGATCTCCAGGCCGAGGTCCGCAGCCTGATCCGGGGTCAGACGACCGGACAGGACCGCACCGACGAGCGACGCCTGCCCGGAGAGCGTCACGTCGGCGTTCGGGGCCGTTCCGCGGCGGATCTCGAAGGTGGCGTGCCGCAGGATCGCGTGGACGGCTTCGCCGCCGGTCTCGAGCCCCACCGCGACTTCGGTCCCCGGGGTGACGCGCGGCGACAGTTCCAACGCGGCGAACAGCGCGGTCCACTGAGGCTGCACCGCGTCCTCGGCCTCCGTGACAGTTTGCATGCGCTCCAGTCCCCAGCACGCCAGCGCGTGCAGGACGTCCTGCAGCTCCCGGCCTCGGGCTGTGAGCTGGTACAGGCTGGTCCCGACCGGGGGCGGAGCGTCGTACCGCTCGAGCAGGCCCTCGGCCTCCATGGCTTTCAGCCGCTCCGCGAGCAGGTTGCTGGCGATGCCCGGCAGCCCTCGCTTCAGGTCGCTGTACCGGCTGGGTCCTAGCGCCAGCAGCTCGCGGACGATGAGCAGTACCCAGCGGTCCCCGACCACGTCCAACGCTCGGGCCACGGAGCAGTACTGCTGGTAGCTCTTCATGTGGGTAGCCTAGGGTGAGGAGTTTAAAATAGCAAGTGGCCGGTTTAAAATAGCTATCACTTGCTTTATTTATACAAGTATGACAACGCGTGCTCTTGCGCTGATGACCCTGCTGCTCGCGGCCTTCGCCGTGAGTCAGCATCGGGGGAGTGGCCCGAGCTACGTGGCCCCTGAAGAAGTCCGGGCATTGGCGGGAGCGACCTGGTCCGAGCGCTGGTGTGGGCGTGGCGGCGCGCCGGGCGGGCGCTCTCCGCCCGTGCCCAGTGGCATCCGGCCCATGAATGGTCCCCGAGGGGATGCCTTCGACCAGACTCGAAGGTCAAGACGCGTTGCCGGGTTCAGACTGGAACGCCTGTGCCGCCTACGAGCGTGGCGATGACGCGCTCCACTTGCGGTCCGGGGTCGGGGGCGCCGGCCCAGCTGGTCATCAGTAGGTGGTGCACGGTTGCGGTCAGCGCTAGCGCTAGCGCGTCGCAGTCGGCTGCGGCCGACAGGCGTCGTAGTGCCTTCTCGGCGGTCAGGTAGTCGGCGATGGACTTCTGGATGGCCGTGAAGCCCGGTGCGTCGGCCTCCCACGCCTGGCGGATCCGCATCGAGGCGGCGGGGCGCGCCATGGCCAGGCCCGCGATGGTGGGGCCGGCTTCGGCCAGGAGCGCCAGCGCGACCGTGCGCAGGTTCGCGGCCAGCGTGCTCTGGCCGGCCCTGTCGGGGAGTTGCTCGGCCTGTCGCGCGGTGTGCGCGAAGCGGTCCAGGACCAGGTCGGCGACGAACTCGTCCAGGCTGGCGAAGTGGGCATGCAGCAGTCCCTTCGCGCAGTCGGCCTCGGTGGTGATCGCCCTGCTGGTCAGCCCGGCCGGGCCCTCGCGCTTCAGCACGCGCTCCGCCGCGGCGAACAGTCGCTCCCGGGGATTGGGGGTGGTCACACCACGAGGTGACATCAAGCCTCTTTCACGGCGGCGGGGCTGCCAGTATGGGCAAGCGCCCATACTGTATGGGCATGCGCCCATTCTAGGGGCTCTGAGCTCCGCAGACTGCAGGAGGCACCCATGACGCAGATCGTCAACACCGACCAGGCACAGGCGTGGAACGGCTACGAAGGCGAACACTGGGCCCGCAACCAGCAGCGCTGGGACACCGTCAACGAGGGGTTCAACGAACCGCTGCTCACCGCCGCAACGATCGCCGAGGCCGACCGGATCCTGGACGTGGGCTGCGGAGCCGGCCGCACCACCCGCCTGGCCGCGCAGCGCGCACCTCACGGCCACGCCCTCGGCCTGGACCTCTCCGCCCCGATGCTGGAACGCGCCCGCGCCACCGCACGCGCGGAGAGCATCGACAACGTCGGCTTCGAACAGGGCGACGCCCAGGTCCACCCGCTTCAGTCCGCTGCCTTCGACGTGGCCATCAGCCGCTACGGCGTGATGTTCTTCGCCGACCCCGCCGCCGCGTTCACCAACGTCGCCCGCGCGCTGCGCCCGGGCGGGCGTGTGGCCTTCATCTGTGCGGCGGACCCCGGCGGCAATGACTGGGTCCGAGCCATCGGCGCACTGCGCGCCCACCTGCCGGTGGGTGACTTCACCAACTCGGGCGGCCCAGGCATGTTTTCGCTGGCGGACCCCGACCGCATCCACGCCGTGCTTACCTCGGCCGGATTCGCTGACGTCCGAAGCGAGCGGCTCGAGGTGCAGGCGAACTGGGGGCCAGACGCCGCCGACGTCGCTTCCTTCCTGCTGAACAGCGGACCGGGACGCTACTTGACCAGCGAGGCCGACCAGGAGACGCGCGTCCGGGCCCGCGAGGCGCTGACGGACTTCCTGCGCATGCACGAGGCCGATGGCCAGGTGCGTCTTCGCAGCACCGCCTGGCTGGTCACCGCACGCCGTCCGAGGTGACCCCCCAACGGCAGAAGACTCGCTTATCGCCCCGTGAGCACTGCGCTTAGCAGGCCGGGGAAACGCGCCTCCACGTCGCCGCGGCGCACTGTGACGATCCGCTTGCGTCCTTCTGCGACGGTCCTGATCAGGCCCGCTTCCCGCAGGACGCGGTAGTGGTGGGAGATCGTCGGGCTGCTCAGGCCAAGGTCGGCCTTCTCGGCGATGACCGCGCAGTCGATCGGCTCCGAACCGCGATACAGCTCGGTCATCAACGCTCGCCTGCCTGGTTCGGCCAGCGCGCTGAGAATGACGGTGAGATCGAAGGATTCGACCGAGGGTTCGGGTAGTGCACGCGGCATCCGTCGCCTCCTCATCGTTTGACGTACATCGAACTTTAGCCTACTGTCGCATCCTGTGATGCTTCGACAAGTATCAATCAATCTGTCGACAGTCTGGCTGCCCGTCCTCGCCGTCGGCACGTTCGCGTCAGCCCTGATTGAAGGAGGCACCGTGCCACGTACTTCCGAGGAGCCGACCCGATGACCGGCGTACTGGTGACTGGCGGCACCGGGAAGACCGGTCGCGAGCTGGTAGGACTGCTGCGCGGCAGAGGCGTGCCGGTTCGGGTGGGCAGCCGTAACCCGGCCGCCGACGACCCGGATGCGATCCGGTTCGACTGGGATGATCCGGCCACCCATCCGGCCGCTCTGGACGGACAGGACCGGGTCTTCGTGGTGCCTCCGGGGCAGAGCCTGGACCCGGTGCCGACGGTCGGGCCGTTCCTGGCCGAGGCGCAGCGCCTCGGCGTGCGCAGGGTGGTGCTTCTCGGCTCCGCCATCCCCCTTGCCCCCAGGGCGCCGGAACTGGCCGCCCAGGTCCGGGCCCAGCCCGGCTGGGTCGTGCTGCGCCCATCCGGGTTCATGCAGAACTTCCTGAGCCCGCACCCCCTGGGCGCGCGGATCCGGCGAGACGGTGAGATCCGCACCGCCGCCGGTGACGGTCGGCTGGGGTGGATCGACGTGCGGGACATCGCGGCAGCCGCCGCGGCCCTGCTGACTGATCTTGACGCAGTCGCCGGCGATCAGCGTGACTACCTGCTCACCGGCCCGCAGGCGCTGAATCACTGGGAGGCGGCGGCGATCATCACCGCCGGCACCGGACGGCCGGTCCGGGTGGTCCATGCGAGTGCGGACCAGCAGGCGGCCGATCGGCGGGCTGCGGGCATACCCGCAGGGTTCGCCGCGATCCTCGCCGCCGCCGACGCCAGCGTCCGGGCCGACCGCGAAGACAAGGTCAGCACCGCGGTGCTCGACCTGACGGGCCGTCCGCCCCGCACCTTCACCCAGTTCGTCCAGGAGCACGCGGCCCGATGGGCGGCACCAGCCGCTTGAGCGCGGGATCAGCCCCAATGCCAGCCGTTGTCAAGGTCCGCGACCCGACAAGGAAACCCCGTGAACGACGCCGCACAGGCCCTCGGCACCCGCTTCTGCGGGGCCAGCGAGAAGGTGTTGGGGGTCCTGCGGGTGCACGATGGAGAGAGTGACACATCCTTGGTCTTCGATTCGGGAATCGGCAAGGTCACCAAGGCGGCTTCCCCATTCGGCCCAGGGCGGCGGTCGGCTGGCGGTGGTCGGCTCCTGGTGCGGGGTGGTGCCGGAACCGAGAGGCGTCCGGAGGAACAGCCCGCCGCACGGCGACCCGATCGGATCCCGCGGGGGTGATGTCCACAGAGGAGATGATCATGTTCGGTTATCGAGTTCCCGCTCCGGACCAGGCGATGCTGATCTCCGGAGGCCAGCGCGGCATGGGAGCCGCGCCGTTCCGCGTGGTGACCGGCCACGGGGCCTACGTGCTGCCGGTCTTTCGCAAGACCCGTTTCCTGACGCTGGCGATGTGCGAGGCGGAGGTGGACGAGAACTGTGTTACCCACCAGGGCATCGCGCTGACGGTGCGCGCGGTGATCGCGTTCAAGGTCGGCAACGACAAGGAGAGCATCGTCAACGCCGGCCAGCGGTTCCTGTCTGACCAGGATCAGATGTCGGTGCTCACCGGGCGGATCTTCGCCGGCCACCTGCGGTCGATCATCGGTTCGATGACGGTCGAGGAGATCGTCACCGAGCGGCAGAAGCTGGCCACCGAGGTGCTGGACACCTCGAAGGCGGAGATGGGCAAGATCGGCCTGATCGTCGACTCGCTGCAGATCCAGTCGATCGACGACGGCCAGACCGGCTACATCTCGGCGATGGCCGCCCCGCACCAGGCCGCGATACAGCGGCAGGCGAAGATCGCCCAGGCCCAGGCCACCCAGGCCTCGGTCGAGGCGCAGCAGGAGGCGGAGCGGAACCAGGCCGAGTACGCCCGGCGGACCGCGGTGGTCCGGGCGCAGTACAACGCGGAGGTGGATCGGGTTCAGGCGCAGGCCGCGCAGGCTGGGCCGCTGGCCGCCGCACACGCCCAGCAGGAGGTGCTGACGGCGCAGACCGAGCTGGCTCAGCGGGCGGCCGGGCTGCGGCAGCAGCAGCTGGTCGCGGAGATCGTGCGTCCCGCCGAGGCGGAGGCCGAGCGGATCCGGGTGCTGGCACTGGCCGATGCCGAGCGGATGAGGATCCAGGCGGAGGCGGCGGCGTCCAACGACCGTGTGGCGCTGGACCGGCTGCTGATCGACCAGCTCCCGCTGATCGTCAAGGAGGCCGCCGGCGGCCTGGCCGGCGCCAACGTCAATGTGCTGAACGGCGCCGACGGACTGGGCGAGATCGCCGCCGGGCTCGTCGGCCAGGGACTGACCATCCTGGACTCGGTCCGACAGAACCTGGGCACATCCCACTCTCGCGCGGACCGCGATGGCGAATCGCGCAAACGAGCTCTCGGTCCGGTCGACTGACATGCCCGGCCGGGGAGCGAGGAGTCCCGGTGGCCCACCAGGCCGCGACCCAGCAGCACCGGTAGTCGTCACGCCACGACGCTGACGACCGCCCCGGCCCGCCAACAGGGTCACTGCTGCAAGTGCTGGGCCAGGGCGGTCAGGAGGGACGCTTCGGGCCGTGGCGGCGAGACTTGCGGGGGCGCTTGCCGGTCGCAGTGCAGCCGCTGTGGGGATTGATCCCCTCCTGCGGATGGATCCCCGACTTTGGACGACCTCGGACCGGCTTGGACGAACCTGGGCGGGGCGCAACTGCCGATCCCCGGGACAAGCCCCCTCGACGGCTGCACCCGCGTCCACCCGATACGCAGCAGGCCGTGACGGCACCTCGCCGCGTTGGCGCGCCGCCCTGGTAGCTCCGCTACGAAGGGCGCTCCGCCGCCTTGCGAGGCAGCGCCACGGGGCGGAGCCGCATGGTGTCACTGCGACGGCGTGCGCCCCGCGGCGGAGCCGCTGATGCCCGCAGCCGCGAAGATCGGCCGGACAGACCCTAGAAGGGCGGCGGCGAGGGCTCGCGTGCGGGGCTTGCGCATGGGGTCTCCGGGGAGGAGTGAGGATGTCGTGGTCGTGCTATCGTGCGCGCGCCGTTCAGTGGTGGGTTAGTTGCCGGTGACGATGCGTACGGACAGCCCCGTGGAGCTGTAGCGGGGCTCGACCCGGTAGCCCGGGAGGTCAACACTGATCGAGCCGAATCGACCGGTCAGCCCGCGGGCGCTGATGATCTGCAGTTCTTGACCGGGGCACAGGTCAGCGACCTGGGACAGACGGATCGTCAGCATGCTGTCCCAGCCGAGCCGCACGGTGCGTGCCACCCATAGCGTGGGTCCGTCGTGCCGGTGAGGGGTGACGTCCAGGGTGCCGCCGTTCAGCATGCCGGAGCCGTGTACCTGGACGGGCCCGGCCGCCGCGAGATACAGCGTGCCGCCGTCGATCCGGACGCCTCCCCGACCGAGGGCGCCGCCTGACCCGGCGCCCAGGACACCCTGCCGCACCCAGGTGTCGCCGGTGTAGCGGTTGTTCCCGGTGAGGGTCAGCGTGCCGGTGCCCTGCTTGGTCAGGCCGCCTCGTCCGGCGATGTCGTTGTGCCAGGTGTCGGCGGCGTTGAAGCCGCCTGCGGCGGCGTCCATCGCCAACACCACGTCCGCGTCGAAAGCACCGTAGCCGTCGGCCGCGGCAAAGAGGTTCAACCGTCCCCACGACTCCGGTCCGTCCAGTACCGGGTGGCCGGCCGGGAGCGCGGTCGTCCGCAGCACCTCGCGGCGCTGACTCGCGTCCAGGTAGGGCAGCCGGGTCTCCAGCAGTACCTCGGCGCCCTTGGGCACCGTCATCGGGCTGTCGTCCGGGCAACCGCGCGCGGGCAGGCCGTAGGTGAGCAGCGGCGCTACGGCGGCGGCGTTGGCTGCTCGGTCGGCGTAGGGGTCGGTGGAGGTGTCGGCCGCGTGCGCGAAGGCGTTGAGCGTGTCCGCGGTGGTACCGGTCTGCGCCTCGAAGTAGGAAAGTGCCTGGTTGCGGGCGGCGGTCTTGACGGTGGCGTTGGCCGGGTCGCTCAGGATGGCGGCGGCCAGCGCGGTGGCGAGGACCCGGCCGCCGAGTACGTCGACGGCGGAGTGCATGCCCGCCACGATGCGCGAGTCGGCCAACTCGTAGGCCCGGGTCACCAGCTCCTGGAAGCGCTCAGGGACGGCGTAGGCGTAGGCGAGGCCGGCCAGGAAGAAGGCGTTGGTGTGCCCGCTGGGGTAGCCGTCGTCGGTGGCCGGTGTGGTGCTTCGCTGGCGCAGCAGTTGCGGGGCCACCACGACCTCGGACTTGTAGACCGGGTAGCCGAATGCGTCGACGGCGCCGGTGTCGACGACCTCGCTGTCCTCCGTCATCCGCCAGGGCCGGGGGTACAGGTAGGCGAGCTTGGACGGGTTGCCGGAGGAGTAGTTGCCGCGCAGGGTCTGCATCAGCGTGACCACGGCGCCGAGTTGGGAGCTGGTGGAACCGGCGCCGGTGGCCGATCCGGCCGGAGCGCCCGGGGGTACCACATCGTTGATCGTGGTCGGCGGGGTGCCGTCGGGGGCAGAGGTGATGCTGGTGACAGCCAGGGCGCCGGTCTTGTAGAGCCCTGCGAGCGGGCCCAGGGCGTCGATCATGCCGTAGCTCTGGTCCTGGCGGTCGTGGATGAACGCCTGCTTGGCCTGGTCGTTGGTACGGGTGTTGGTGACCTTGATGCAGTGCCGCACGTTCGCCCGCAGCACCTCCCGGTCGAGTACCGTCCCGTTGTTCCAGGCGGTCCCGGTCCGCCAGAGCCGGGCCATGCCGGACAGGATGTCGACCGCCGCGTTGGACGCGGCGGCCAGGTCGGCGCTGATGTTGCTGGTGTAGTGGTCGACGAAGGGCAGCATCGCGTCGAGCGCCGAGGTCCCCGCCGTCGCCTCGGTTTCGCGCGCGGCGGCGATCGGCGCGGGGAGCACGGGCGCGGCTGCCAGCCCCGCCGAGAGGGCGATCGCGCTTCTCAGAAGTGCCCGTCTGTTCAAGGTGGTTGATGCGCCCATGGCTCTTTCCATCGCAAACGTTCCGGCGTCCTGGACGAGCCGGTGCCCTAGGAACCTAGGGGGTACATGACACGGGAGATCAAACAATCCACAACCAGGTTGTTAACGCTCACAAGACACATGGGATCTCACCGGAACGTGTCACGTCCCATGAGATGATTTGATGCAATGAAGACTGTTATGCAGGTTCTGCCTGCTGTTTCGGTTCGTTGATCCAGACCTGCGTGCAGATCGTGGGTGGCGCATCGTGCACTACAGCGAGTTGAGTCGAGTCATCGCTGGGGTCCGGGGCCCAGCCCGACCCCCAGGGCCGCACCGGCCAGCTGTGGCCGCGCCCCAGGGACCGGGAGCGCGCGGAGGCCGAGACCGCCGAAGGCCTGATGACCACCACAGTGTTCACCACCCGCCCGGAGTGGAGCGTGGTGGAGGCCACCCGGATGATGGACCGTCACCACGTCAAGCGCCTACCGGTGATCGACGAGACCGGCCCACTGGTCCGGCATCGTCAGCCGCAGCGACCTGCTGCGCGTCTTCCTGCGCCACCACACCGCGATCCGCGAGGAGAACACCCAAGAGGTGCTGGAACGCACCCTGTACCTCGCCCCCACCGCCGTGCGCGTCGAGGTGACGGACGGCGTGGTCACCCTGCGCGGCGAGGTGCTGCGCCAGAGCCTGCTCCCCATCGCGCTGCGCCTGTGCCGCTCCGTGGACGGCGTCGTTGCCGGCCACGACCAGCTCTGCTACACCTTCGACGACCGCAAGATCGACCTCGACCCGCCGAAGATCCACGGAACCCTGTAGCACCCACCCGGACGCCTCGACCGCGTCAGGCGCGCGGTGCCAGTGGCAGTGCGAACCACACGGCCTTGCCTTCGCTGGTGGGCCGGGTACCCCAGGTGCCGGCCAGGGACTCGACGAGGAGCAGGCCGCGGCCTGACTCTGCGTCGGTTCCCGCCAGCCGTGCGTGGGGGAGGAACGGACTGCCGTCACAGACCTCGATGCTGACTTCGTCCTCGGTCCGACGTACGCGCACGCGCAGGGGTCCGCAGGCGTGTTTGACCGCGTTGGTCAGCAGTTCGGAGGCCAGCAGGCAGGCGGTGTCGCTGATCTCCTCGCAGTCCGAGGAGTTCAGGGTGCGTCGCAGGATGCGGCGGCCCTCGCTGACGCCCGAGGGCCGGGCAGGCAAGGTCGCGGAGACCGTCGTGACCGGGATCTGCGGGACACGGGCCAGCAGCAGGGTGACGTCGTCGCCGTAGTCCTCAGGGTCGGGTAACAGGGCGGCGAGCACCGCGTCCGCGGTCTCCTCCAGATCGCAGCAGTCGGAGACTGTCTTCTCCAAGGCCACGCACAGCGCGCCCAGTTGGAGTTCGATGTCGCTCTGCGGGGTCTCCGCCAGGCCGTCGGTGTAGAGCGCGAGGACCGAGCCGGCCATCACGCGAAGGGTAGTCTGCTGGTGCGGGACCTCGCCGACTCCCAGCGGGACGCTGACCGGGACCGGAAGTGCCCGTGCGCGGCCATCTGGCTCGACCAGTAGTACCGGGAGATGCCCGGCCGAGCACACGCTCACTTCCCCAGCATCCGGATCGAGTACCAGGTAGCAGCAGGTGACCAGCTGATCGGGGAACTCGGACACCACCGCATCCAGGGCCTGCATCAGCTGCCAGGGCGGCATACCGGTCTTCGCCAGCGCGTGCGCCGCCGAGCGGAGCTGACCCATCACCGCCGCAGCCTCCAGGCCCCGGCCCATGACATCGCCGATGAGCACGCCGACCTGGCCGGTACCCAGGGCGACGAGGTCGAACCAATCGCCGCCCACTCCCGCACCCTGACGAGCGGGAAAGTAGCGGCTGGCGGTGGCCATGCCAGGGACGGGAGGTGGCGAGCCCATCAAGCTGCGCTGCAGAGTTAGTGCCACGTGGCGCTGCTGCTCGTACAGGGTGGCCAAGGCCGCCTCTGCCCGCTTGCGGTCGGCGATGTCGCGGACGATCGCGCAGGAACCGGTGATGGCGCCGTCGCGGTCCCGGATCGGCCACAGCGTGACATCGACGTCCAGCAGCCGTCCGCCGCGGGCGACACGGAGGGTCTCGAAGTTTTCGATCTCCTCGCCCTGGCCCAGCCGGCGCAGCAGTTCCGCGATCTCGTCCTGGCGGTCCTCGGGGGCCAGGAACGCGACGTGACGGCCGAGCGCCTGGCTCGCCGGGTAGCCGTAGATGCGTTCGGCGGAAGCGTTCCAGTAGGTGATGACCCCCTCCGGGGTCTTGGCCAGGATCGCATCCTGCGAGGACTCGGCGATCACGGCGAGTTCGTTCAACTTCCTTTCGGCCGCTCGGCGTTCGCTGACATCGCGGATCGCGGCGGAGACCAGCATGCCGTCGGGGGTCTCCAGCGGGCTGAGGCTGATCTCGACCGGGACCTCCCGTCCGTCCTTGCGCAGCCCGAACAGTTCCAGGCCCGCACCCATCGGCCGCACCCGACGGTTGTCCACGTAGGCGTGCCGGCGCGTCGGATGGTTGCCCCGGAAGCGCTTGGGCACGAGCACGTCCACCAGCTGGCCCAGCAGCTCCTCGCGCCGGTATCCGAACAGCACCTCGGTCTGCGCGTTGACCAGCCGGATGACACCTGCGTCGTCGACGATCACCATCGCGTCCGGCGCCGACTCGAGCAGACCCCGAAACCGCTCCTCAGCCGCCTTGCGCTCGCTGACGTCCCGAACGGCGGCCGAGACCAGGAGCCCGTCGGGAGTTTGCAGCGGACTGAGGCTGATCTCGACCGGGAACTCCCGCCCGTCCTTGCGCAACCCGTACAGCTCCAGCCCCGCACCCATGGGGCGGACCTGCTGATTGGCCAGGTACCCGCGGCGATGCCCGGAGTGCTGGCTGCGGAACCGCTCCGGCACCAGGACCTCGATGGGGCGGCCGAGCAGTTCCTCGCGCGGGTATCCGAACAGCGCCTCGGTCTGCGCGTTGACCAGCCGGATGACACCGGCGCCGTCGACGATCACCATCGCGTCCGGCGCTGCCTCCAGCAACGCTCTGAATGGCTCGTCGGTCTTCGTCACCACGGCACCGCCCCATATTCGCCCGCTGAGCACCTGCAGAGAACCGGACACGACGGACTTATCGCGCCTGCGGCTCGCCTCATCCCAGCACGAAGCCGACACTGCGCTCTCCGTTTGTCGGCTTTCAGGCGGAATGTGACCGCGCAGGACCACAACCGCTGGTCCGGGATCGTCACACACGCTGACCGGGCCGGCACGCTGCCCGACAACCGTGGAGGCCTGATGGCCACCAGGCCCGCCGCCCTCACTCAACTCGACAACGCCATCCCTCCCCGGTTCTCCGCGCAGATGGCTGAACCGCGGACCGCTTCCGTCGTGACGAGGGTGGGTTGATCGGGTTCTTGGCCGGGTAGGTGGTGCGCATCATGAACAGTGTTCATTCAATAAGGAGCGTTCATTCATTGAACACTGTTCACTCTTGGTGCTACCGTCGAGCCATGGCCAAGAGGCGCACTTCGCGCGACAACAGTTCCCTTGAGCAGTGGGCGGCGCAGATCGCAGCACTGGACGCCGCACCGAGCGCGCCCCCGTCCCGCAGGGAACCCCTCACGGCCGGCCGGATCGTGGACGCCGCGCTCCAGCTCGTCGAGGTCGACGGGTACGAGGCTTTGACGATGCGACGTGTCGCCGCCGCACTGCAGGCCAGTCCGGGGGCGCTGTACGCGCACGTGCGCGACAAGGCGGCGCTCGACGATCTGATGATCGGAGAGCTGTGCTCACGCATCACGTTGCCCGTGCCGGATCCCGCGCAGTGGCGGGCCCAGGTCCTCGACGTCTGTCGGCAGATGCGCGACCTGTACCTCCGCTACCCGGGCATCGCACACGCCGCATTGGAAAGCACCCCGCAAAGCCTGGACGCGCTCCGGATCTATGAAGGCCTGTTCGCGATCCTCCTGGCTGGAGGAGCGGCACCGCAGTGCGCCGCGTGGGCGATCGATGGCGCGTTCCAGTACATCAGCGCCTACAGCCTCGTCTGGCTGCGGCGGGTTCCCCAGGAGGCCGCCGCAGGGCCGATCGTGGAAAACGCTGAAGTCATCGAGCGTTTCATGATGCTGCCCGCCGACCGCTTCCCGAACACGGTCGCGCATGCACGGGAAGTGACCTCCGGCGAGGGACACGACCGCTTCGACTTCGCAGTCGGACAACTCTTCCGTGGACTCACCTGACACAGAGAAGGTCACCATGAGCGCTGACACCACCCCCTTAGAAGCCGGCCGACCGGCCGCCCTCAGCATTGCCCGCAGTCGCGGTGCCGCAGGCAGCGGCGGACCCCGTGCCGCGAACCGATGGATCGCCCTGGCCGTTCTGTCGATCGGGACAGCCGTGTTCAGCTCCCTCGCCGCGTCGGCGATCACGGGCCATCTCCACGCGCACGCAGCGACGGCCGCGCAGGCGGCGACCATCACCGACGCGACCGTCGCCGGCTACCACCAGGTGTTCTGGATCGCGGCGTTGGTATTCCTGGGCACCGCCGTACTGGCCGCCGCCCTGTTCCGCAGCGGCCCACTGCCAGTCGGGGGTACCGCACCCGCCGCTGCGCTCTGATGCCCGTCCACGCCTGTCACGGCGGGCGCGCACCCGAGTCGACTCGATCCCTCTCCAGCCCCCGCCTCCAGGGCAACCAGCCCCCGCCTCCAGGGCAAGGCGACACCCCCGCCACCAAGGTTCCAAAACAAGCAGTTGAGAGGAGCATCATGAAGGCAGCACAGTTCAGCGCATTCGGAGAGCCCGAGGTCCTGGAAATCGTGGACCTCCCCGACCCGCACCCGGCCCCCGGCCAGGTCCGGATCGTCGTGCACGCGGCCGGCGTCAGCGCCACGGACTGGAAACTGCGCAAGGGCCTGTTGAGCTTCGGCGCAGCGCTCCCGCAGACCACAGGCCGCGACATCGCGGGCGTGGTCGACGAGGTCGGCGACGGCGTGACCGACGTTGCCGTCGGCGACCGGGTGTTCGGCGTTTCCGACGACGGCGCCGGCGCGGCCGAGCTGGCCCTGCTGACCCACCGCGCGATCATTCCCCCCTCCCTCGGGTTCATCGACGCCGCCGCACTGCCCGTCGCCCTCGAAACAGCGACGCGCGGCCTCGACCAGCTCCAAGTCGGCGCCGGAAGCACGCTGCTCATCAACGGCGCCACCGGCGGGATCGGCGGCACAGCCGTCCAACTCGCCGTCGCTCGCGGCGCGCGCGTGCTCGGCGTCGCCGGTGCCGCCAACCAGAGCTATCTGCACTCGTTGGGCGCGGAACCCGTGACGTACGGCGAAGGCATGGTCAAGCGGGTTCGCGCGCTGGCCCCCGGCGGTGTCGATCACGCACTCGATGTCGCCGGGAACGGCATCCTGCCCCAGCTCATCGACCTCGCAGGCGGCTCGCAGAACGTGGTGACACTCGCCGACTTCGAGGGTTCCAAGGAGCACGGCGTGCATTTCAGCAACGGATTCGCCGACGGCCACGCCTTCCACGCGCTCGCCGAGGTGGGCGAGTTGATCGATGCCGGGCGGTTCTGGCTCCCCGTCGACCGGACCTTCCCCCTCGCTGAGATCGCCAAGGCGCATCGCGCCAGCGAGCACGGCAACGCACGAGGCAGGCTGGTACTGGTGGTCCGCTGATGGCAGCGGCGACACGGGGGACGACGTGACCCGTTGCGGCCTGGAACTCCTCCAGCTCCAGCGGGCCGCGACTGGCTTGATCAGGTCCAGTCGCGGTGAGTTCGAGGCGGCGGGCGGCGAACGTCAGGGGTAACTGTCGAACAGCTACAACCCGCCACCCGCAGAGCGCAGTACCAGGACAGACACCCCCGCAGTCGCCGCGGACCCTGACCCGGCCGCCGTGCGCCCGGGCTAAGGGTGCCTTCTCAGCCTGGCGTCAGGGCTGCCGCGCCCAGACGATCCTTTCCTGGAGGTGTAGCGGGTGTCTAGCGTTCGGCTGGCTGGGCCATGATGAACAGGCTGTGGCCGCTCGGGTCGTCCGCCGCGGCCCGGCGGACATCGGCGAGGCGTCATTCGCTCGAAGACCGCGCAGATCAGCTCGCTTGTACGGGCATCCCCGTAGCACATGTGATGATCAACGAGGCAGGCGCGGAGGACCGATCATCGGAGTGGGTATTCCGGGCCCTTGAGGCGGTGGAACGTCGACTTGCCGGCGGGCTGCTTCGCATCCGGGACCGGTGGTGAGCTCCGGCGTCGGCCCCGGGGGAGGCGGGTAGTCTGGGCCGATGGCAGACGTCTCGTGGCGGCACCCGGCGGTGACCGCCGAGTCCCACCAGGTGACCTCCTTCGAGATCTTCTTCGACTTGGTCTTCGTGTTCGCGATCACGCGGGTGGTCTCGTTCATGGCGCGGTCACTGACGGCCCTCACCCTGGCCCGGGGATTGATCCTGCTGTTGCTGCTGTGGTGGTCCTGGACGGCCTACGTCTGGCTGGGCAACCGGGTGCGGACCGACCGTGGTCTGGTCCGGGCTGGGATGCTGGTGGTGATGGCGGCGCTTTTCGTCGCCGGGCTGGTGATGCCGGACGCGTGGAGCCGCCACACCGGGACGGTGGACGCGCCGCTGATCCTGGCCTTGGCCTTCACCGTCGTGCGGCTGGTCTACTTCGGCCTGTACCTGCTGTCCGCCGCCGACGACCGCAGGCTGCGCGTCCAGCTGCTGGCCGACGCGATCCCGCAGACCTTCTCGCAGATCGCGCTCATCGCCGGAGCTGTACTCGCGGGGGGTTGGCAGACGGCCTTGTGGGCCGCCGCGTTCGTCATCGACTTCGGCGGGGGCAGGATCGCCTCCGGCGTTGGCGGGTGGAAGGTCCGCAGCCCGGGTCACTTCGCCGAACGCCACCGCATGGTCCTGATCATCGTGTTGGGCGAATCCCTGATCTCCGCCGGAACGGGGGCCGGCGATTCGGTGTCCAGGAAGATGGTGCTCGTCGCCGCAGCACTCGGATTCGTGGCCGTCGTCTGCCTGTGGCTGCTCTACTTCGAGAACGTCGCCGGCGCCGCGGAGAACGCACTGGAGCAGGCACCACCCAGCCGCCGCGCCCAGATCGCCCGCGACGCCTACACGATGGTCCACTTCCTGCTGATCGCCGGCGTCCTCTACCTGGCACTGGGTGCCCGCGAGGTGCTGTCGGCTGTGAGCGACAGCAGCGCTTCGAATGGCGGCGCGCCTCTGAGCTGGCCCGCGGCAACCGTCCTGTACGCAGGGGCCGCCGGGTATCTGCTGGGTCGAGCGGCCTTCGCCAGGTCGACCGTCCGAACGGTGCCGCCCGCGCAACTGGGCGCCGCCGCAGCCCTGCTCCTCCTGATCCCCGTGGCCCGACACCTGTCCGCACTCGCGGCACTCGCCGTGGTCAGCGTGACACTCATCGCGTTGACCGCATTCGAGGCTCGGACGGCGACCCACGAGCCGGACGAGGTCCAGGAGCACGCCGACACACCCGACCCGACAGACGAAGAGCCTGCGTGAAAGACCTCCGACCCGAATATGGTCCAGGGCCTCGATCCACGTCCTCGTGGACCACTGTGACCGCCACAGGGCCGGCCCTTGCGCCGCGCCCCGAGCCGGACAGGCCCTGGCGGGCCAACGATTCGCACGGCGAGCTGCGGGCGAAGTAGCCGCTGTCGCCCCGGAACAGCATCGTTCCCCTCGACGTCGGGAAGTACCCGCGCCTGACCTCGACCCGGCTGGACAGTGTCGCTGCTGGTCGCAGCCGCGCAGGGGCACGCGTCTCCCTAATTGAAGGGGTCTGATGGCCCGTCATCCGATTAGCCGTTCGTGACCCCAGCTGCCCGCAGGGCCCTCGGTTGGTGTGGTGACGGTGGGCGGCACCGACGCCGGCTCTGTCTTAAGAGGTCCAGGCCCCAGGAGTGTTGTACGGCTCGGACGATGCCGACCACTGCCACCACACCCGACCGGAGCCCGCTCGTCTGGCTTCAGGCATCTGGTGCCCGGCAGCGCTCAAGCGTGGATCCGGAAGCGAGACCTACCGCCTGCGCCGAAGGCTTCAGGGTCCGGTAGCGGTAAGCAGTGCCCTCGCCTCACCGCCCATGAGGCGGCGTTGGCCCGGAAGGCGCCGGAGGGAAGGTGGGCCAGGGCGGAGCCCTTGCCGTCCGCGATGACCTGACGACCAGCTCGCCCTCGCCGTGCTCCTGCTAGCCGTGACTCACTGCCCACCTGTGGCGATTCCGAGGGTGGTCGCGTCCGGGGCGCCGGGCTGTGGCATGGCCGATCGCGGTCGTCGGTGCCGCGGCCCCCAGCGGCTATTCCTGCGGCTCCATGGGCCCGCGGACAGGTGACTGCGCGGCTGCTGCCGTGACGGCTCACAGGTCGTTGAACCGCTCCGGGTTCGTTCGAGACTCGTCGAGACCGCCCAGGCGTCAATCACGCGGGCGGTTCGCCGTGTTCGAAGAGGATTGACGTGAAGTCGTCTCGGGTGGCTGCGCGGTTCCAGTCGCGCTGCAGTTCGCAGATCAGCTGCACCCAGCTGATCTGATGCCCACCGGCCTGGGTGATGCGGTCCAGCGCGGCCTCGTGTGCCTCCACGGAGGTGCCGCCGACCGCGTCCACGATCGGATACACCTCGTAGCCCTCTCGCATCGCGTCCAGGGCTGGGAAGGTCAGGCAGGCCTCGGTCCATAGCGCGGTCATGATCAGCTTGGTTCGCCCGGTGGCCTTGACCGCCTTCACGAAGTCGCCGTCCTCCCAGGCGTTGATGCTCGTGCGGTCGATCTGCTCGACATCCCCGATCGCCTTCTGCAACGGCTCAATGGTGGGGGCGTTGCGCCCCGTGGTCACGTTCACCGTCGAGACCACCATGGGAAGTTGGTACGCGACGGCGGTCCGGGCGACGCGGACGATGTTGCGCACCAGATGGTCTTGGTCCATGGACGTGACCGACTTCACCTGTACCGGCTGGTAGTCGATGATCACCAAGGCCGAGTTCGTGGGCGTCAGAAGCGCATCGACCTTGGGGTCCCGGATCGGAAGACTGACCATTTCGCGCTCCATTCGCCCCCCGAGGGCCAAGGTTTCCGACGCTACCTCTGCCCCCGACGCGCGGCAACAGCAGGCGTGCATCCTCGAAACCGGCCGCACGAGACGCTCAGTATTCTTGGGCCTCGTCGACGCTGGAGGAGCGGCTGGTGGGAGGGAGGAGGTGGCGGACCTGTGGCGGGTCCTGGGCGAGGGAGCGCACGTCCTGTAGAAGTTGCTGGTCGAAGCCGGTGGTGCGGGCAGAGTGCTGCAGCAGGTGCTCGGACCAGGAGGCGACCTGGAAGACCTCGGTGAAGCGCTCAGGTGCTGCGCTGTCGCAGTACAGGTCCCACCGCGCGGCGCCGGTTCGCCTGCGGGACTGTTCGACCGGGCGCATCGCGGCAATGAAGGCATCGACCTCTTCGGCGGCGATGGTGTACTCCACGAGGACGAGCACTGGTGTGTCGTCCGGAACCGCGTCGAGCATCAGCGCAGGCTCCGGCCATGTGGACACAATCGAACGGTCGAGCGGGGCTGCGGTGTGGATGACCGGCCACCAAAGCAGTGTGGCGGTGGCTGCCACCAGCAGTGCAGCAGCGGCCAGCAGTGCCTGGGTGAGCCCGACCGCGCTGGCCATCGCGCCCCAGGCCAGCGAACCGATGCCCTGTCCCCCCATGAAGACGACGAGGTAGACGGCGAGCCCGCGGGCCCGGACCCACCCGGGCAGTCGGAGCTGCAATTCGGTGTTGAAGGTCGACAGGTTGACCAGCCAGGCCGCCCCAGTGGGCAGGAGAGCGACCGTCAGGGCAGGCAAGCTGTGCAGGGTCGCGCTGGCGACGGTGCCGCCGGCGAACACGACGCCCCCCAAGGCGAGCAGGACGTTCTCGGACACGGCGGCCCGTAGCCGCTTGATCGACAGGGCGCCGACGATGGCACCGACGCCCAAAGCCCCGAGGAGCAGGCCGTAGCCTCCTGAGCCCAGGTGCAGGTTGCTGCCGGCGGTCACGGGCAGCAGCGCCCATAGTGCTGAGGCGGGAACCACGAACAGCGCGCAACGGACCAGGATCCGCCGCACGCCGGGTGCGTGGCGCACGTATCGAACCCCGGCGTGGAGTGCAGGTACAGGCGCTTCACTGCCCCGGAGTTTGTCTGCGGGCCGGTGCCAGGCATAGACGGCCAGCGCGACGACGACGAAGCTGGCGGCGTTCACCGTGAAGACGACCGCTGGGCCGGTGAGTGCCACGAGCAGCCCGGCCAGCGCGGGGCCGACCGCTCGGGCGACGTTGACGTTGAGGCTGTTGAGGGAGGCTGCCTGGGGGATCAGCTCGCGAGGGACCAGCTCCGGTTGGATCGCCTGCCAGGCCGGGTTCGTCATGGCCTGACCGCATCCCATGAGGAAGGTGACGATCAGTAGGACCGTGGGTGTGGCGAGCCCCGCCTGCGTCAGTCCGGCGAGTGTCGCGGCGAGCACGCCCATGATCGTCGACAGTGCCAGCAGGATGTGCCGGCGATCGAGCAGGTCCGCGAGCACGCCGGCCGGCAAGGAGACGAACAGCACTGGCAGCAGGCTGGCCGCCTGCACCGCCGATGTGAGAAGGGCCGCGTGGGGCTGGTGTACGAGCATCCACTGGGCGCCCACCGTCTGCATCCAGGTGCCGATGTTCGAGACCATTTGCGCCAGCCACAACAGGCGGAAGGTCGGCACCTCCATCGGTGCCCAAGACGAACGCCCGTGCTGCTGATTCCCCATGGGTTCCCTTTCAGCCACGTCCCGCTCCGGTCGATTCTCCGTCCGATCCAGGCCAGGCGCCGCCCCGACGCGCTGGCGGGCCGGCGGGCCGGCCAGACCGGGCCGAGGCCTGTGGGTGCCGACAATCCTGTCACCTGCGCTGAGCTGCGGCTTCAGGGTCACGATGTGATCACTTGGAGGGTGTGTGCGAGCCCGGCACCGCACGCTTGGGGGTCGTGACGATTCGTCTCGCCTACCGGTTCGGCTGGTTCCTGCTCAGCTGGCTGCGTCTGCTGGCGTGCTCCTCCGTGGCCAAGGACGTCGAGATCCTGGTGCTCCGTCAGCAGCTGGCGATCCTGCAGCGCAGCGGCAGCCCCAAGCCGGTCTTCAGCCGCGGGGACCGTGCGGTGATCGCTGCCTTCTTCCCACTCCTGAGCAAGCGTCACCGCGAAGGTGTGCACCCCAGGACCTCGTCTTCGTCACCAACGGATCCGCGACCGCCGGCTCCAGCCTGGGCACGACACCGCCGCGCCCCGGCCGGACACTTCCCCGGCCTCGGGCGCGTGGGAGCTGAGGCACCGCCTGGCCGAGGGACGCGACGACTTCTGCCACGGCGATCCCGGAGAACATTGCCGGACTCAGACCGCCAGCGGTGAACTTGGTGTCGCGATCGCGGATGAGGTCCGTCGACAGGTGGTGGAGCGGATTGGTGAGCAGGAACCGGTCGCCGGGCGCAATGTCGGCTTATGCGTCTGGTGCTGGTGCTGCAGCGCAGCAGATCATGATGCCGCGCCAGAACCCTCCCCGTGGGCCTGCGTGCAGCCCGTGATGACTGATCAGTGCCCCGACCGGCACGGATGATTTGTCGGCGCCCGCACGGACAGGGTGGCTGGCAGTCGTGGGCGAGGCCGCGGCACGCACTCCCACCCGGGTACCGAGAACCGCTGGGCGCGCCCTCAGGTCAGCCTGTGGGTGCGGTGGTCGCGATGGCGCGGTTCCCAACCGAGGCGGGCCGAGATCCGGTTGGCCGCGGCCATGGTCGTCCGGCCGGCCTCTTCCAGTCGGCTGCCCAGGCGCTCCTTCGGAGCGGAGATGTTGATCGCCGCGATGATCCGGCCTCGGAAGTCCCGGATAGGAGCGGACGCGCCGACCAGTCCCGGCTCGAACTCCTCGTCCACCAAGGCGAAGCCGGCCCGCCTCGCGATTTCCACCTGGGCGTGGAGATCGGCGATCGAGTGCACGCCGCCCGGTTGCTCGGGGTCGGCGGCCCAGCCCTCGGTGAAGCGGACGGCGAGTTCGTCCGGGGTGGCGTTCATCAGCAGTACCCGGCCCGCCGAGGTGCAGTGGACTGGCACTCCTCTGCCCTCCCAGCCGTAGGCACGGAAGGCATGTCCGGGGGAGATGCTCAGAAGCGTCAGCACGGCCTGTCCCCGCAGCTCGCACAGATGGGACGTCTCGCCGATATCGTGGCTCAGTTCGTGCATCACCGGTTCGGCCACCCGCAGCAGCCGGTCCTCCGTGCTGCGCGCGACGAGGGAGAACAGTCGCCAGCCGATCCGGTACTCCAAGGTGTCGGGGTCCCGCTCGACGATTCCTTCGGCCTCGAGGCTCTTGAGTGCCCGCGACACCTGGCTCTTTTCTCGCCCGGTGAGCTCGGCCAGGCGTACCACCCCGAGCCCGCCCCGCCGCCCGGCGTCGTCCGCGACGAGTGCCTCCAAGAGCTCCACGTCCCGACGCAGGCCGTACCCCTTCGCGGCTGGCTGCGTCATGGCCCCACCCTCGGTCGATCCGGCAACTCCCTCGCCGAAGAATGCATCCGATGCGCTGCGTGGCGCAAGAGTTGTGCTCAGCGCAAGCCAGGTTTCGATTTGCGCCTCCCCCATTGCGTTGGCTGCCACTGCTGTCTACGTTCCTGGCCAAGCCCGAAACACGGACGTAACGGGATGCGGCGCCGTTGCCCGCAGCGGCCTCGTTGGAGGAGGAGGAAGAGTGACACTCTGGGAGTTCCTGCAGAGTCGGCAAGACATCCTGATCGCCCAGGCACAGGAGCACGCCGGAGTCGTCCTGGTCTCGATGGGGATCGCGACGGTCATCGGAGTCCTCACCGGGGCGCTGACCTATCGCAAGCCCCGGCTCAGTTCGCTGGCGATCTCGCTCTCGGCGGCGGCGCTGACGATCCCTTCGTTCGCACTGCTCGGGGTCCTCATCGGGCCCCTCGGTCTGGGCTACGCGCCCACTGTGGTGGCCCTGGTGATCTATGCGCTGCTCCCGATCATCCGAAACACGGTGGTCGGTCTGGCCGAAGTAGACCCGGCTCTCACCGAGGCGGCGCGCGGAGTGGGCATGGGCCGACTGCGTTCGCTCGCCACGGTGGAGTTCCCGATCGCTTGGCCGGTGGTGCTGGCAGGCATCCGGGTGTCCACCCAAATGATCATGGGGATCGCGGCCATCGCCGCTTACGTCGGAGGCCCAGGGCTCGGCAACCAGATCTTCGACGGGCTCTCCGACCTCGGCGGAGTCAACTCCACGAACCGTGCGCTGGTCGGCACGATCGGCGTGATCGTACTCGCGCTGCTGTTCGACCTTGCGCTGGTGCTGGTCGGATTCCTCACCGTCCCCCGCGGCGTCCGGACCGGCTGGTCCCCGCTCGCCCTCTTCCGCAGGAGCCTCCGTGTCGTCTGAGCCGATGATCAGCCTTCGCCAGGTCCGCAAGATGTACCAAGGCCAGGCGAGACCCGCAGTCGACGATTTCTCCATGGACATCGCCGCCGGCGAGATCGTGGTCCTCGTCGGTCCTTCCGGTTGCGGGAAGACCACCACCATGCGGATGGTCAACCGTATGATCGAGCCCACCTCCGGCAGCATCCGGGTCAACGGGCGCGACATCCTGTCGGCCGATCAGAACCAGCTGAGACGCAGCATCGGCTATGCCATCCAGCAGGTCGGACTGTTCCCCCACATGACGGTGGCCAAGAACGTCTCCATCGTTCCGCGCATGCTCGGCTGGGATCGCAGGCGGGTGGAACAACGGGTCGACGAACTGCTCGACCTGGTCGGACTGGGCGCCGTCGAGTACCGCGACCGCCTGCCCCGCCAGCTCTCGGGCGGCCAGCAGCAACGCGTCGGGGTCGCCCGGGCACTGGCGGCGGACCCGCCGGTGATGCTGATGGACGAACCCTTCGGAGCCACCGACCCCATCACCAGGGAGCATCTGCAGAGCGAGTTCCTGCGCCTGCAGAAGATCATCCGGAAGACCATCGTCTTCGTCACTCACGACTTCGACGAGGCGATCCGGATGGGGGACCGGATCGCCGTGCTCGGCGAGGGCTCGCTCATACGGCAGTTCGACACACCGGAGAACATCCTGGCCCACCCGGCGGACGAGGTGGTGGCGCGGTTCGTCGGCGCCGGCGCCTCGCTGAAGCGTCTGAACCTGCGGCGACTCTCCGACGTCGCCTGGGAGCCGGCCCCGGGACGGAAGCCGCCGGCCTCGCTGCCCGCCGACGCGACGCTGCACGCGGCACTGGACGCCATGGTCGCGGCAGCCTCGACCCAGGTGGGAGTGCTGGACGCGGACGGCAGGCTGCAGGGACTGGTCGGCATCGACACGCTGATGCGGGCGATCGGTGACACCGCGCCGACGGCCGACCCCCGTGCCGAGGCCGCACTGGAGGGTGCCGCCGGGTCCGTCCCGACGGAGGGTGCGGCATGAGCAGCGCTGTCATTCCCACCGCGGTCGCGGGCCCGGCACCCCGACGAGTCCGACGCGTCGGCCTGGGCCGACTGGCCACCCCCGCCGTCGTGGTCACCGCCCTGCTGGGCCTCTATCTCTGGGTGCACTCTGCCCCGCTGGACTCGATCGAACAGCGCACCCTCAACACCGGCTACATCGCCTCGGCCGTCCGCGAGCACCTCTGGCTGACCCTGGTCTCCACCGTGTTCGTCCTGGTCATCGCCTTGAGCTCCGGGATCGTGCTGACTCGCGGACCGATGCGCTGGCTGGCACCCCTGGCCACAGGAGTCGCCAACATCGGGCAGGCCACGCCTGCGATCGGCCTTCTGGTCCTGCTCTCCGTCTGGCGCGGCATCGGCTTCTCGACAGCCGTGATCGCACTGGTGGCCTACTCGGTACTGCCGGTGCTGCGCAACACCATCGTCGGCATCCGGCAGGTCGACGCCCCGATCGTCGACGCGGCACGGGGCATCGGGATGAGCCCGCTGGCCGTGCTGCTCCGCATCGAGATCCCCCTGGCCCTACCGGTCATCCTGGCCGGCGTGCGCACCGCTCTGGTGCTCAACGTCGGCGTGGGCACCCTGGCTACCTTCGTCAACGCCGGAGGCCTCGGCGACATGATCGTCAACGGGATCAAGCTCCAGCGCATGCCGGTGCTGATCACCGGTGCGGTGCTGGTCGCCTCGCTGGCTCTGCTCGTCGACTGGCTCGGCGCAGTCGTCGAGGACCTGAACCGCCCACGCTAGGCCCGGTGCCAGAAGACCGGCCGCCGCCCGCGCCGGTTCGCCGTTCTCGTCCGCGACGTCACTGACTCACCTTCCGTCCGTCAGCCACTTTCCCTTCCTCTGGGGGTACCCCATGTCCGCACACCGCCACCACTACCTCAGACCCGCAGCCCTTCTGACCGCGCTGTCCTCGCTGGCGCTGGCCGGCTGCAGCACTCATGTGACCACCGACAGCAACAGCGGTGCGAAGGCTGTCGTGGGAGCCGGGTCGATCAAGGTCGACGATTCCCTCAAGGGCCAGACCCTCGTCGTCAGCTCCAAGGACTTCAGCGAGAGCATCGTCCTCGGCGAGATCACCAAGTTTGCCCTGGAGGCCGCAGGCGCCAAGGTGACCGACAAGACCAACATCAAGGGCAGCGCCAACACCCGTGCCGCGCTGGTGTCCAAGAACGTGGACATGTACTGGGAGTACACCGGCACCGGCTGGATCGGCTACCTCAAGCACACCGACCCGATCAAGGGCGCGGCGGCCCAGTTCCAGGCCGTCTCCCAGGAGGACCTCAGCAAGAACGGCATCCAGTGGCTGGCACCCGCGCCCGCCAACAACACCTACGCGCTGGCAGTCCGAGCGGACAAGGCGCAGCAGTGGGGCATCAGGTCCCTCTCCGACCTGGCCGCATTCGCCAAGACCCACCCGGCCGACGCCACCGTCTGCCTGGAGAGCGAGTTCTCCACCCGCAATGACGGCTGGCCCGGGGTGGCCAAGGCCTACGGGATCGACATCCCCAAGAGCAACATCAAGCTGGTGGACACCGGCGTGGTCTACACAGAGACCGCCAAGGGCACCACCTGCACGTTCGGTGAGGTGTTCGCCACCGACGGCCGGATCGCGAACCTCAAGCTGACGACGCTGGACGACGACAAGCAGTTCTTCCCTGTCTACAACCCGGCTCTGACGCTGCGTGCCGAAACTGCGCAGAAGTACCCGGCCATCGCACAGATCATCGCCCCCATCGCGGCCAAGCTGGACAACGCCACGCTGCGCGAGCTGAACGCAGATGTCGACGTCAAGGGCGAGACCCCCGACCAGGTGGCGCAGACCTGGCTCAAGCAGCAGGGATTCATCGGATGACCGACACGTCAGGCACCTACGGCGCGAGCGTCCTGATCGGCGAGTCCTTCACGGGCAGCGGCCCCAACGCCGCCCACCTCAACACCGTGCTGGGCCGCAGGGGTTCGGCGGCGGAGGCGGCCTGGGCCACAGCGCTGGCCACCCCCAGGGCCGGGTACGCGCCCTTCGTGGCGGTGCTGCAGCCAAGCCTGCCGGTCAAGCCGCTGACTCTCTTCGTCAACAAGGCGGACATCCGCGGGGACACCCACGCGACGATGACCTGGGGCGCGGCCCAGGCAGGCGTGGCCGGCGGGGTCGCCGACGCGGTCGCGGAGGGGATCATCCCCAAAGACGCCGCCGACGACCTGCTGCTGATCGCGGCCGTATGGGTGGACTGGGCCGCCTACGATGCCGACGAGGTGTACCGGAACAACCGCGCGGCCACCAGGAACGCGCTCGCCGCCGGTGCTGCCGGGGAGCCGACGGTGGACGCCGTGCTGGCCGCCCGCGCCGAGGTGCGCAACCCCTTCTACACGCCGTCGGTCGAGGCCGCACCGAACGCCGGAGCGGCTCTGTGAAGATCACCGCCATCCGGCTGGAACGCCTCAGCCTGCATCTCGACCCGCCCTTCCACGCGGCCTGGGACCCGCTTCCGCGTACCCGCGCCGCTGCGACGATCGTGCGCGTGGAGACCGACGAGGGGATCACCGGGATCGGCTCCGGCGACACCATGGACGGTTTCGACGCCTACCAGGACCTCTTCGTCGGCCGCGACCCGCTGGACATCGTGCGCCACGTGCGGGTCATCGAGACCATGAACTTCCACTCCGGCCGGTACTGGCCGTTGGAGGTCGCCCTGTGGGACATCATCGGGCAGGTCACCGGGCAACCGGTGGCCACACTCTTCGGGAACGTGCACTCCAGGCTGCGCGCCTACGCCTCCTGCGGGGAGCTGAAACCCCCTGCGGCGCGGGCGGAGTCGGCCTTGGCGCTGCGGGAGCAGGGCTTCCAGGCGATGAAGATCCGCATCGACCGCAACCGCCTGGAGGAGGGACTCGCGACAGTGGCCGCCACCCGCGAGGCGGTCGGCTCGGACTTCGAGATCATGGTCGACCTCAACCAGGCATGGCGGATGTCCGGGGACGTGGAGCCCGCGCTGGACCTCGGCTCGGTGCGGCGCACCGTGGAGCGACTGCGCGAGCTCGGGGTCTACTGGGTCGAGGAGCCGCTGCCCTACGCTGACGCCGCCGGGCTCAGGGCACTGCGGGCGGAGACCGGGGTGAGGATCGCCGGCGGGGAGATGCTGGACTCCTTCGGCGCGCTTGTGGACTACCTCGAACACGACGTCTTGGACATCTACCAGATGGACGTGGTTCTGGCGGTGGGGATGCTGCGCTCGCGAACCCTGGCCGAGCTCGCCCAGTTCAAGCACCGGTTCTTCACCCCGCACAGCTGGACCAACGGCATCGGCGTGCTGGCGAATCTGCACGTCAGCGCCGGCGTGGGCGGGGGACCGTACTTCGAGTTCCCGCACGACCCGCCGGGTTGGACCCCGGAACGCCGGGACTTCATGCTCGCCGAGCCGCTGCAGATCAGCTCCGACGGATTCGTCGAGGTACCGGCCCGGCCCGGCATCGGTGCCGTCCTGGACGAGGAGGCGATCGCCCGCTGGCGCATCGGCTGACGGTCCATCACATTCATCTCTGCAGGAAGGCGGCAGTGCAGTGCACGACATGCTCGAGACCGACTGGCGAGGCCGGGCGGCCACGCTCCGCCCGGAGACCGGGCTCTTCATCGACGGGCGGTTCAGCGACGCGCTGGACGGCAGGACATTCGACACCACGACCCCACGGGACGGCTCAGTCCTGGCTCGGGTCGCCGCAGGGGCGGCTGCGGACGTGGACCGTGCCGTCCGCTCGGCCCGCGCCGCGTTCGAGGACGGCCGCTGGCGCGACCAGTCGCCCCGGGAGCGCAAGCGCGTCCTGTTGCGTTTCGCGGATCTGGTCCTCGCGCACCAGGAGGAGTTGGCGCTGCTGGAGAGCATGGACGTCGGAAAGCCCATCGGGGAGTCCCTGCGGGTCGATGTACCCGGTGCAGCCAACTGCCTGCAGTGGTACGCCGAGGCCATCGACAAGCGCTACGACCAGATCGCCCCCACCGGCCGGGACGCCCTGGCGCTGGTGACCCGGGAACCGCTGGGCGTCATCGGCGCGGTGGTGCCGTGGAACTACCCGCTGATCATCACCTGCTGGAAGATCGCCCCGGCGCTAGCCGCAGGAAACAGCGTGGTCCTCAAACCCGCCGAGCAGTCGCCGCTGTCCGCCCTGCTGCTGGCTCGCCTGGGCAGCGAGGCGGGCCTGCCGGACGGCGTGCTCAACGTCGTCACCGGCTACGGGGAGACGGCGGGGGCGGCGCTGGGGCTGCACCCCGAGGTCGACAAGATCACCTTCACCGGTTCCACCGAGGTCGGCAGGCACTTCCTGCGCTACGCGGCCGACTCCAACGCCAAGGCCGTCTCGGTCGAGGCGGGCGGCAAGTCCCCGCAGCTGGTTCTCGCCGACGTCGGCGACCTGGAGGCCTGCGCCTCTGCGGTGGCCTGGGGCATCTTCTACAACGCCGGGCAGACCTGCAACGCCGGATCACGCCTTCTGGTCGACGCCGCGGTCAAGGACGACCTGCTGGCCGCCGTCATCAAGGCCGCAGCGGACTTCACCGTCGGGGACCCACTCGACCAGACCACCGTGATGGGCCCGATCGTCGACCAGACCCAACTCGACCGGGTGCTCTCCTACCTGGACATCGCCAGGGAGGAAGGCGCCGAGGTGGCCTTCGGCGGCGGCCGTCCGCACCCGGACAGCGGCGGCAGCTACCTCCAGCCGACCGTCCTCGACGCGGTACGCAACGACATGCGGGTCGCTCGTGAGGAGATTTTCGGGCCGGTTTTGTCCACCATCACCTTCCAGGGCGAGGAGGAGGGCCTGAGGCTGGCCAACGACAGCCCCTACGGGCTTGCCGCCTCGGTGTGGACCCGCGACCTGGCGACCGCGCACCGCGTGGCCGGGCGGTTGCGGGCCGGCACGGTGTGGGTCAACACCTTCGACGCCAGCGACGTGACGACCCCCTTCGGCGGATTCAAGGACTCCGGCCACGGCCGCGACCGGTCCCTACACGCCCTGGACGGCTACACCGCCCTCAAGACCACCTGGATCAACCTCGCCTGACGCTATGTCAGAGCGGATCGAGAACCGATATCCGGACAACCGGGAAGGAGCACAGTCGCGTGGAAACAGGATTCATCGGCCTGGGGCACATGGGCGGGCCGATGGCACTCAACCTGCTCAAGGCCGGCTTCGCCGTCACCGTGCACGACGCCCGTCGCGAGGCCGCCGAGGAGCACCTCACCGCAGGCGCCTCCTGGGCGGACTCCGCCGCCGACTGCGCCGCGCGCAGCGATCTCCTCGTCACCATGCTGCCGGGGCCGCGCCAGGTCGAGGCGGTCCTGCTGCGCGCCGGTGCCGCCGCCGCGCTGCGCCCCGGCAGCACCTGGATGGACATGTCGACATCCGCGCCCGAGACCGCCCGCCGTGTCGCCGAGGTGCTGGACCCACGCGGCGTCCAGCACCTGGACGCCCCCGTCAGCGGCATGGCCAAGGGCGCCTCCGCAGGCACCCTGCAGATCTTCGTCGGTGGCGACTTTGAGGCGTACCAGCGGCAACGCCCGGTACTGGAGGCGATGGGCGACCCCGAGCGGATCTTCCACGTCGGCCCGAACGGTGCCGGCTACACCGTCAAGCTGATGATCAATCTGCTTTGGTTCGCCCACCTGGTGGCCACCTCCGAGGTGCTCACCATGGGCGTCAAGGCAGGCGTGGACCTCGCCACCCTGCGTACCGCCCTGATAGCCAGCCCCGCCAACAGCAACTTCCTGCAGCACGACATCCAGGCGCTGCTGGACTCCGGCGACTACGACGAATCCTTCGCCATGGCCCTGGCCTGCAAGGACCTTGGACTGGCCGTCGACCTGGGCCGCGACCTCGGTGTCCCGGTCGAACTCTCCGCCCTGGTCGAGCAGATCTACCGGCGGGGCCGCGCCCAGTACGGCGACCTGGCCGGCGAGATGATCCCGGTCCGGCTCTACGAGGACATCGCAGGCATCGAACTGCGCACCCCCGCGGCCGCGCAGAAGGGACACTGACATGCTCTCCGAGCAGACCCTCAGCATCTCCCCGCACGGGCGGATCGAATTCGGCGCCGGCTCCCTGCAGCGCCTCCCCGACGCGGTGGTCGGCGTCGGCAAGCACCGCGTCTTCCTGGTCACCGATCCCGGCATCAAAGCATGCGGGGTACTCGCTCAGGTCCTCGACGTCCTCGCCGCAGCGGGCATCGAGACCGAGGTCTACGACGGCGTCGAGCCCAACCCCTCCACCGCGACCATCGACGCCGCCGCCGCACAGCTGCGCCGCTTCGGCGACGCCGCGGTCGTCCCGGTCGGCGGAGGCTCCAGCCTGGACGCCGCCAAAGGCATCTCCCTGGCCGCCGTCAACGGCGGACAGGCCGCCGACTACGACTACCGCAACGAGCCCAAGCAGCCCGCGCTGCCGCTGATCGCCGTCCCTACCACGGCCGGAACCGGCGCGGAGACCAACGGCTTCGGGGTCATCGAGAACCGCGCCGCCCACTGCAAGATCTACCTCGGACACGCCTCCGCCCAGCCCGTCGTCTCCATCCTCGACCCCATCCTCACCGTGGGACTACCCAGCGCCGCCACCGCCGCGACGGGCCTGGACGCCCTCGTCCACGGCATCGAGTCACTCACCTCCCGCAGCCGCAACCCGCTCTCGGAGGCATACGCCCACCAGGCCGTCCGACTCGTGTACCGCTGGCTACCGGCCGCCGTCACCGACGGCACTGACCTGGAGGCACGCGCCCAACTGCTCCTCGGCGCGCATCTCGCCGGACTGGCTCTCAGCATCTCCGGCCTCGGCCTGGTCCACGGCATCGCCCATGCCGTCAGCGCCCGCACCGGCGCGGCCCACGGCCTGGCACTGGGCTCCGTGCTCGACCACGTGCTCGCCTTCAACCTGGTGGACGCAACGAGTGCCTACGCCGAACTCTCCTTCGATCTCGGAATCGCGTGCACCGACCGGCAGGAAGAGGCCAACGCTGAGGCCGTGGCTCCCGCCTGCCGGGCCTTCGCCGAGAGGGTAGGCGCGCACACCACGCTCGCCGGGCTCGGCTGCGACGCGGCGATGGTCCCCGACCTGGCCCGCACCGCCCTCGCCGACGCGGTCACCGCCAACAATCCACGACAGCCCAGCCAGCCCGAGTTGGAGGCGCTGCTCCTGGCCGCGCTGGACGGTTGACAGAGCTCCCGCCAGCCCGCGAATCGACCCTGGAGACCAGGCAAATGCCCCCTACCGACTCCGACACCACAACAGAGCGCGCCTTGCTGGCGGCCGTACCCACGGGCTGTCTCATCGACGGCCGGTGGCGACCCGCAGCACGCGGAGAGCTCTTCACGGTCTTCGACCCGGCGACCGGTCTACCCCTCACCCAGGTCAGCGACGCCGCACCGGAAGACGTGTCCGACGCCCTGGACGCAGCCTGCCGGGCGCAACCGGTCTGGGCCGCCACCGCGCCCCGGCAGCGCTCCGAACTCCTTCGGCGCGCCTACGACCTCCTGCACACCCGGCGCGAGGAATTCGCGTTGCTCATCACGCTGGAGATGGGCAAACCCCTGGCCGAGTCCCGAGCCGAGGTTGCCTACGCGGCCGACTACCTGTTGTGGTTCAGCGAACAGGCCGTCCGGATCGCGGGGGAGTACCGGATCTCGCCCCAAGGCGACTCCCGCATCGTCACCATGCGCCAACCGGTGGGCCCGTGCCTGCTCGTCACCCCGTGGAACTTCCCGCTCGCGATGATGACCCGCAAGGCCGCCCCCGCCTTCGCCGCAGGGTGCACCGCGATCCTCAAACCCGCCGAAGACACTCCCTTGACCTGCCTGTACTTCGCCCAGATCCTGGTGGAGGCCGACATACCCGCCGGAGTGGTCAACGTCCTCCCCACCAGCCGCCCCGCGCCGCTGGTCGCCCAGCTACTTGCAGACCCCCGGCTGCGCAAGCTCTCCTTCACCGGCTCCACCGAGGTCGGCCGGTCTCTTGCCGCCACAGCGGGCGCCCGCATGCTGCGCAGCTCAATGGAACTCGGTGGCAACGCCCCCTTCCTGGTCTTCGAGGACGCCGACCTCCAGGCGGCCGTGGAGGGGGCGCTGCTCGCCAAACTCCGCAATGCCGGCGAATCCTGCGTTGCAGCCAACCGCTTCCTCGTCCACGAAGACCTGGCCGACGCGTTCACGAGTCAGCTGGCCGACCGCATGTCCTCTCTCGTCCTGGCCCGCGGCACCGACCCTGCCGCCCAGATGGGTCCCCTCATCAACGAACGGCAACGGGCGAGGGTGGCCCGACTCGTGGACGACGCGGTGGCGCGCGGCGCTCAGGTCGTCACCGGCGGCGGCCCACGGCTCGACCCCGGATGGTTCTACCCGCCGACGGTGCTCGCGGACGTGCCGCCCGGCGCAATGATCAGCAGCCAGGAGGTGTTCGGGCCGGTCGCCACGGTCTGCTCGTTCAAGGGCGAGGACGAGGCAGTCCGACTCGCCAACGACACCGAAGCAGGGCTGGTCGCCTACCTCTACACCCGCGACATCAACCGAGCCCTGCGCGTATCCGAGCTGCTGGACGCCGGCATGGTGGGGCTGAACCGCGGCCTGGTCTCCAACGCCGCCGCGCCCTTCGGCGGCGTGAAGCAGTCCGGGCTCGGCAAGGAAGGCGGATTCGAGGGTCTCGACGAATATCTGACGATCAAGTACCTGGCCGTCGACCAGACCTGATCCGTAAATGAAGCAGTGACCGGGCAGCGCGGGTTGCCCCTCTGGGCGCGGTGCCGTGACAGGTGGTGGCAGGCGGGTAGCGATCAGGCGGTGCCGGCGGTCGGCGTGGTGATGGTGACCTGGCAGCCGAGGGATTCCAGTTGTCGGACCGGGTCGCGGGCTTTGCGGGCGGGCTCGGTCCATCGTAGGTACTGGGCGGCCCCGAGGCCGGTGTAGCGGGCGGTGGGGTCCTCGATGTGCCTGGTCGAGCTCAGCGACCGTGTCGGTGGGATCGATTAGGCCTAGTGGCGGCTCCGTTCAGCGGGCCGTAACGCGCCTGGCCCCGGTACGGGCTTGCGCGTCGCCAAGTTTCCTTTCCTGCAGCTACATTGACGATTCATAAGGTCTGCGAGGAAATCTGTTGGGGGGAGATCACCATGGCCGCAGGACCGAATGGTGCAAGGGAGCGGGCTCGACGGATCTTGGAGGTCGCTGTCCCGGTCGGGCTGGGGGCAGTACTGACCGTGCTCAATGCGCTGGGCGTGATGAACTCCAGCTACGCGGCAGCTGCTGTCCTTGGGGTGCTGGGCGTCATCGGGTACGGCCAGATCGGGCGGGACCGGCAATCCGCTGACCACTTCGACCAGCTGGGGCGGCAACTGTCCGCAGTCCAGCAGGCCTTCGACGGCGTGAGCGAGCTTCAGTTCTACAACCATCACGAACTCTTCTACGAAGCGCTCGCCCAGCAGGTCAGTCAAGCCAAAGAGGAGGTTCTGGTCTGCTACTTTCGCCGTTACGCCCCTGATGAACTGAACAGTCCGGTGGTCCACGCCTACTTCACTGCCTGCAAGGATTGGGTCTTGGCCGCCCCTACCCACCAGTTGCGCCGGATGGTCACCTCGGATAACGCGCCGGGTTTGACGGCATGGAAGGACGCGCAACGCCAGCTGGCACTCGAGCACCGCGCCAGGTACCTGGTGAGACTCGTGGACGTTCAGGGTGATGCGCTGAGCGTCTCGATCATCGACAGGGAGCAGGTCTTCTTCACCGTCGGAACCGATCCCGATGTCGTTACCGGGTTCAGCTTGCGCAGCGCGAAGCTGGGCGAGTACCTCCGCAGGTACCACCAGTCGCTGTGGGACAAGGGGCGCGACATCACCCTCCCTGCCCCTTGAATGCCTGTTCGCACACCGTACCGAGGCCATTGGTCCTGCACCGCACCAGAACGGCGCTCGGACGGGTGGGAACCGCTCCGGCATCCCCTGTCGGCGTCGCGTTGTGCCCTCGGCTCGGGCTTACTGGTCGTGGCGTTGGGCGCTGAGATGGAGTGCTCGTCCGGCGCCCCTGGGCGTAGGTCCCCCGTGGGCCCGGCGGAACGGGAGCCCATCTTCAGGGTGTGTCAGGGGCTCTCGCTCACGAACTGCTTTCGATCTCGGCTTCGTGCAGCGTTGAGGTCTGACCTGCGCAAACAGTCCACGACTCGCGGGAGTTGGGTGTAGTGCAGGCTGCATTGCGCCCCACTGCGGCACCCATTCTCGTCACGCCCCTGCTGCTGTCCGGTAAGCCGCCGCGTCATCCCCCTCACGGGCCGACCGTGCCCGCTCCTGCTGCCGCAGGTGGGTGATCGGCTGGAGGGCGGAGGCGGCCTGGCCGCGCTGCTCGTAGGTCCGGTCAGCGATGGCCACCAGCTGGTCGCTGACCGCGGTGACGCCTTTGTCCCAGCCGGCCTCGTAGTCCTGGCCGTGCTCCCGGTCCCCGCAGCCGCCCAACTCGACCACCACCAGCCGCAAGCAGGCCTCGCTGGAGTTCTGCTGATAGTGCGTGACCTGCCGCAGCGGCACCTCGCTGCGCTCCATCGCTCCGACCTCCCTCACCACTGCATCCCCAGTTACTTCAGAGCCGCCAGCTGCTCGGGGTCTTGTCGCGGCGGGTTTTGGTGTTGGAGATCCAGACCCCCAGCTTGACCACTGCTCCGTCCTCGGCCCCGCCCACGACTTCCTCCGTGTGGGCTCTGGCGACCGTCACCGACCCAGTCCCGGGCCCTGGCAGTGACGCAGGGCTGCCAGTCCCCGGGTGATGGCCGTGGACGCCCTCCAGCGCCCTTCGCGGCCGCCGGCTGCTCCTCCAGGGCGAGGCAGGGGTTGGCCTTCTCTGCGTGTCGGCGGCGGGGCGGCGGGGGCCAGGTGTTGCGCCGGGCTGGAAGAACTCCGTGCTCTGGCAGGCCGGAGCCTGCCAGAGCAGCGTGTTGAATCGGGTCAGTCCTCGATCTGGATGCTCTGGCCGGCACCGTTGGTCGAGGTCACACCCTCGGTTGTGCCGGGCAACACGTTGGTGCACAGGACGATGGGGCTGCCGGAGTACTTGACGTACCCGGCGTTGCACGCGCCCCAGTTCCCGTTGCCGTAGTAGAGCCAGCCCTCGTAGCTGACGCCGGCCTTGCCCGACCACAGGTTGAAGTCATGGCAGGTGGTGCTGGACGTGCTCGGCTTGGTGAAGGTCGAGCCGCCGGAGAATTCGGGGAGACCGTGGGCGTTGGTGCCCGTCGTGCCCGTCGTGCCGGTCCGGAATACACAGCCGACCGCGGCCGGGGTCGCCGCCTGGGCGGGGGCCGCGGCGACGGCGGTCACGCTCCCGATCAGTGCGAAGGCCGCCACGCCGGTCACGAGTCGCTGGGGCATCCTCATGTGCTTCTCCTCTTGGGACAAGGGGTGTTCTGGGTTCCGGGACCCGATCCCTTCGGGCCCGGAGTACGCCGATCCTGGCGGGGAAGGTGTCCCGCAGGCTAGAGCCGCTGACCGGATGACGGATTCCTGGGACGGCGCCGCTGTGACCTGCGGGGACGCGGTATTCGGTGCGGGCCCGGTGGGACGACTCTGCCTGGACGGCAGCTTGTGGATGGGGGATGAGCCACGACCGCGTGCACACCGCGGGGAGGAGCTGACCCGATCCGCGACTCGATCCAAGACTCGATCCGCGGATGATGAAGGAGTGGGCGCCGGTGTCCGTAGCTGTCTGTCTGGATGCCCGGATCGGCACATTGGTCGCATGGGCATCGTCAACGAGGTAGTCGCTGGTCTGGGTGTCGCGGGCGTGCTGGGGGGCGGCTGCTGGGTGCGAGGGTCCGTTGTGGCTCTCGGCGATCCGCGACGCGTTCTCCCGCCGCGTGGTGGCCTGGGAGACCTCCGCCCGTGCGGACGCCGACCTGGCCCTGGCCACTCTGAAGTACGCCCTGGCCAGCCGCCAGGTACTGCCCGGACAACTCGTCCACCACGCGGACCACGGCTGCCAGTACACATCCATCAAGCAACGGGCGCGGAAGGACCGGTCGCGGGGCAGGCCGACCACGCCCATGAACCGCAGGTAGCGCTGCACGGCGTCCGGTAGCCCGGCCAGGTCGGCATCGGTCACCACGGCTTCGGGATACGGTCCGGCCCGCAGTGCGGCGGCAGTGACCTGCTTCGACATCGCGTCGTACAGGCGGTCTTTGGGCCGAGGCGGGGGTTGCGCCAGGTTGCCACGGTCCATCGCGCGGCGCGTGCCAGTCATCGGTCGGTGTCGACGGGTCGGGTGCGGCGGCGGATCGCCACCGTACCGGTGACCAGTGCCAGGACAGCTGTGAGCGGGGTGATTGCGGACCACCAGGTGATCGCCGCACAGGGCAGTGCCCCGAGCAGCAGGACGCCCGCTGCGACAGGTACGGAACGGCCCGCGATCCATGGCGCGGCCGCCACGGCGAGCCCTGCGGCCAGCCCCAGCACCAGCGGGAGCGGCGTGTCGGCGGTCGCGGCGACGAGCATCAGGCAGGCGCCCAGGATGCCGGTGAGGACGGCCGGCCAGGCACCTCGAACGGCGCGCGCAACACCGGCGGGCGCGGCGCTGATCTCGGCAGCCGCGGCCGACAGCAGCAGAGCGCCGGGAGCCCACCACAGCCGCCCCACCGTGGAGAAGCACACCAGGCCCGCGACCAGCTCGGTTGCGGCCACGGCGGCGCGGTGTCCGGTGCTCGGCGGCCGGATCGCCCGCAGCTGGACCAGTGCTGCCGCCAGGGCCAGGCCCGACAGGCCGATCGTCAGCAGGCCCAGCGGGAGCGGATTGGACTTGCTGCCTGCCCAGGCCCCCAACTGTGTGCCGGCGGCCGCCTGGACTATGCCGGCGACCACGCCGAGCGCGCCGCCGAGCAGGCCCGACCATGCCGCGTACCGGTCCGAGCGCGCGCTCACAGGATCACCTCCGAAGCCGGCCGGCGCGGGGACTGCCGCCCGGAACGTACGGGACGGCCGAGCCGGAAGGCGACCAGGGCCTCCCGACTGCCCGGGGCCGCAACCAGCGCGGCCAGACCCAGTGCGGCCAGCCGCGGACCGAACTCCGGCTGCCGACCCAGACTGCGGTCGCGGTCGACGCGTTCAGTGATCTGGTTCATGTGCTGCAACGCCAGCCCCCGCGCGGTGACGGCGAGATGGATCCGCTGCAGCAGCCGTCCGCCGGCGAGTTGCTGCGCAGGGTCACGTGGGTCGGCGACCAGGAGGACGCCGTAGGCGGCGGCCGTCTTGGTGTGCACTGTGCGGGTCTGGTTCACCCAGAATGTGTCCCCGGACGCGCGGGAGGTCGCGGGCAGTAGCTTGGCGATGGAAGTCGTCAGGGAGCCCAGACCCTGGCCGTCGAGGGTCAGGCCGTCCTTGTGCCGCTCGATCGCGTCTGCGCTCGCGCGGAACCACCGGAACCCGTCCTCGGACTGAGCCTGGTCCGCGGTCACCGCCCGAGCGGCGTCGACCAGCAGCGCACCCATGTCCTGCTTGGCCCGGCTGGTCGTCAGCCAGACCGGGGTGACGGGCCCGGAGTTGTCGGCAAGGGCCGCCAGCTCGGCCAGGAAGCCGGCCGGTAGGGGCGCATCGGCGTATGGGCCGCGGTTGGAGCGGCGCGCGCCGATAGCGTCGTACAGCGCCGAGTTCTGCACCCGGCTGGCAGCCAGCTCGATCCGGGCGACCAGCCGCGGGTCGGACGGATCGGGCAGCAGAGCGACGCTGGGCTGGTAACCGCGGGCCCGAGCGGCCAGGACGAGGTTCTCCAGCGCGCAGCCGAGACCCACCCGCATCTCGCGGCCGTACGGGTCGGGTGCGGCCATGCGCCGGGTCGGGTCGGCGAGCAGGTCGATGCTGGTGTCGCTGACGCGGAAGTACCACGGCTGGGTGTTGTGTGGGCTGGCGGCGAGCACCGCCGCAGCCACCATGCCGCGCGGACCGGGCTGGTCGCGCCAGTGCCGCCACGCGTCGAAGGCCCTCCCACCCGTCGGGCCGAGCAGCTGGTTGTCGTACGCCCGGTAGGAGACGGCCCCTGTGCCGACCACCGCGATCGTGAGCACGCCCATGCCGGCTCCCCGGAGCACTCCGCGCCTGGACACCTCATGGTTCCGATCCTCGTCGGCCGGCTCGCCCCGGGGGACGGCGGGATGGGTCCGGTGAATCATGTGGCCCTCCTTACGGGTCGTGTACGGTAACGACTCCTTCGCCGATGAGCGGATCGCACGCTCGCCGGATCCAACACTCGTCGCCGAGGGAACCGGAGCGAAAGGGTCCAACAGACCCCCCGGCGGGCCACAGGTCCCACCGCACCCGCTGGACCTGCTGACTCGCAACAGCGGCGTCGCGCAGGGGCGGCCCCGCGGAGCCCCGCCGGACCTTCTTGCAAGGCTCGCAGCGAGTTCCACCACGTCCGGGACACCCAGCGCCGTTGTGATGGACGGGGAGCGGCCTGCCTCAGCCCTCCGGCTGGTGCCTCCGCGATGTCCCCACCTGGACGGCAGAGCAGACGCGAGGGGTAACCACTCCTCGCGCCTGGCCAGGGGTGCCGGTCGGGACGCGGACGACCCCTTGCGTGTGGGGGTGAGGCGATACCCGCGTCCTCTCGGGAGCGCCTCGCACCAGACACGATGGCTACCGATTGTTGCCCTGGTGTTGCCGATTCGTGTCGCGGGTGTACATATCGCCCTATACGGACATTGCGCCCGCACAGCAGAGGACCCCGACCTCGACCAGGGGGGCTTCGCCAGAGCTTCGGCCTACAGCGTGAACAGCTTCGAGTCCCCCTGGTGCTTGTTGGCACGTGCTGTCACGTCCCGCTTCAGCCGCAGGCGCTCCAACGCCGCCTGCACCTGGAGGTGTCCGGCCAGGCAGGCCGCAGCGTCCATATCCGGTACATGCCCCACGCGGTCTCATCGTGGTGCGCGTCCTGACTTCATGGAGGCGGTTCCTGCTCGCCGTGGTGGGGGAGGGGTGCGGTAGTGGGTGGTCCGGGCGATGGCAGCGCGCGGGAGCAGGTGGTGGTCCGTTCGAGGCTGGCCTCGTGGGGTGTCCTCGATCAGCTCGCCGGGCAGCACGTCGAGGGCTGGGACGGTCTCCAGATGCCGGTGGGCGGGTGATCGATCAGCAGCACCCGGTCGCCCTTGCGCAACAGGGCTGGGACGGTCAGGGGGGTGACGCCGAGCCGGTGGGTGTCACCGACGATCCCGCGTTGGGCGTCGGCGTCCAGTCCGGCCGGCCCGGGCCGGGTCACCGCTGGTCCTGTTCGGCCTGGTGCTCGGCCTCGGTGGCCTGGAGCCGGTAGGAGTCCGAACCGGTCTCGATCAGGGTGCAGAACCGCTGGCGTCGGGGGCCTCGCCGGTGACGGCGAAGTGCCGCAGCACCGCCTGCTGGACCGCCCGCAGGCCGCTTCGCCGGGGCGAGCCGCCCGCGTCCGCCTCGTCCCACCGGGTCGAGCACGTCTACGACCTCTGCGTGCCCGGCCTCAGCGGCTGCCGGAAACTGCCGAGTCCAGGGCCCGGCGCAGCTCCTTCACCGGGCGAGCCCTCCACACGACCATCCGCGCCCCGGTACAGGCGGCAGGACACGCTCGGGGCCGGGCAGGACACGCTCGGGGCCGCCCCGGGCGAGGCGAACGGGTCCACGCCGTCGATCAGGACGGTGGGCGAGCCGGTCATCCCCCACCGGGCGGCCTCGTCCTGAGTGGTGACCTCCACCAGGTCCAGGCTCGCGCTGCGGCCATCCAGCGCGGTGGTGATCCGCTTCTGGAGCACGAGGGCGTTCGGGCAGTTGGGGACCGTAGGCGCAGTGACGCGCATCGCTTGTTTCCTCGATCAGGCGGCCGGGGGCCAGGTCGGTGACCTCGCGTGCGGCTCGGCCCGCCGCCGGCGGCTTTCCGATGGCGGGCCGAGGAATCAGCTGGTCGGGAGCGGTTTGGTCAGGCCAGGGTGAGGAAGAGCTTTTCGAGTTCGGCTTCGGTCATGGGCGGTGCCGCGCCGTCCGCGGTGGCCATGCACTGGCGCATGCCGCTGGCGACGATTTTGAAGCCGGCGCGGTCCAGGGCGCGGGAGACGGCGGCGAGTTGGGTGACGACGTCCTTGCACTCGCGACCGGCCTCGATCATGGCGATGACGCCGGCGAGTTGTCCCTGGGCTCGGCGCAGGCGGTTCAGGACGGGGGTGGCGGCTTCCTCGTCAACGATCACAGCGATTCCTCTCTGGGTTGCAGCCCCATTGTACCCCCTGGGGTATGAGTGGCCCGGGGCGGTGGGCCACCGGGTGGGGCTCCGGGCTGCGGCTCAGCCATGGGAGAAGTGGATGTCGGGCAGGATCTTGCGCAGCCATGCCGGGCACCTCCAGGCGGCGTGGCCGGTCAGGCGGAGCATGACGGGCAGCAGGACCAGGCGGACCAGGGCGGCGTCGAGAAGCACGGCGACACCCAGGACGATGCCCATCTCCTTGGGGGGCAGCGGGCCCGAGAGGGCGAAGGTAAAGAAGACGGCGACCATGACGGCCGCGGCGGAGAAGATCACGCGCCCGGAGTGGGCCAGCGCCCCGACCATGGCCTGCTTGGGGTCGCCGGTCTGCTCGTAGTGCTCCTTGGCGGAGGCCAGGAGGAAGACGGTGTAGTCCATGGCGATGGCGAAGATCATGGCGAAGAAGAAGACGGGCGCCCAGCCGTCGAGGAAGCCCTGCGGGGTGAAGCCGAGGAGACTGGCGCCGTGGCCGTCCTGGAAGACCAGGCGGGCCACGCCGAAGGCGGCTCCGGTGGACAGCAGGCTGGCCGCGGTGCCCAGGGCCGCGATCAGCGGGGCTTGCAATGCGATCAGCAGCAGGACGAAGCCCAGGGCCAGGATGACGCCGATGACCAGGGGGGTCTTGTCGTTGAGTGCGTGCTGCAGGTCCAGGTTCTCCACGGCCGCGCCGCCGACCAGGGTGCCGTGCGGCAGTTCGGCGCGCAGCTGGTCCACGGTGGCGGCGAGTTTGGGGTCGGAGGGGTCGACGGTGGGGACGGCCTGGACCATGGACCAGGCGGAGCCGTCGGCGGCCTTCTGCACGGGCATGGTGAACGCGATCCCGGGTGTCCTGGCGACCTGCGCCTGGACGGTGGGGCCCTGGGCGGCGGGCGTGATGATCTGCAAAGTGCCGGGAGCGCCAGGTCCGAACGCCTGCTGGACGGCGGTGTAGCCGGTGCGGGCGGAGGCGTCGGAGGGGATGACGGTGATGGACGGCATCGCGGTGCGCAGGCCGATCACCGGGGCGGCCAGGGCCAGCAGGGCGACCAGGGCCACGGCGCCGTAGGCCAGGGGCTTCTTCCACAGGCGTTCGCCCCAGGCGGCGAACCGTGCCGATCGGTGCTCGCCAGTGCGTACCCAGGGCAGGGCGAGGGCGTCGACGCGGTGTCCGAGCCTGCCAAGGACTGCGGGCAGCAGGGTCAAGGTGGCGCCCAGGACGAAGAGCACAGCGAGCATGATGCCCCCGGCCATGGAGCGGAACGCGGGGGAGGGGACGAGCATGACGGCGGACAGCGCGACCAGGACGGTGGCGCCGGACAGCAGGACCGCCTTGCCGGCTGTGTCCATGGTCTCGGCCAACGCCTGGGCGGTGGTGCGGTTGTTGCCCATGCGTGCGCCGCGGAAGCGGACCACCAGGAACAGGGCGTAGTCGATGCCCAGGGCGAGGGCGAACATCATGGCGAAGTTCATGGCCCAGACCGAGACCGGGAACAGGTGGCTGATCAGCACCAGGGACCCGGCCGAGGCGGCCAGTCCGGCCATGGTCAGCAGGAGCGGCAGTCCGGCGGCGACCAGGGAGCCGAACGCCAGCACCAGGATCGCCATGGTCACGGGCCAGGACAGGATCTCGGAGTGCATCATCGCGTTGTGGTTGGCGGCGTTGAAGTCACTCCACAGCACGGAGGCACCGGTAGCGTGCACGGTGATGCCGCCGGTGGACAGGGCGGCCAGGGGGCCCTTGAGGGCGTCGGCGGCGCGCACCATGTCATCCGGATTGGCCTTGGCCCCGGCCAGCAGGATGGCGGTGCGCCCGTCCTTGCTGATGGTGGCTCCGGGTTGGGGGGCGACGACGGCGGAGATCCGCGGGTCGGCCCTGAGCAGGCCTGTGGCCTGGGTGATGACCTGCTGGACGGCGGGGTCGTTCACCGGCCGGTCGGCGGTCACCACGATCTGCAGTGCGGTGGAGGCGTTGCCGGCGAAGTGCTGCTGGGCCAGGGTGCGTACCTGGACCGAGTCCGAGCCGTTGGCCTGCCAGCCTGCCCCGGACAGGGCGGTGGTCACCTGGGGCGCGAACGCGCCCAGCGCGAGGACGAGCAGCAGCCAGGCCGCCAGCACGGTCTTGAACCGGCGTGCCGACCAGCCCCCCAGCCGCCCCAGCACTCCGGGACCGCGCACGAGGGCGGGAGTGGTGGGCGCAGCGGGTGGGCTGTCGGCCAGGGAGAGAGGGTCGGGGCGGTTCACGCAGGCTCCTGAATACGGGGTGGGGTATCTGGGCTAGGCAACAATACCCCAGTGGGTATCAACCAGCGCCGGAGGCCGGCGGGCCCCGCATCTTGGGCCGGTCCCGCCCGCAAAGGCCGCACTCCGGGCCGAATGCCCCTGCCGATGCGGGTGGACGGCGCTGCAGGAGGCTCCGGACGGCGGCCGTGCGGCCGGACCCCGTGCAGGTGCGAGGCATGGCGCGCCGGGGTGCTGACGGGTCTGCGCGACGGAAGCGGCCCGGGGTCCGACAGCCGGGCGCCACCACCGCTCCTTCCGTTCCACGGCGCAGTCGGGCCGCCGTGGCGCCTGGCCAACACGACATGCCCGGGGCGCCCGACGGGGTGGCTTCGGTGCCGACGCCCACAAACCGGACTGCGGAAAATACCTAGGGGGGTATAATGCAGTGTCGGGGCGCGCTTGCCCCGACATCGACGCGTAGCACCCGAAAGGCCTCGACGATGAGCTATGACCGCACTGTGCGCCTTGAGCGCGACTTCGCCACTACTGTGACGGACGTGCGCCAGGCCCTGGCTGACCAGGGCTTCGGCATCCTGACCGAGATCGACGTCACCGCCACCCTCAAGGCCAAGCTCGACCACGACATGGAGCCCTACCTCATCCTGGGTGCCTGCAACCCGCCGCTGGCGCACCGCGCCCTGGACATCGACCGCGCCATCGGCCTGCTCCTGCCCTGCAACGTGGTCGTGCGCCAGGACGGCGACCACACCCTGGTCCAGGCCTTGGACCCGCAGACCATGGTCACCCTGACCGGCCTCGACCGACTGGGCCCCGTCGCCGACGAGGCCGCCGCACGCCTGGACGCCGCCCTCGCCAGCCTCACCTGACCCCGGTCTCCCATCGCCCTCGCGGGACGCCCGACCCGAGCGCGCTGTCACCAAGGCGCGGGCAGCACGCCACCCCAACTTGGGGGACACCGTGCCGACCCCGCCGACGTAGATCCGCAGGCCCTGCGCGCCTGGGCGGCCGACGCGCGTGCGAGGACCGAGGAGCTCGCGAGCGTCATCGAGGACATCGCCGAGCACGGCCTGCCCGCCAGCACCGGTCGGTCCTGGGAGAAAGTTCGCGAAGCCCACCTCGCTGACCTCGCCAAAGGGCAAGATACGGCGCGTGTCGCCTAGTCAGGGCCCGCGTCGCGCCCGCGTGGAACCGACTGAGTTGGTCGAGCAGCAGCTCTCCAAGCTCACCGCAGCCGAGACTGCACGTCTGGACCGGGGCATCGTGGCACTGTCCGTGGCCCCCGAACTGGGGGTCCCGATTCCGGGGTCCCCATTGCGCGACTACCGCGATGACGTCGAGGACGTAATCGCCGCCGTCGCAGTTGTCTTCGCCTATCGCGGTCTCAACGACCAGCTAAAGCAGAACGACGCGATCGTGGGCGCCCAGTCCGCCATCAAGTGGCGACAGCAGGTGATTGAGCTTGTCTGTACCAAGCGCGTGAACGAGCGCACCGGCAACGAGGTCGACTTCCAGGACATCGTCAAGGGCTACCCGGTCGCCGAGGGCGAGTACGTGGTCGTCGAACCCGACGAGCTGGACCAGATCTCCCCCTCCCGCTCCAAGACCATCGAGGTAACTGGCTTCGTCGACCTGGACCAGGTGGAACCGGTCTTCTTCGACCGGACCTACTACATCGGCCCCAAAGGCGCCGAGTTCGCCAAGATATACAAGCTGCTCACCGATGCCCTGGAGGCGTCGAACCGGGCGGGTATCGCCTTGTTCGCGATGCGCGGTAAGGAGCACCTGACCGCGGTGCGTGCCCACAACGGGCTGCTGGAGCTGCACACGATGCACTTCGCGGACGTGATCCGCGACCCCCGCCAGGAGATCGACTCGCTCCCAACCGGGCAGGTGAAGGTGACCGAGAAGGAACTCGATACCGCCCGGCAGCTGGTCGACATGCTCGCCGTGGAGTGTGATCCCACCGCCTACCGGGACACGTTCGAAGAGCAGGTCCGCCAGTTGGTCAAGGACAAGGCGAGGGCCGGGAGATCGCCGTCTCACGCTGCGAGCCCGCTGGAGGCCACCAACGTGGTGGACCTGATGGACGCGCTGCAGCGCAGCGTGGAGGCCGCCCGCGGCAGCACGCCGACGCCTGCCGCCAAGAAGTCGAGTCCGCGCACGCCGAAAGCCTCCGACGGCACGAAGAGCACCTCCGCCAAGACGGCCAAGAGGGCGCCCGCGGCGAAGAAGCGCACGGGGCGGCGCGAGAGGACCTGTCCCAGTTGACCAAGGCGGAGCTGTACGAGCGGGCCGCGGAGCTGAACATCCCCAAGCGATCCGCGATGAGCCGCGACCAGCTCCAGGACGCGGTCGCCAGGGTCGGACGAGGGCACCTGCGCTCGGCGAACTGAACCAACCGACGGCATCGGCCTGCGTCAGGCGGGCGCGGCGGACTTGATGGGCAGAGACGCGAGCAGGGGAGGACAGGATGAGCTCCGGCGAGAACGACGGCATCAGCCGTCTTGGTGTTCTGATCGTTGACGCGATCATCGACGACGACCTCATGCGGGGTGCGGTCACCACGGCGATGGTCGCCGAACCCGGCAGGGTACTGGCCACGGTTGACGGCACTATGTACGTGATCACCATCGCTGCCAGCCCAGATGGCTGACGGTCGGGGTTGCTTGCTGCGGCGCAGAACGAATCGTCGCTTCGTTGCCGCACCGTCAGGTGGTGCGAGGCAGGGACTCCGCTTGAGGAACTGCACCTGCAGCCTTGACTTGTCTGGTGGCTTCCGGGCGATCATGGCCCATGAATCGTGCATTGTCGACGCCGCCAGCGGTCCCCTCAGGGATACTCTCCAGGGCCCCGCAGCCTGTGCTGTCCGCCGCCCAGGGCCTGCTGCTGCGGCCATGGGAACCGGCTGACGCTCGAGTATTCCTGTCGGCTTACCAGGACGATGAGATCCGCCGCTGGCACACGCGTCGCCCCCTCACAGAGGCCCATGTCCAGGAGTGGTTCGACGCCTACCGCCAGGACTGGGAACGCGAGAAGGGCGGCCACTGGGCCGTCGCCCGGAACGACGGCGAAGTGCTCGGCCGGATTGCTACGCGCAATTGGAATTTCGACGACGGCATCGCCGGCGTCGGCTACTGGGTGCTCCCAGCGGCCCGCGGCGCCGGTGTGGCGACCTGCGCCGTCACGGCGCTCTCGGCCTGGGCTCTGGATGAGATCGGCTTCTACCGCCTGCATTTGGACCACTCGACGCGCAACCATGCCTCCTGCCGTGTTGCTACGAAGTCCGGCTACCTGCTCGAAGGCACCAAGCGCAGTGCCGCGGTGCATGACGACGGCCGACACGACATGCACCAGCACGCCCGCATCCGGGAAGCTTGAGCCGGTCCGATCGGCGGATTACGCACGCCAGACGACAAAGCGCGGCGACGGAGACGGTGCCGAGAAAGGCGTACCGGCGCGTATCGGTGGGCCCGCCATCGTTGGCCAAGCGGATCGCGCTTCGACGCGGCCGTGCCTAGGGTGTGTATCGAAAGTGCCTGGTGAGGATGACGGAGAGCCCATTTGTGATCCAGAATGATTGGATGGTCACGCTTGAGACCCCCCGTTTGATCCTGCGTCGCTGGCGCGAGGAAGACGTTGCGCCTATGGCTGCCGTCAATGCCGACCCCGAGGTCATGCGGTGGATTCGTGACGGCAGCGTACGTGACGAACAGCAGACTCGCGGCGGGGTCCAGGCATGGGAGAGCGAGTGGGAGTCACAGGGCTTCGGCCTGTTCGCCGTGGAGATCCGGTCCACTGGCGAGCTGGCCGGGTTCACTGGGCTTTCGGTGCCCGACTTCTTGCCGGAGGTACTGCCGGCGGTTGAGGTCGGCTGGCGGTTGGGACGTTCCCACTGGGGGCAGGGCTTGGCCACCGAGGCCGCTGCGGCCGCTGTACGGTTCGGGTTCCAAGAGCGAGGGCTGGAGCGGATCGTCAGCATCACTCAAGTGGGCAACGACGCCTCCGAACGGATCATGACCAAACTGGGGATGCATCCGGTCCGTGAGACCGTCAATCCCACCTGCGGGCGGCGAGTACGGGTGTTCGAGTTGTCGTCGGACCAGTACGTCACAAGCACTCGTTGATGGCGGCAACGAGAACGGTAGCCTCGCAGCGGACCGCGAGTTTGTTGTACCGATGTCTCTTGAGGCGATTGATGCCGCACTCGACCGCGTGCCGGGCCTTGTAGACCTCTGGGCGCAGTGCAGGTCACGCCGGCGGTGAGGGTGCGTCAGCTGTCAGAGTCGGGAGCTGGGGTGACGTCGAGGATTCGTACGCTCTGTCCGGTCCAGCGGGCGGGGTCGGCGGTGGCGATAAACGCGCCGTTGGGGCGCTCGAGGCTGGGCTGGGTGGCGTGCCGGGTGTGGGCCTGGGCCCAGGTGTTGTCCTTGGCGAGGGCGAGGGCGGCGGGAAGGTCCAGGTCGACCACGGTGATGGCGGGCAGGGCGGCGAGGTGGTCGGCGGTTCCGGGGCGGGCGCGGTCGGCCTCGACCAGTGCAGCAGGTGCCGAGCCCCCCGCCATCCAGGAAGGAGGTGCACCATGTCCGACCAGAACCCCCCGATCTTCGACGCCGTCGACGCACTGCTCGCCGCAGTAGAGACCGGCGCCGTACTCCCGCCACCGGAAGAGCGTGCCCGACTGCGCCGAGCGGCCGGGCTCACGGAGGCCGCCGTCGCGCAAGCACTCAAAGTCCGCCCCGCCAGCACCTCCGCATGGGAGTCCGGGCGCAGCGAGCCGACCGGCGAGAAGTTCGACGCTTACCGCCGCGTGCTCGAAGGCCTCGCGACCAAGTTCCCCACCACTCCGGCCACTGTGCCTTCGCCCGAGCCCGCCGACCAGCCACCGGCCCCGGCCGCTGCGCCTGCGCCCGCCGCGGCGGCAGTGGACCCTGCAACTCCCGTGCCCTCTGTTGCACCGGCCAAGGGGCGGCGTCCGGCCGCACGCGCCAAGTCACCGGCGACGGCGAGCACGCCGATCCCTGCCGCGGACCCGCGGTTCGCCAATGGCCCGTTGCTGGTGCTGGACGGCGACGGCTGCGCCTACGGCATCGGGGGCCTGATCCTGGACTGCCCGGCGACCACGGTCTCGGCCCTGGTGGAGTGGACCCTGTTCTCCCGGGTTCGAGGTTGTCAACACCGAGACCCATGAGTCGGCCCCGCGTTCGCGGGGATGCTCCGTCGCCGACGTTGGCCAGCCACGACAGGGGATTGTCGGCCCCGAGCTCGCGGGGATGCTCCCCGGGAAGGCACCTACGGCGGCCTGGCCATCATGTCGGCCCCGCGCTCACGGGGATGCTCCTTTCGGCATCGACCTGAACAACGTGCCCTGCGCGCCGTGGGCTGCTGGCCGGGATTGCCGGTTCTCTTGCCCAGTCGACGGCGGCCGAGGGACGGCACGGCCTTCCCGCAGCAGACTGATAGCGAAGCTATTTTGTCCGCTTCTGTACCGAAAGGACGGCGCAATCGAGAAGGAGGCGTCCCGCCGTGGTTCAGCGGAATCAGCCACCTGGAAACCGACCAAATTGGGGGCCGTCCCGGCAAGCCTCACGTCCAGCCGAAACCCACCCCCTGCGCTTTCCCCGCTTGCGCATCTTCACGTTGGCCGTGCCTCGGGCGGAGGCGTCGGCCGCGTCCGGCTACGAGTTCGGACGACTCCGGAAGGGCCTTGGACGACCCCTGACGGGTTCGGACGAACCTGGACGGGGCGCGACTGCTGATCCCGTCGGCGTCGATGACCGCCTGTTACGGTCCCCAGGTCCAGGTCCAGGTCCAGGTCCAGGTCCAGGGCGCGGCGGCGGCGGCCCTCGCCGTGGTCGTACTTCGCGCACCGGCGCCCGCAGATCCTGCAACGCTGGCGTCGGCCCTTGGCCGGGCGCAGCGGGTGGGATCCGGCGAGGGGATGCCGTTGACGACCGGCAGCCCCGTGGGCTCCTCGGGTGGGTCGAAGGCGGCGGCTGTCGTCATGGCCGAGCAGAGCAATGGCCTGCGGCGGCGGCAGCGTGCTGTGCGGGTCTACGTCTGCGGCCGAATATGACGTTCTGGTCATATAGACTTTGTGGCATGACAGAGAGGGAGATCTACCGGCACTTGCGTGAGTTGCGCGACGATTTCACACCGCCGCACGGGTTGGGTTGGCCGGAGATCAGTGACGGCCAGATCGTGATGATGATGAGCCCGCGGCCGCGTCACCAGCTCACCGCCAAGCTCATCTCCCGCCAACTCGACGCCCAACTCGACTCAGGCTTGATCGCGGCGGAGGCCACCGATGTCGAGGAGGAGTCCCTCGGCAAGCTCCGTATCCCGGACATCCTCGTGGTCCCTGAGGCCGCGATGGACACCGACGACCCGATCGACCCCCGTGAGATCCTCCTCGCCGTCGAGATCGTCTCCCCGTCCAATCCGTCCAATGACTACGAGGCCAAGCTTCGCGACTACCCGGCGATGGGGATCCCCCACTACCTGATCGTGGACCCGCGCGATGGCACCTGCCGCTACTACCACGGCATCGTCCGCGAGGACGGTCGGCCCTCATACGACAACCGCCACGGCTACAGTTACGGCGACGTCATCACGGTCGAGGGCTGGACCATCGAAACCGCAGGCCTTCCCCGTTACAGCGGCAAGGACCTCAAGCGATGAACACCGAACCGGCCGCGCTGGTCCGCAGGTGGCGTATGCAGCGCGGCTTGACCCAGGCAGAACTCGCCGCCCGCTCCGCTACCGCCCAGGCTGTGATCTCCCGCATCGAGTCCGGACGCGCCACACCCAGCCTCGACGCGCTCACGCGCATCGCCGAAGCACTCGAATGCTCGATAGTGCTCGACTTCGCACCGCACAGCGTGGTCGATCGATAGTCCTGCTGGTGTCGGCCGGCGGATCTGGGCCGGTCGGCGCTGTGTGGAGGAGTAGTTCGACGCTCCCGCACGGGTGAGGTGGAGCGTAATGCTGGGCGCCGGATGGTGGGGCGCGTGAACGCGGCGGCCGGCGCCGTCGGGGAGCGGCTGATGCCCGCCGGGTGGAGTGACATGCGTGTCTGCGGTTCGAAGTACGACAGGGTCCGCGACATGTGGCACCTGTCCGAGGTCGCGAAGCTCATCCGTGAGGACATCAAGTTCGTCCGCAAGATCGGCCTCAGGAGCGCCGGGCCCGGTGCGCTGGCCGTCGCGCGGACCCGGTGGCCGACGTGCTGGAGGGCATCACGTTCGCGGTGCGGACCCGGAAGTACTGCGGTGGCGGCTCCATCGACATCGTCATCCGGAACATTCCCCAGGAGTGGGGCTACACCACTGGCGTCGAGGACCGCGGCAACGAGCGGCGGACCGCGACTGCGGCACTGAAGGCCCTGCTCGACGAGCTGCGCCCGGTCCACGGCGCCGACAACTACGACGGCTCCGACCTGAGGACCGACCACTTCGACGTCAACTACTACGGCGGCGTCCGGGCCGAACAGCCCGAAGGCTGGGCCGGCAGCATCTGACCGCCCATGTCTCCCGGGCCCCGCCCTCGCGCGGTTGGACGGCGGGGCCCGATGCTGGCACGGGTGGGCTGCGCCCGGCGCCGGGGTGCTGCCCGCTGTCCTCGCCGGGGTGCTCCGTGTCCGGTTCCCTGGCGGTCCCCGCCCGGGTCGTCCGGGTGGAGAATCTGGCCGCGTATCCGTACGTGTCCTTCTGCGATGCGGCGCTGACTGCTGCCCCGGCCCTGCTGGACGTCTCGCACTGTGAGGTGTGTGCGGTCATCCGCGGCGAGTCCTACCTGAACCTGGTGCCGTGCCGCCCGGAGACCGTGCATCACCTGACGGTGTGGAGGCCCGCCGACTGGGCGGTGGTCGTGCCCGCTGACCGTCTCGACGACCGGATCGGCCGGTTCTACCTGGCGGGCCGCATCACCACCGGCGGCCACCTGGTTGGCCAGCAACTGGGACCGCGAGCGTGGCGAGGGGCACACCCGGCCCGGCTACCTGCACGCGGTGCTCGCGCCGATCGCCCGCGACGTCGACGCCGCCGTCTCAGATGCGAAGACCCAGGCCTTGCGGCTGGTCGCCGAGATGCGCGTGCAGGGCTCGCTTTAGGCGCACCGGCGTCGTCGCGCTCGCCGCTCGGGCCGGGTCGCAGCAGCGCCCCGGCCAGGCCCTGCCGCTCCCGCCCGCAGGCCCGGTCTGTGGCTGGGCCCTGTTCTTCACCAGTCGCCTGCCGTACGGATCGTGACGGGTCGGGGGCCGCACCGAATCGAAGGAGTACTGCTGAAATCGGCCCCGCCGACATCTGGTTCAGCCTGTGCGGCGTGTCCTGGTCGATGCCGCCCGTCGACTCGTCTGATGGACCGCCACGGGCCACGTCGACTGTCGGCCTGCTCCGGTGTCCCGCAGTAGCTGCAAGCAGTCAAGGCCGAGGTGAGGCGAGTGTCAGCGCAGTCCGGCGAAGAGGTCGTTCTCGGGCACGGCCGCGCCGGTGTCGTCCTGGACCCGGACGAAGGTCTCCACGCCCATCAGCTCGGTGAACCTCACCTTGCCCATTTTGAGGAAGAAGATGTTCTCGCCCTGGCTGGCGTGCGCAGCCAGCGCGTCGAACTTCTGACCGCCGAACTCGGTGGTGTCCACCCAGGTGGTGATCTCCTCGTCCGGGAGTCCGATCTCGGGCATCTCGGCGGCCTCGGCCGCATCCGGCTCCTCCCAGTCCGCGCCGAACTCGCGCATGACCTCCCCGAACCGCTGCATCATCGAGCGCGGCGCCGTTGTCCAGTACACCTTCGGCGTCATCGTGGTCATCGCCAGAGCCGCCATCGTGATGCGGTTTGCCTGGATGTGGTCGGGGTGGCCATAGAACCCGTTCTCGTCGTAGGTCACGACCACATCGGGCCGGTAGAGGCGCAGGAGCTCGGCGAGGCGGGCTGCGCCCTTTTCCACGGGCGTCTGCCAAAAGGACCCGGGGGCGTCGTTGGCCGGCCAGCCCATCATCCCGGAGTCGGCGTAGTCCAACATCTCCAGATGGCTGACCTTCAGGACTTCGCAGCTCGCCTTGAGTTCTTGACGCCGCATCGCGGCCACGGTCTGCGGATCGTGCCCGGGCTCGCCCGGCTTGACTCCTCCCGGTCCGTCACCGCAACCGCCGTCGGTGCACGTGACGAGGACCGTGCGAATGCCCTCCTGCGCATAACGCGCGAGGACACCCCCTGTGCCAGTCGCCTCGTCGTCGGGGTGGGCGTGCACTGCCATCAGCGTCAAGGGCCGGTCACTCATAAAACAGTCCTCCTGTGTAAAGCTGGTTCTGAATCTGCGGCGTGCGGGCAGGTGGTCGCCCGCACTGTCGGGCGGACAGGGCCTGGGGCAGCCGGGCAGCCCCAAGGGCCCAGCATCACGCTTGGCGGATGACCTGTGGATCTCTGCCCCCGCCCGCGCCGGTCCCTGCGCCAGTGCAACAGTGTCGGCCAGGCTGGCTGTTCCCGCTCCGGGCCGCGGGACGCGCTCCATGTTCACTTCGGATCCCTTCCCTCGGTCATGAAACCGGGTGCCACGACAACCCGTCGCCTCATGCGTCAGCTGCGCGCCTGCGGGGCTACGGTCTCCTACGACCCGGACATCCGCTCGGCGCTCTTCGGTGAACGCACCGTCGGTCTCGCCGCCGTAGAGGAGTGCGTCGCGCTTAAGCCACCTGGTCAAGGCCAGCGAGGAGGACCTCCAATGGCTGTACCCCGGCGTTTCGGCGCGCGAGAGCGCCGCCCGCTGGCTCGCACCGGCCCGGCGTCGCCGCTGTGGCCGGGCCGACCCCGGGCGCCTGACTGCTGCCGTCGTGTCCGAGTGTGCCGTCCAGGACCCCGTTCTTCCTGCCGAAGGGGGACGGGGTCCTTCCTGCTCGCGGGTCGGCCGGGGACAGGTGCGGGGATACCCGGGTGGTCCCGGGCGGGGCTGCTGTGTGCCGGTTCGTGCCGGGCGGTCTTGGCCTGTCGCCGGGTTTCCGCTGTGCTGCGTGCGACTGTGCCCGTGTCGGCCGGATCGGATCGGATCGGCGCGCGCGGGGGCATGGGTTCCCCGGTTCCTGGGCCGCCGGCCTGGCCGGAGCAGTGCATCGCGTAGATCACCGCCAGGCCGGGAGAGTTGGGGTCTGCTGCCCGGCCGACTGGTCCTAGATTTACGAGTAGTCGATGGTTCGCCTGCGGCCGGGGCGAGCCGTCGCTGTGGTCCGGGTTCTGTCCCTGACACACGCACCTCTCCCCCCTTCCACTGATCTGGAGTTGCTGCCCATGTCCTGTTCGACCGCACCGTCGTCGCCCTCCATAACGCCCTCACCGCCGCAGTGGCCGTCTCGTTCGCGGCTGGTGGTCGCCAGGCAGGTGGAGGCGCTTGGGCAGGCCGCGGCCCAGCAGGTCGCGGCGTTGATCGCGGACACGGTCACCGCGGTGTATGCGTCGGCTGCCTACCTGGTGCTGGGATCGTCGTGGGGCCGCTCCCTCTGGCTGGCCAGTATGCGCGTCGCCGAGGGCACTGTGCTGCACTTGTTCGACGGCTTTCCGCCGAAGCGGCTGCCCGCTCTGTCCGCCGGTCATCCGCTGCTCGCCGAGTGGGGCGAGGTAGACGCGTTCGACCCGTGCCAGCTCCAGCACGCCTTGAAGCAACTCCTGGACGGCGGCATGGTGCGGGAGGTGCTCCCTGGTGACCTGCCCTGCGAGGCAGGCGTGGATCCCGAGCGCGACGGCGAGGTGGGTCTTGCCGGTGCCGACGGTCCGAGCAGGATCACGTTCTCGCGGGCGTGCAGGAAGTCGAGCTGTCCGAGGTGCTCGACGGATCCATCCACATGACCTGCCAGCCGTGGCCGTCGAGGTCGTAGAAGCTGCGTGAGTACATGAAGCCGTGGTCCTCGGGGCCATCCGCCTCGGCGCCGCCCGCGGCGAGCGCAGCCTCAGCGACCGTGTCGACCTCATCGCGGGCTGACACGCTGAAGCAGTAGAGCGCCAGCGTGTGCGTGGTGGGATCGGCCATCGGCAGCTTCGAGAACTGTGCGAACGTCTCGTGGCTGAGCAGCATGACGCAGGCTTGCTCGCCGACCAGCATGCTGGCGGCGGTCTCGTCGGTGAACATCGGGTTGTAGCTGAACCCGAGCCGCGCGAAGAACGCCTTGCTGCGCTCGATGTCCGCCACGGGGATGTTCACGAACAGCATGCGGCCGGCGTGTGCGGGAGCGGTCATGATGGGTCTCCAGTCCGAGGTTCGATGGTGTACACCGGGGTAGACCGGCCCAGCCTGCGGAACTCATCGGTGGATTTCGGAACTCGCATCGAGCGACAGGCCGAAGCCGGGGGGGGAACAACTGTCAAGGCCGGTTGAAAAGTGGACCAGTCGCGCGCCGCAGCGGCGCAGGTGGACCGGTCCTCAGTACCAACACCCGCTTCCCGGGCCCCTGCTACGCCTTGGCGCACCGAGTCGTGTACTGGGGCGACCCGGTGGCCGACGAGGTCCGCCACGACTACGCCTGCGCCCAGCACCTGCACAAGCTCCTGGCGACCCGTACCCCGGACGCGGAGTTCGCCGCGATATGTTCCGCAGCATCCCTGCCGCTATGGTCGCCGACCACGTCAGGCAGCAGCAGACCGACTGACCTCTGTCGCCTGCCCCGCCCTTGGCCCCGCGACGCCTGCGCCGACCGGCTCGGCGCCGTCGACCTGACCGTCCTGGGCCCAGCACGCGTTTGTGGGTCAGCTGGTCTTGGAAGTCGGTGCCGGAGTCAAGGGATCGCCGTTCAGTCCGGTGTCTTCCGGGAAGGACCACCAAAGCTCCTTGTCTGTGGTCAGGAACGGTGCCCGCACGCCGACCTCGCCTCCGAAGTCGAGTACGTCCGCGATGTCATGGAGGTATGCCGCCAAGGACGGCCATCCGTATCCAAAGGAACCCGTGCTGTCGTGATGCGCGTCTCCTACGCGACCCCGGTGCGGCCCGTGCCGCATGTCGATGATCTGCGAATCGCCGTCGCTCTGGGCCCACGGGATCCACTGGGGATGCCACCAGGGCTCACCCCCCTCCTCCTCGTTCCGGCACCGGACAACCCGGCAGGGCCCGCCGAAGGCGACACCTCGGCCGCTCGTACCCGTCGTGGCCATGGCCGCCAACACCACCCGCTTGCGCCGTACACCCCCGGGAAGTCACCCGATGCAGGCGCCGTCCAACCTGGTGGTTTGTACGACGTCGGCGACCTGGGTCTGATCCATGTCCAGTCCGCGTACTTCGGGCAGCCCGAGCGGCGTGCGGTGACGATCAGTCTGGGCTCGGCGGGTGACCGCAGCGGCTACGGCCTGAGCGCCTGCACATCGACGACTGGCATCTGACGGGCGCCGCCACCGGTCAGCCTGGGTGCGGTGCAGAGCGCCGACGGGCCCCGTTCGTGCTGGGAGGGTGTATCCAGGTACACCCCCGTTTCGGGGTCCACACCCAGGGCGGGCCACTCCGCGACCTGGGCACACTGGGCTGCGAAGATCCGCATCCGGTCGGCGACTTGACGAGTCGAGGGACCGAGGAGCTGAGGAGCCGAGGAGGCCCACCGTGAGTGCGAACACTGTGACCGGAGCCGCTGCCCAGGTGGGCCGTTTGCTCGCCGCCGGCTTGCAGACGCTGTACGTGGTCGGGCTGGCTGTGGCGGGGACCGCAGCTCTACTGGCGGCCCCGGTTCTGGTGTTCGCGACGGTGATCGGCGTGGACGACAGGATCGGCCCGGCGGGCGGCGGCCGGTTCCATCTCATCTTCGGCCTGCTGTTGGCGGTGGTTCCGTGCGCGGTCTGGGGCCTGAGCTGGGCGACCGGGGCCGGCGGGCGGGCCGCCGGGGCGGCGCTGCTCGCCCCGGGAGTCCTGGCGGTGGCCGCGACGACGACCTACGGCGGCGCACCGCCCGGCGGTGGGCATGGGGTGGTGTGGCCGGCCCTGGCGCTGCTCCCGCTCGGAGTGCTCAGCGCGCGCTGGGTGGCGGCGGAGACCAGGCGGCTGGTCGGACGCTGGACCGGGGTGGCCATCGAGCAGCCGTACCGGCCCGCTCCGCAACGGTCCGCGAACGCGTGGCAGAAGGTGTCGTGGCGGAGCCTGTCGTGGCGGAGCCTGCGGTGGCGCGCCGGCGGGTGGCTGACGGATCCGGCGACCTGGCGGGACGTGGCGTGGACGGCCCTGACCGGCTGCGCGGTCCTGGCACCGGCCGCCGGGTGCGCGGCAGCCGCAGCGATACCGTGGCTGCTCGGACCGCCGGCGCTCTTCGTGCTCTATCTGGCCGCCCTCTTCCTGTCTCCGCTGATCGGCCTGTGGGCCGCCCCGCTGCTGCTGACCCTCCACGCCCGGGGTGCCCGCGCGCTGCTCGGGCCGACCCGGCAGGCCGAACTCGCCCTGCGGGTCCACCACCTGGCGCAGACCAGGGCCGACACCATCGACTCCGGAGCGGCGGAGATGCGCCGGATCGAGCGGGACTTGCACGACGGCGCGCAGGCCCGGTTGGTCGCGCTGGGCATGGTGCTCAGTGCCGCCGAGCACCTGATTGACAGCAATCCCGAGGCCGCGCGGGCCATGCTCGTCGAGGCCAAGTCCTCCTCGGCCAAGGCGCTGGGCGAGCTGCGCGACCTGGTCCGGGGCATCCACCCGCCGGTGCTCGCCGACCGCGGTCTGGCCGACGCGGTCCAGGCGCTGGCCCTCGACCTGCCGCTGCCGGTGCGGTTCGCTGGCGGGCTGACCGGACGTCCGCCCGCGCCGGTCGAGTCGGCGGCCTACTTCGCGGTCAGCGAACTGCTGGCCAACGTCACCAAGCATGCCGGGGCCACCCAGGTGTGGATCGAGATCGGCCATACTGGCGCAATGCTCCGGATCGGCGTCACCGACGACGGCCACGGCGGTGCCGACCCCGCCGTCGGCAGCGGACTGCGCGGGATCGAGCGCCGGCTGGCCGCGTTCGACGGCGTCCTCGCCGTAAGCAGCCCACCGGGCGGGCCCACCATCGCGAACCTGGAGGTTCCGTGCGCGTTGTCATCGCCGAAGACCTCTTCCTGCTCAGGGACGGTCTGATCCGCCTGCTCGAGGCGCACGGGATGCAGGTCACGGCGGCCGTCGAGACCGGCGACGAACTGCTGGCAGCGGTGGCGAAGGAGCGGCCCGACATCGCCATCGTGGACGTCCGGCTGCCGCCGACCTTCACCGACGAGGGCCTGCGCGCTGCCTTGACAGCCCGTCAGACACAGCCCGGACTACCGGTACTGGTGCTGTCGCAGTATGTGGAGCAGCTGTACGCACGAGAGTTGCTGGCCGATGGCAGCGGCGGGATCGGCTACCTGCTCAAGGACCGGGTCCTCGACAGCGACCAGTTCGTGGACGCGGTGCGCCGGGTCGCCCTCGGCGGCACCGCGATGGACCCCGAGGTGATCAGCCGCCTGCTCACCCACAACTCCTCCGCCGGGCCGGTCGCGGCCGTCACCCCGCGCGAGCGGCAGGTGCTGGCACTGATGGCGGAGGGCCGGTCGAACGCAGCCATCGCACAGCAGCTGGTGATCAGCGAACGGGCCGTCGCCAAGCACACCGCGTCGATCTTCGTGCGGCTGGACCTCCAGCCCTCGGACGACGACAACCGCCGGGTGCTCGCCGTGCTGGCGTACCTCAATCGGTGACCCACCCTTCCGGCGTCGGCGGGTGGCCGCCCAGCGCGCGCCAGACCAGGGGCGCGGCGCGGGGGGCCAGTCCGGCGGGACGGGTGCGCCTGCGAGGGCACGGCCGTACCAGCTTCCGGTGCACATCGTCAGGGCGACCGTCACGTCGGCGTCGTCGTCGATCACTCCCAGGCTGCGGGCACTGTCGAAGATCGCGAGGAGCCGTCGCCGTCGCGGGGCGATCACCCGGTCGCGGTAGTGGCCCAGGACGTGCGGTGACCAGGCCCCCGGGGCCACCGGCACTTCGCCGTGCTGGTGCGCGAGCCGGGCGGGATGCTCCTGGGCAGGTTCACGCGCGACGGCTGCACCACCCGCGGCACGTTGTACGCGGTGGTGCTGAGCCGCAAACGGGCCGGGGAGATCACCGGCGAGGTCAATACCGGGGGTTGCTGTCCTGCGTGGGAGGGTCAGGGCCGTTCCCGTCCGTCAAGGCGGTCTTGGGCGGCTGCGCCCGGCTGCCAGGCGTAGACGCGGACGGGGTCGAGGTGGAGTTCGTTGGGTCCCATGCAGTCGGCGGCCCAGGTGGCCAGGCGTGAGCCGCAGGCGCAGCCCAGGTTGGGGCCGTGCGCGCCGGTGGGGCCGCAGCACCCGGTCCAGTTGTCCCCGCACGTGAAGGGATCGAGGCGGGGCAGGACGTCGTCGGGGTGGACGACGAGGCTGTCGCGCTGGCCCGCGGAGATGGTGGACCCGGTGCCGGTCCGCAGCAGCCCGCGGCCCCTGCTGCGGGTGTGCTGGCGGGGTGCGGCGGCCGCCCTGAAAGGTGCGCCCCACGGATCGGGGTCGATGGCGTAGTGCCCGCGCGGGACGGTGGAGCGGGCCCGCTGGGTCTTCTTGTCCCGGCCCTCGTCCGGGTCGTCGACGTCCGGGACGGCGGGCAGTGCCACCAGATCCCCGGTGAGCGCGGTTCCGCACCTGGCGCAGGAGAAGACGGTCACACCTCGGGTTCTACCACGTGCCGGGCCGGCCCGCCACTGAGTAGATGGGCTGGCTGGCGAGGGAGCCGGAGCGTCGCCGTCCTGCCGTGACTCGGCATCCGCAGATGGGAATCGGGGCGAGCAAGCTGTCCCATCCAGCAGCGAGGGGTAGGGACTTTCTGGGCTCTGACCGGGTCAGCGTGAATGATCACGACGGCGGCTGACGGCCGGTCATGCCGGGCGCCGCAACCGCTGCTGCTGCGCCGTGGCGAAACGCGTGCGGCAGCAGCGCAGCAGCGGTGTGCAGCGAGGAAACCGCTGTGGTGGCGGCCTCGGGATCAATCGGGCAGTGGTTAGCGGTAAGCCCGCTCGGCCGCTACAGCTTCCGTGGCTCCGGCACGGTCGGCGGCGCGCTGCGACCCTTGCGCGACCCGGCCCGTGCGGTTCGTCAGCGATGATCAGGATGTCCTTGGCGGTGCGGCCGGGCCGGTCCAAGCGCCGACCGGGTGGTCGCCGGCGGGTCTGGCGACCGTCGCCCCTGTGCGGGCGGCCTGGCGGCGGCGCGTCACCAATGGCATGGCGGTCCCGTTCACGCCTGTTTCCATAGTAGAAAGTTGTGTGTTGCCGACTTGGAAACTCTAGGGTAGCTTTCCATCATGAAAACCGATGAGATCCCGGAGCGTCCCTCTCCGTTGGAGGCGGCCGCCGCGCTTGAGGCCGCCAGGCAAGCCCGAACCGCGGGCCACACGTCGATCCAGGCCTGGCTCTTCCTGGTCTATGGCCTGATGGCGACCGTTATCATGCTGCTCCACCCCTCGTCCGGCTTGCTCACGCTTGCGGTGGTCAGCACCTATGGGGTGGGCGTCGTGGCGGCTGAGCACGTCTATTACAGGCGGGTCGTCGCGGCCGGCGTCGTGCCCCGGAAACTCACCATTCGCCAGACGGTGGTCGTGGGGGCGCCCACGGCCGCACTGTGGATCGCCCTTGCGTTCCTGAACGAGACGTGGGGGTGGATCATCGGCGCCGTGGTGGTCGGATGCTGGACGGCCGGATACGGACTCGTGCACAGCCGGCGTGCGCGGACCCGGGCATGAAGACGGACACCAGGTCGCCAGACGGTTTCGACGCCACGATCCACGCGGAGAACCGGCTGCGGATCTGCGCGCTGCTGGAAGCGGTGGAGCAGATCGAATTCGCCCTAGTACAGGAGCGGCTACAGGTCAGTGCCTCGGTGCTGAGCAAACACGTCAGCGTGCTGATGGACGCCGGCTACGTGCAGCAGACCAGGGCCGTGCGCGACACCCGCCAGCGCGTCTGGCTCTCGCTCACCAGTCCTGGCCGGGCGGCCTACCACGCTCACCTCGCGGCCCTGCGTGCGATCGTGGGAGAGTCACCGGAGTGAAGGACGGGCCGTACGACGCGGAGAGTTAGTATCAAGGTTTGTTGTAGTAGGTGCCTCGGCTGCAGCGAGGCCCCTAGAGCCGTGTCAGCGGTCCGCGTCCTGTGTCTTTGTGCTGGTCGCGTCGGTCCTTCCGGGCACGCCCGGAAGGACCGACGTAGAGGATGTGGACCGCATCCGCAGAGAGTGGAGCTACCCAGAGGCCGGGTCCGGCCGCAGGCTGCGGTCGGACCCGGGTCTGCGGTCCGACACCTTCGCGGTGACCTGGTCGTTGGCCTCGGCAGGCCAACCCGGCGCGCCACACAGGCATGAAGATCGGAACATCATGAGTCGCGAACCAGACCCAGCCGTCCTCTACCCGGACGTGGCCGCCCACGGCAGCCTCGCCGCAGCACTCCAAGCCGCAGCCGCTGACCAAGGCCTGTCCCTTCCCCTGGCCGTCACCCCGTCCGATCCACTGCGTCATGCCACGATCACCAGTGTCGTCCCGCATCGCCGCTCGTCCTACATCGCGGCGTGGCATCACGAGCGAAACTGGACCATCTGGGGCTCGTCCAACGACAGGCTCATGCTCTGCGGCAACACCAAGGACATACGTGAACTTCCCCAAGTGATCCGCGGCTGGGCGAAGGGGGCCAGCCTCGACGAGATCAGGCAGGCCGCGACCTTTGACCTTCTGACCGGACGTTTCGAGGTCCCCGACAACAACCCCGCCGACGTCATCGCCTCAGAGTGGCAGTGGCTGCTGAAGGAGGCCGATCACGCCGACTGGCCGCAGTACCAGGCGCTCATCGAGTCCGCCCACGCCGAACCGAAGCTCCGCAGGCTCTACCCCTTCACGAGCCACTGGGCACTGAGCTTCTCCAACACGCCCGACTACCCGTTCTCCCCGTCCTTCGTCTCGATCGACTCACCCCGGGGAACCGGCGACTACACGATCAGAGAGTGGTGGAACGGCCCCGCCCTGCACCACGTCACCACAGCCGCCGAAGCGATCGCCATCGCCGTCGGCCGGATCCCTGCCGACCTGCTCCAGACGTCTTCTGAGAACCTTGCACAAGACTCCTGAGAGCGACACCGGCGACCCCGGGAAGGGAAACGATCGGGCATGGCCGACCGCATCTACCTCCGGCATTCCACCGACAAGCAGACCGACGCGCGCCAACGGCATGCCCTGGCCGCGCTGCTGGCCGCCGGCGCCCCCGTCTACGAGGACCCCGCCACCTCCGCCCGCCAACTCTCCCTCGACCGTGCCGGCTTCACCCGACTCCTGCACGAGGCCGCCGTAGGCGACACCATCCGCATCGCCGACGCCGCCCGCCTCACGGCCACGGCGACCGCCCCCTGATCTCCGAAGCCGGGAGCGGGTTTACCGCTAACCGCTGCCCGATTGATCCCCGAGGCCGGTTGGGTAAGCGCGTTGTCCGGGGTAACCCCTGCGCTGGTTACCCGATGCCGCTGCGGCCGTCGTGCCAATCGATCAGCAGATCGGCTTCACAAGCCCCGGACCGAGATCATCTGGTCCACGGCTTCCTGGACCTTTGGCAGGGACGCTGCGATGGCCTCGCTGTCGGGCTCCTCACCGAGCAGGTCGACGGCGGTCGCGCGTGTCAGGACGATATCGGCCTCGTAGACCAGCCCGGCGGCCCACACGTCCAACTCCGCCTCGGATCCCTCGCCGAAGCTGATGTAGAGAACCGGGCGCTCAGCGGAGGAGTCCAGCAGGGTACGAAGGTGCGCGGCGGTGACCTGCGGGGCGGGCCTGTCGACGGTCGGTTCCATGGTGTGGCGCTCCTCCGGTTGATAGCTGATCAGCCTATCGCTCCGGGGCGGGAGCCCGTCGTAGTCAGCGCAGAGCTGTCACGAAGACGTGGTGATTGGCCGCAGTGTGGGCGTGCTCGCGCTCCGACCAGCGGATGCGCTCGGTGATCTGGTGGTCGTCGGCGACACGGGCCCGGGGCGGTTGAGGTGGCTGCTCCACCACCGGGCGTTGTGGGCCTGGCGTTCGAGGATGGCGTTGGGGAGGTTGGCGCGGGAAGCGGCGTCCAGCCCGTAGGCGTCCGTGAGGACGCGTACCTGCGCGGCCTGGGCGGCGGCGGGCGGTGCCGCAGGCTTGGACGACACGCAGAAGGTCCACGCCATGTAGGCGTGGGAGGTGTTCAGTTGTATTGGTTGCTGCTCAGGTTCATCGGGCGCGGTGAGTCGTTGGTGTCGTTCCGTTCTTGGGCGGTGTTGGTCGAACTGGGCCGTCAGTTCAGCTCGACGCGAGTGTGCGCTGGTGATCCCCGGTCAGCGGCGGCCGGTGGCCAGGATGACGAGGAACTGGCCGCCGCCCGCCTCGATGTCGGCCGTCACCGGCAGCCCCGGTACCAGTCGGGAGAACCGGTCCACCAGCCAATCCGCCGCCTCTTGGGCGTCCTTCCTGGTCGGACAACGGCCCACCATCTCGCGGCCCCCCTTGCGCTCCAGCCTCCCGGCAACGGTGATCAGCGGCGCGGGTTCGACCACGTACAGGCGGTCCGGCCAGGCGATGACCACCTTGACCGCGCCCTTGCGGGTGTTGCACCCGCGGTGCGCGAGCCGCTCGGCGACCTTGGCCTTCCGGTCGGCGGTCCGGCTGTCGACGCTGGGTCCCCGCGGGTCGTTCACCGACATGTCGGGGTCGACTGGTTCGTCGCACACCCAGCACCGCCAGCCGTCGCGCTCGGCCACATCATCGAGGAGACTCATCCGACTAAACTAGCCTGCCCGGCCGCCACCTCGCGCACCAGGGCTCTGATGCTGGACCTCCCGGCCGTCAGGGTCGTGGCCACCGCCGTGGCGGTGGACCAGCCCCGCGAACGCGCCGTCTGCGACGCCTACCGGCAGATCCGGGACGCCTGGACAGCGGGCAGGAGTTGAGTGACGTCGTTGCGGTTGCCGCCGGTCACGGTGACAGCCAGCGGGATCCCGTTGGCGTCGACGATGACGTGGTGCTTGCTGCCGGTCGTGCCCCGGTCCACCGGCGAGGCGCCCGGTGGACTCCCCGCCCTTCAAGGCCCGCAGATGCGAACCGTCGACCGAGGCCCGGGACAGGTCGAGCACGTCGCCGGCGCAGTTCGGCGAGCAGGAGTTCGTGCAACTGTTGCCACACCCCCGCCTCGTTCCAGTCCCGCAGCCGCCAGCAGGTCATCCCCGAGCCGAAGCCCAACTCCTGCGGCAGGAACTCCCACCGGATCCCGGTGTACAGCACGAACAGGATCCCGCACATGACCTTCCGCTCGTCAAGCCGCTTGCGTCCGGGGCAGCGATAGCGCCGCGCACCACCGGCAGCAGCGGCTCAATCCGCTCCCACAGTCCGTCCTCGATCTCCCACGGCTTGCGCTTGCCCATCTCTGCAGCCGTCACACACCCCTCTCGTCCGGCACTCGACGTGACGAGAACGGCATCTGAAAGTTACTCATTCCCCAGAGGGCTGCTCGACGTCCGACAGCGGGCCGGTCCCGGTGGAACCCGTTCGGCCGACGCTGCGTCAGAACGGCATGACTGACGCGGGAAGGCTCCTCAGGAACGTCTCCGCCGCCGCTGCCCTCTGTGCGGCCACCGCCCTGCTGGCCGCCTGCGGCTCGGCGCGGGCGGGCACGGCCGACTCCGCCGCTGGTGCCGTCGCGCCGACCCACTCCGCCTCGACCGGCGGCACACACACCATCACGCAGAAGTCGGTCGATCCCAAGGCATGGCTGATCCCCAAAAACGTGGTCTCGATCCGCGTGATCGCCCAGCCGGGCTGGGGCAGCACCCTCCCCCCGGTGGAGAAGCGACCGCCCGCGCGACCGCTCGCCACGGTCTCCGACCGGAGCACGGTGGAACTCGTCGGCCACCAGCTGAACACGCTGGATTTTGGGGGTGTCGTGCCGTGCGGGCCGGGCGACGGGGCCTACCTGGAGCTGGACTTCTACTCCGCCGGGCACCCGAAGTCGCCGTCCGCCACGGCAGTCGTGAACCACCTCGGCTGCAACGGGGTCCTGCTCTCCGCCCCCGGCCGCCCGTTCCTCACCCACCAGGGCTCAGTCCTTGACCACGTGTTGAAGGATCTCGGGCTGACTTTCCCCACGCGCTGACGCCACCGCGACTGGGCACCGGCACGCTGTCCGTTCCGTTAGGAGTCCTAAGTGGCAAGGAAGGGGTCGAACGTGGGGTGTTCTGATGGGAACCGCTACGGCTACGCCTACGGGTGGCCGATGGGGCCGTCAGGGAGGAGGTCGGCGAGATAGCCGTCCATGTCGGGCTTCTCGGGCATCAGCATGTGCCGCACCCAGGCGTTCCGCTCGTGCGCGAGCACGCCGAGCTCGTATATGCAGCCGATGGCCGAAAGGTGGTCCAATGAGACCAGGTTCGTCGGGTCCTCGTCCGGGCAGCCGAGGAAGGGGACGCCGCCGGAGGCGAACTTGCCCCAGATCACGTTGCCCCAGTACCAGCTGTAGACGTTGAGGTGGCTGCCCGCTCCACTGCGGAAGAGGACGGTGAATGCGGCCGGAGGGGTCTCGCCGTCCTCCGGGGAGAGCATGCCGGGAACCATCGCGTACGCGCGCTCTTCGATGACCGGGTCGATCGGGACGGCGTTGCGGCTGAGGTGGTAGCGCTTGACGAGGCGGCCGCCGATGACGTCGGTGCCTGCGTGCCAGACCTGGGGTTGGGTGAATGCCATGACTTCAAGGTAAGCCGGATCGACTGACATCTACTGTCAGTGTTTCCGGCAATGATTGGCGGCATGCGCGCGAGTCGACTCCTCCAGATCATCCTGCTCCTGCAGACCCGGGGCCGGATGACGGCCCAGAGCCTCGCCGACGAGCTGGAGGTCTCCGTCCGCACCGTCTACCGGGACATGGACTCCCTGCACGAGGCAGGCGTCCCCCTCTACGGCGACCCCGGACCGGCCGGCGGCTACCAACTCCTTGCCGGCTACCGGACCCGCCTCACCGGCCTGAACAACGACGAGGCCGAGGCCATGTTCCTCGCCGCGCTCCCCGGCCCCGCCGCCGAGCTGGGCCTCGGCTCCGTCATGGCGGCAGCCCAGCTCAAACTCAAGGCCTCGCTCCCACCGGAACTGGCCGACCGGTCGGGGCGCGTGCAGCAGCGGTTCCTGCTGGATGCGCCGGGCTGGTACGACGACGGGGATCAGAGCCCTTACCTGCCGCTGGTCGCCGACGCGGTCTGGAACCAGCAGCGCATCCAGGTGCGGTACCAGCGGTGGACGGCCCCGACGGAGGTGACGCGGACCCTGGACCCGTACGGCATCGTCCTGAAAGGCGGACGCTGGTACGCGGTTGCCAAGAGCGGCAGCCACGTCAACACCTACCGCGTCAACCAGATCCTGGACCTCCAGGCCCTGGGCGAGACGTTCGACCGGCCCGACGACTTCGACCTGCCGGCGTTCTGGCGCGTGCAGGTGGTGGAGTTCCGAGGGCGCCTCGTGCAGGGCGAGGCTGGCATCCGACTGTCCGCCGAAGGACGCCGGCGCGCGTCCGACCTCTATTCGTCGGACTTCGTCAACGCGGTCGACGCCACCGCCGAGGACGATCCCGAGCGGCCGGGGTGGGTACGGGCGACGGTGCCGATCGAGAGCCTGACACACGCCGAGACCGAGTTCTTGAAGCTCGGTGCGGACGTCGAGGTGCTTCAGCCGGAAGATCTCAGGAAACAGATCACGTACACCGCCGCGGCGCTCGCGGCGATGTACGTGCGGCGCGATGAATCAGGCGTCTGACGACTTACGGGTCCCGCCGGCTCACTGGTCCGACTCGACTCCGGCGTCCTGCGGCGCGGGTGTCGGCTTCGCCCGTATCCCAGGCGTGACATTCGCAAGCCAGTAGTCGCCGTTGTAGTGCTCCAGCACACGGCGGTCCATCATCCGCCGCCACAGTGGCGGGAACGCCGCGACGACGATCACCGTCGCGCAGCCGGCGGCGAGCTGCGGGGCCTCGGTGAAGGAACGGAGCACCTGGTAGGCAGCATTGGGGAGGCCGGGCGTGCGTCTGACGATCTGCGTGCAGAACCTCGGGCACGGAGGGCTCAGGAACGGCGGCGGCGACCCGGAGGACCGATGGCCGCTGCTGGCCGAACGGATCAACTCCGCGGCCGAGCGCGTCGACGTGGTCCCGCTGTGCGAGGTCGTCGATTGGCACATGTACGGACACAAGCAGCTCGCGCGGGCGAAGGCCGACCTGGGCCTGGACGCCCTGCCGTTGGCTCCCTCGAAGAGCGGCTACGGCACCGCGCTGCTCTGCCGCCCTGAGCTGCTGTGGGAGGCGATCTTCCTGCCCGCGCGGGCGGCCAGGGTGCCGATGCGGGAGTTGGCCGGCGTCAACCGCAAGATGTAGGAGTTGGAGATCCGTGAGCGCCTCCAGGCAGCGGATCCGCGCTGACCTTCACGGTGCCGCGCTATGCGATCGCGCGGCCGTTGACCAGATGCGCCGCCGACCGCCGGCGCATGTCGGCCGCGGGGGCGCCGTAGCCCAGTCGCGCGGCGACGGGTCCCGGTCGAGCAGTGCCGCGAGGTCGACACGGACCGTCAGCTCTGCTCGCGGCAGCCGTTCGGCCGTCAGCCCCGTTGTAGGGTCCACATTTTCGCGAGCATTCCAGTGGTCCTCGGCCTGGGCGTCTTTCAGCGTGAGCAATGCACTAGGAAACAGTGGAGTTTGATCATGAGCAATGACCGACGTCGCTTCCGCGGCGAGGACGAGCGCGGCCCCGGACGATCAAAGCACTGAGGCCGTTGATCGTTCGGGACCGGGTCGTGTCCGCCATGACAGGGAGACGGGTTCAGACCGTCCGCTGGATCAGGTTCCCGAGCTGTAGAGGGGGAACGCGGAGTATGTGCCGGGGTCCGTCCAAGCTCCGCCGTGAGCCACGTCCTGGCCGTTGTAGTACAGGTGGTAGGAGTTGTGCGGCCACGCGCCAGCCGGGTCGAGGGAGCCGCCGGTGTACTGCCAGTAGGCGTTGTACGTGCTCATCGCGCCATTCCAGGCGCTCAGGCCGTTGCCACCCTTCTCGATGATCCACTCGGCGCTTCGGCTGACGTTGCCCGAGTAGTTCTCGCTGTACGTGGTGTACTGCCCCTTGGTCTTGTCCTCCATGAAGTAGTACGCGGTGTAGCCGGACACCCAGACGTCGACGTAGATGTCGTCGCCGATGCCGAAGCTATATGGGTGTACGAAGGCGACGGAGCCCTCGGGGTACACCTGGTGCCACATGTAGTGCACGTTGTAGCCGTTGCAGTCGTAGTGGTCCTCGCTCCCGGCCTGCACCAGCGGGTCTCCGGAGACGCCGTTCCCGATGCCGACCCAGGGGCTGACCATCGAGTAGCAGGTGTTCGGCTGCTTCGCGTGGCCGCCCGGGACGATCCACTCCCAAGTGGCCTCGTCCGTGGCCTGCGGGACCTGGTTCCCAGCCCAGTTGGAGGAGGTCACTGGGTTGCCCGGACCAAGTGACCAGGCGGGAGAGACGATCCCGGTCTTGAGCTTCGGTCCGGGGATCATCTTGCCGTGAGTGATGCCGGCGCACGTCCACGTGGTGGTGTCCGTGGTGCGGTGCTTGGCCGCCTTCATCGCGGCCTTCCAGGCTTGGTCGTTGTGCTTCGGGTGCCGGGGGAAGCCGTACCGGGCCAGTTCGGCGTTGGACGCGGTGAGCGGGTTGAAGTCCGCAGGCGCGACCTGCGGCGACATGCGGACCGTCGGCCTGATGGCTGGCTTGGCGCCGTTCGGACAGGACGGGTGCCACCCGCTCGCGCCAGCCCTGGCGGACGCTCCGATCGTTTCGCCCGAGGCGCTGGACGCCCCGGCGGTCGTGAGGAGGAGACCTGACATCAGTGACAGGCTCGCGACAAGGACTGACCACCTGGAATGGCGACGCATCGCCCACCCCCGTTAGCGATGAGAGGACGCGCTTCGAGTGGCGCGTCGGAACGGACGGCATTCTGTCGCGCTGTGCTGACCACGTCAATGGTCCAGACAACCTCGAAGCTCACCCGCATGGCAGCGGTCGCGACCACCACTCCTGCCTGTGAAGCCCGTCCCGTCGCTCCTTGTGATTGGGGTTTCGTAGTCCCAGGGGGCCCCAGGCCGGGCAGGAAGAGTACCCGCCACCGGGGAGCCGGGTCTTCCTTGTCGCCCTCGTCTGTCTCGAACAGGACCAGGGCGCCATCAGGTTGTTACTGGTGTCCCTTGTACGACGGCGATCCGCTCTCCATGACGGGCCCCTCCGGGCCACAACCCAAGCGGAGACAAGGTCACGACCGCAGTCAACGTGACAGCGCCATCTGACACATCCCACCGGCTGTCGCACTGCTGGTGCTGATGGGAACGTGCGGCGGCGACAGGTGGCCGGAGTCCGGGGGCGTCCCCGGGCGGGGAGCCTTAACAACTCCCTAAGGGAACCCCACCCTCATCTGGGTTGGGTTTCCGGAGAGGTGCCGGCTCTGTAGCGTCAGGGCGGCCGGATCGAGCGGGTTCCGTTGACGCTCGTCAGGACAGCATTCCGCGCGGACGCTTCCCCCCGTCCAAGGGCTCTGCGCGGCGATCCGGCCCCCAGCCACGCATCGTGGAGGTATTGCGCATGACGCCGTCCCAGCACAGTCGTAACACCAGCGGTTCGCGCCGTCGCCGTTCCCGTCGTCGAACGGTCCTCGGGGCTTGCGCCATCGCGACCACCCTCGTCGGCGGCACGCTCACCGCGCTCGCCGCCGGCGCCAGCGCAGCACACACGATCGGCGCATCGATGTGTCCGGCCCAGTCCGACACGCCGAACTTTGGGCCGAACGTGCACATCTTCGACCCAAGCATGTCCAGCGCCACCATCCAGGCGCAACTGGATGCCCAGTTCGCCCGGATGAAGGACACCGCCACCGCGCAGTTCTCCGAGAACCGCGTGGCCGACCTGTTCAAGCCCGGCGCGTACAAGGTCGAGGACAACGTCGGTTACTACACCTCGGTGGCCGGACTCGGCCAGAACCCGGACGACGTGACCATCAACGGTAACGTCACCGTCGACGCCTTCAACGCCAGCGACCACGGCCAGGCCTTGCAGAACTTCTGGCGCTCCGCGGAGAACATGGCCATCAAGCCCTCCAGCGGATCTGATCGCTGGGCTGTGGCACAGGCCGCCCCGTTCCGCCGGATCGATGTTCACGGTGGCCTGCAGCTCTACCCGGCCAGCTTCGGCTACGCGAGCGGCGGCTACATCGCGGACACGAAGGTCTCCGGACAGGCGTCGTCCGTTTCGCAGCAGCAGTGGTACACCCGGGACAGTAGCCTGGGCAGTTGGGCCGGCGGCGTGTGGAACATGGTCTTCTCCGGCACCCCCGGCGCACCGGCGAACACCTTCCCGAAACCGCCGGAGACCACGCTGGCGACCACTCCGGTCTCGCGCGACGTGCCGTACCTGTACGTCGACGGCACGGGTAAGTACCGGGTGTTCCTGCCCTCGTTGCGTACCAACGCCTCCGGGCCGAGCTGGGCCAAAGGCAGCACCCCCGGCACGTCGCTGCCGATGAACCAGTTCTATGTCGTGAAGGCCGGTGACACGGCGGCGACCATCAACACGGCTCTGTCCCAGGGCTGCAATCTGTTCGTCACCCCGGGCATTTACCACCTCAACCGGACCCTCAATGTCACCAGGGCCAACACGGTCGTGCTCGGTATCGGGTACCCGACCTTCGTCCCGGACAACGGGGTCAACGCGATGCAGGTCGCCGACGTCGACGGCGTCCGGCTCAAGGGCCTGCTGTTCGACGCGGGTACGGCCAACTCGCGGGCGCTGCTGACAGTTGGCCCCTCCGGTTCGTCCGCGGGCCACGGGGCCAACCCGACGACGATCCAGGACGTGTTCTTCAGGATCGGCGGTGAGATCGCGGGTAAGGCGACCGCGAGCCTCGTCGTCAACAGCAACGACGCGATCATCGACCACATCTGGGCCTGGCGTGCTGACCACGGCAACGCGGGCACGGTCGGCTGGACGACCAACACCGCGGACAACGGCCTGATCGTCAACGGGAACAACGTCGAGGCGACCGGCCTGTTCGTCGAGCACTACCAGAAGTACCAGGTCACCTGGAACGGCCAGAACGGCAAGACGATCTTCTTCCAGAACGAGATGCCGTACGACGTTCCGAACCAGGCAGCGTGGAAGAGCCCGACGGGGGTGAACGGATACGCCGCCTACAAGGTCGGCGCCAAGGTCACCACGCACGAAGCGTGGGGGTTGGGCAGCTACTGCTACTTCAACGTCAACCCGTCGGTGAACAGCTATCACGCGTTCGAGGTGCCGAACACCGCGGGCGTGAAGTTCCACGACGCGCTCACCGTCTCGCTCGGCACCACCGGCACGATCACCCACGTCATCAACGACACGGGCGCGCTCACGCCACCGAACACCGTTCCCAGCAACGTGGTCAGCTACCCGTGACCTGACACTCGGCAGCGCCGGCCGGCCCGATAATTTCGGGTCGGCGGCGTACGCCTCCCAGAGGCGTTGTCAACTTGTTGCGGTGCTGGGCGGCTTGGTCCGGGTCGGAGCGTGACTGCTCGTGGTGTTGGCCTTCGTTCAGGCCGCAGTGGGCAGGCCGGTGGTGCTGGTGATCTGCCTCCAGGTGGTGGAGCGGGATCTCATCTCGTTGCGGGAGTCGGTGGCGGTGAGGAGGTGTCGTCGAGGTCTGAAGTGTGAGGAGATCCGGCTGAAGGCAGCCAGGAAATCTCTGGGCCGCGCCGACGGAGCGGAAGCCCTCCATGGCGCGTTCGCGTTGCCTGGTGGGCTGGTGCGAGTTCTCCGCCCGGTTGTTCACTTCTTTGTGGGAGCGGTGTTCGACGGAGGGCATGACCTGCCGGAGGGCGGCTCCGTAAGAGCGGAATTTGTCGGTGACCACCACCCGCGGCACTGACCGGGTCCCGGTGAGGAGCTTCTGGAAGAAACGCCTGGCCGCAGCTTTGTCACGCCGGTCGGCCCTGCTCAACGCCGGTATACGGCGGCCTGCGTGGCCGCGCTGGCCCTGGCCGTGGACGCGGCCCGGGTCGGCCTCTCGTGACCGAATCGGCTGTGACGCCACGGGCCTGTGGGACGTGTGCAACCATCCTGACCGCTGGGATGTATTAGCTGTCGAACGCTCCCGCAGCTGTGTTCGCCTTCTTTGCCGTGCGATAGAGAGTCTCTGCCTTCATGCCTAGCAGGTCCCGCCGCCGCCCTCCCGCCCACTCAGTCGCAGCCCCCGGTGGGCGTACACAGGCGCAGCGGCGTCGCCGTGGTGGTGGTCGCGGTCGTGCCCGGAGGAAGGGCTCGCGGGTCGGCGGGACGGCGCTGTCGCTGGTCGTACTGCTGACGATCGTCGCGGTCGGCGGCTATCTGCTGAGTGGCGCGGGGGAGTCCAGGGCCACGGCCGCAGCCGCGTCCGGGGCGCCCTCGACGTCCACGAAGCCCAGCCCCGGCCCCAGCCCCAGCCCGAGCCCGCGCCGGTTACCCTCCGCGAAGCCGAGTTCCGCTGCCGCGTTCCCGACCGGCTACCCGGCCAAGGGCAACGGCAGCTACAGCTACGCCTCCGGCAGCACCGCGCGTTTCGGCACGGGGACGCTGCAGCGCTACCGGGTGGCGGTGGAGAACGGCCTCGGGGTCGACCCCGCACTGTTCGCCGCCCAGGTGGACGCGGTGCTCGGCAACACCCAGCGCGGCTGGAGCGCGGGCGGGCAGTGGTCCTTCCAACGGGTCGCCTCCGGTCCGGTGGCCTTCACTATCTACCTGGCCTCGCCCGGCACCGCGTACCACTTATGCGAGCGTCTGATCGGCCTGGACATACGCGAGGCCGCGCCGGGCGGGGTGAACTGCAGCAACAACGGCAACACGGTGGTGGAGAACATCGCCCGCTGGATCGACCTGACCGATTACTACAAAGGGCAGCCAGATCTCTACCACGCGCTGGCGATCAACCACGAGGTCGGGCACTCGCTGCACCACGGCCACGTCTCCTGCACCGGCGCGGGGGACCCGGCGCCGGTGATGATGCAGCAGATCAAGGGGCTGCACGGCTGCGTCCCCAACGGCTGGCCCTACAGCGCCTCGGGCAGCTACATCACCGGAGCGCCGTCGCCCTGACCACGCACCATTTCGCGATCGAAAATCACGGAGACGTAGCGCTGCTCCACCCTGGCACGGACCCGCAACGCCCGCCCGGGGACGAGTCATCTGCATCGGCCGCGACTGCGATGACGTCCCGGCCTACCTCGCCGACTCGCTGACCTCGCTGCTCGGCCGCTGCCTGGGCTGTTGGAGGGAGGAACGCAGGGGCAGCGGCATCGGCGCGATGCTGCTGTAGTGGGCGCAATCGCGCTGGCCCTCAACTCGCGCTTGGGTCAGCACTCTCACATGAGGATCACGAGTCGGACTCTTCGGCGCGATCCCGCCGATCCTGGCACGCCGTCACCTCCGTGCCGTGGGGCGGTGTCACAGACGGCGTGACTCGGCTCCGGCTCCAGCCGTGCGGGGCTCATTTATCTGTCGCCGCAGGTCGTGACGCGTATCGGTAGTCGTTGATTGCGCCTCCCAGTACGCGGGTGCGCAGTAGTCGGCGGTTGTGGAGGTCGATGGCGGGTGGTGTCCTATGTGACGTGTCGGGATGGAGTTGCCCTCGGGAGCGGTGCGGCCGATGCCGGTTGTAGTGGTCCGCGAACTCGGTGAGGACTTTGGTGGCGTGGGATGCACCACGCACGCCCGTCTGCGGAGGGGCAGCCGGGTCAGTGCGGTGCGCACGTCGAGGACGGCGGCCACGTCGGGTCCCTCCGTCCGCCCCGGGACGCGGGACCAGAAGAGCGTGATCCGGCGGCGCTCCCGGACCGTGCTCCGGAGCCGTTCGCGTGCCATGTTGGCCACCACGCCGCGCGCATAGGCGCGCGGGTGCTCGGCCGCGCGGAGCCGGTCCCAGCTCTGCCAGAGCGTGACCAGGGCATCGGCGGCCAGGTCGTCGGCCGCGTCCGCCTCCCCGGTCAGGAGGTGGGCGAAGCGCGCCAGTTCGGCGTAGTGGCGTTCGAAGAAGTCGTGGAACTCTGCGGACGCGTCGTCAGGGAGCATCTCCCTCGGTCGCCCTTTCTTGCATGTGCGCGTTAACAACGCATGAGGGTAACAGCGGTCGTCAACGGGTCCAGGCGGCTGGATGGCCGCACGGTTAATGCCGGGCGAACTGGACGCCGGTCGGTTGGGCGTCGTTCGGCCGTAGCGCGATCCCGCCTACGGTCAGCTGCTGACCGTAGATGTCGGTGATCCTGATCGGCCCGCCGCAACCGCTGCCGTCGCTGGAGACGAAGTAGTTGTAGTCGGTGCGCGGGAGCCGGCGCCAGCCGCCGGCCGTCCGGACCTCCAGCAGCGCGACCGGATTCCGGTGGCCGATCACCTGGATGCCGCACCACCAGCGGGTGGACCCGGTCTTGTAGCGGAGGGAGAGCGGGCCCGGAGAGGCGGGGCTCAGCAGCGTCCAGGTGATGGGCAGGCGGCCGACCGAGAGGTTGGCGAGCCGCGCGAAGGCCTGCTGGCTCAGGTCGAGTTGGCCGGGCGCGCAGGGCAGGGGGCACTCGTTGACGATCCGCACCGTCAGGGAGGCGCCGTTGCCGGCGCGCACGAGCACGTAGTCGCCGCACGCCTTGGACGACTCGTAGTCGGTGTAGTTCATCGCCGCCACCATGAGGTCACTGGACGGTCCGAACAGGCACGCGCCGTTGCCGTCCGCGGCGGCGTACGCGGTCGCGACGCCGTGGTAAGTGACGGAGGGCTTGATCCGTCCGGCCAGCGGCGCCACCGCTGACCCGGCAGGTGCCGCGCCGCCGGTCGACGCCGACCGCGACGCGGACACGGACGCCGTGCCGGTGCCGGACGGCCGCGCCGCCGCGCTCGCGAACCCGGTGGTGCTGGACGCGGTCACCGGTCCGGCGCCGGGCGCGGCGCCCGCCTGGGCCGCCGAGACGGCGCGCCCGGCGTCAGCCGGGCCTCCGCTCGGCAGGAAGGCCAGCGCCAGGCACGCCAGCACCCCGACGGCCAGCAGCGCCGCCGGAATGCCCGTGATCAACCCGCGTCCGCTCCGCCGCCTGCTCCGTGACTGTGGTGCGGCGTGCCTCGTTCCCCTCATGCCCATCCGTTCGGTCGGTCCGGTCGAGTCGGTGTCTCACCTCTCTGTTGCCGCCGCGGGCGGAAAGGTTGCCGATCCGAGCGGACTTTTTTCGACGGGCGGAACGACGGGCAGGAGGCAGGCGGTCGCCGGCCCGGGGATCAGCCCTCGACGAGCACCCGCACGTCCCACGCACCGAGGGTGACCGGCGTGCCGTCCGGGATCGGGCTGCCGTCCAGGATGTCGGTCAGGTCCGTCGGTGCGGGCAGCTCGGCCGGCTCCCAGATCCAATTGTGGACCACGTGCACGCGGCGACCGTCCGGCGAGGTGCCGCTCGCGACGGTGACGGACAGCGGCAAGTCGGTCCAGCCGCTGCGCGGGGTCGGCCCGAGCCAGGTGCCAGGGCGCAGGCGAGCTCGCGGCCCGGGACGGTGCCGACACAGGTGACACGGCCCGCGCCGTGGCGCCGGGTGGTGACGGCGGGCCAGCGGCCGAAGTGCGGGTGGTCGTAGTCGGCCAGCACCTCGGCGTCGTCGACGGCCAGGCCGTCCACCCAGCGTGTGGCGACCGCGTCGGCGGACAGCGCGAGCGGACTGCCGGGCACCGCACGCAGCGTCACATCGGCCGTGAGGTTGGCGTACTCCTCGCAGGTCACCCCCGTCACCCCGGTGAGGCGTGCGGGGGCGGGCTCGTGCCACACCCGCGCGAGCTGGTCGGCGTGCCCGGTGCGAGGGCCCAGGACGAGGTGGCCGCCCGCGTGGGCGTAGGACGCGAACCAGCCGAGCAGCGACTCCTCGGCGAGCTGGAGCCCCGGGACGACCAGCACGGGGTGGAGCTGCGCCCTCAGTTCGGGGGCCAGGCTCTACAGGGCCGGCGGTGCGTCAGGACGAGGTGCCGGTGACGGAGGTGCCCCGAGCCGTCAGGTGGTAGGTGACTGCCGCGCCGCTCCAGAAGCGCACCGTGAGCGTGACCTGCGCGCCCTGCCTGATTCCCTTGAAGAAGTCCGGGGTGAGGATGAGGGTGTTGTGCGTGTAGTCGGGGACGAAGTCGCTGTCGAAGCCCTGGAACGGCGTCCAGCTGTTCGGACCTGCGTTGCTGCCGTCGGCGTATCGGGCTTCCACCGTCGCCAGCACGTCACCGCGGAACTGCGCCGGGATGGTGAGACCACTCGTGTTTCCGTTGGCGCCGGACAGGACCGGGGTCGCGGAGGAGACGACGCTGATCGGCCACGGAGCCCCCGCCGAGAACTGGGCCGACAGCGTCGCGGCGACGCCGTAGCCGTGGTGTGCCGTCAGCCGGGCGAGCAGGGCCGGGGTGAGGGTGAGGCGGTTGCCGGAAAGCGTGTAGTCCCGGCCCCGGACCAGCGCGGTACGGCCCGGGAACAGGCCGCGGAAGGTCCTGCCGTTCGGGTTGAGGACCAGGGTGCGGGCGGTGACCGGCCCCGACTTCGGGACGAAGACCTGGTCGCTGGAAGCGGTGCCCGAGCGGGTCGTCCAGCCGGCCTTGATCTCGGCGAACAGGCCCGGGTCCCGCCACCGCAGGGTGGTGCGGTCCAGGTAGGCGCCGTTGTCCCACAGGAAGCCGGTGATCCCGTTGATCCGCTCCTGGTGGCCGATCTCCTCGAAGTACTTCAGCGCCTCGCCGCGTTCGACGATGCCCGGGTGGTTGACGTCGGGGTAGCTGAGCAGCCCGTACTCGCCGAGGATGACGGGGATGCCCTTGGCGACGAACGTGTTGTGCATGCGTCCGAAGACGGTGGTCATGTCCCGCAGGCTCGCGGAGTCGAACGTGACCACGCCGGCGTTGTCAGAGCTGAACGGCCAGTAGCCGTAGTAGTGCAGGCTGGCGATGATCCGGTTGTCGTGCAGCGACGCGATGGTGGTCGCCAGGTCGTTCATCAGCGACTGGTCCGGCGTGTCGCCGATGGTGGGCAGGACCAGGAAGCGTGTCGCGTTCGCGCCGCCCGACCCGCGCACGATCCGGTGGAAGGAGGTGTTCAGCTCGTTGAGCAGAGCGGCCTTCTGCGCGTCCGTCGCGCCGGTGAAGGTGGGCTCGTTGACGCTCTCGAAGACCAGGTGGTCGGACTCGTCGCGGAACGCGTGGGTGAGCTGCGTCCAGGTGGCGTCGTAGCGGGCCAGGACTTCGTCGTGGTCGGCGGGCATGCCGGCGATCCACTGCCAGGAGTCGTGGTGGACGTTGAGCACCACGTAGAAGCCGTCCGCCAGCGCCCAGTTCACCACCTGCTTGATCCGGGCGACGTAGGCCGGATCGATGGTGTAGCCGGGGCCGGAGCCCTGGTGGCCGCTCCAGGTGACCGGGATGCGGATGCTGCGGAAGCCCTGCGCGCGTATCGCGTCCAGCTGGGCCTTGGCGACCACCGGGTTGCCCCACGAGGTCTCGGCCGGGATGGCGTCGAGGCTGTTCCCCAGGTTCCAGCCGGGCTGCATGGCGGCCACCGCCGCCACGACGCTCGACGGCGCGTGGGGGACCGCCGCGGGCGCCTGGACGGGCGCGCCGCCGTTGGTCGCCCCCGACGCGGTGCTGTAGACGAGCCCGCCGGCGGCGATCAGCGCCACCGGCGTCCCCACCATGAGCCCGAGCCTGCTGCGACGGTGCCGTGGGGCCTGGCGAGTTGCCTTCATCTCTCAGTCCTTCGTGACGAACGAACGTGATCCGCTCCCTTGTTGCCGCGGGTGGACCGAAAGGTTGCTCGTGGGGAGGAAGAGAAATGGAGAGGGCTGTCCTCGGGGACGTCCGTGGGACGTCAGCCGCTTGCCGGACGCGGCGCGGGGGCGGAGCTGGAGCGCAGCGAGATGGGCGGGGTCAGCAGGATGTGGCGCGGCGGCGTCTCGGGTGCGGCGATGCGCTCGACGAGCAGTTCGACGGCCTGCGCGCCCATCTGATGGGCCGGCACGTCCGCGGCGGTGAGCGGTGGGCGGAAGGCCTGCGCCCACTGGCTGGCGGCCACGCCGACGATGGAGACGTCCCGGGGCACGCGCAGGCCGGCGTCTTCCAGTGCGTGCTGGACGCCGGGCAGCGCGGCCTCGTTGAGGGTGGCGAGCCGGTGACCTCCGGGTGCTCGGCGCGGATGCGCTCGACGACGGCGCGGCCGGAGGCGGCGTCGTCTCCGCCACAGGTACGCGTAGCCGGACCGGCATCTGACACGCAGCCGGCCGCCTCGTCGGCTGTGGGGACACCCGCAACCGCCGCGACATCTGTTGCTCAGTCAGATGTCGGATAGCGAACAGTCGATGAAGAGATGTCATGTCCCCTTCCGGTTTCGGATCGCCATCCGGAGACTCATTGTCATGACCATCTCTCTACGCGCGTCGAACACGCGCAAGGCCTTCCTGGTTCTCACCGCCGGTGTGCTCGCCGTGGCCGGTCCCGTACTCCTTCCCGCCACCAGTGCGCACGCGGATGTTAGCGGCACGGTCTGTCAGACCGCGCTGCCGACGCAGGCCGACGACACCCTCAACCTCATCGCCCAGGGCGGACCGTATCCGTACCGCCAGGACGACTCCGTCTTCACCAACTACGAGGGCGTGCTGCCCACCGAGCCCTATGGCTACTACCACGAGTACACCGTGGTCACCCCGGGCAGCCCCACCCGCGGCGCCCGCCGCATCGTCGCGGACCAGCCGGACCAGCTGGACTACTACACCGACGACCACTACGCGACGTTCTCGCTGATCGATTTCAGCTGCTGATCAGCCAGGCCGGCACCAGGCAGCCCGCCGCGGGAGGCGGCCGGTGATCCGGGCGTCAGCCGAGTCCGGCCATGCCGCCCTCGCGCACCTTGAACTTCGCACCGACCCAGGCGCGCAGTTGCTGCGCGAGGGCGGCTCGCTCGTTCTCGGGCACGGCGGATGCGGGACGATCGCGGCTCCGTGCGCGACGTCCTGCTTGCTCCACAGCCCCGGGCGCTCCACGACGTAGTGCACATCCGCCCAGCGCAGCTCGCGCACCCCGCGAGCATCGGTCAGCCGCAGGCCCGTCTCGCGCGACCGATCGGCTCGAAGAACCGGGCACCGGCCCCGCGCCACGACGTCGGACGCGTCCTGGCCGGCGGGGAACCCCCATACCCGCCCACCCACCACCAGACCGGAACCAAACCCCGACGCACCGGCCAACCAGCGCTATCAACCGCTAGGACCTGCGGGTAGACCCACAAACGGCAGCTCAGCCGGATGTCAGCGTGTCCCCGGCGGCCATCGAGCAGGTGATGACCGCTTCCAGCTCGGCGTGGGTGGCGCCGTCGCGGGCTTGTACGGACAGGCCCTGCACCACGGTGGCGTGGTAGCGGGCGATGGCGTCGAGGTCGGCGGGTGGTGTAGTGAGGTCACCTTCGGTGACGCCGCGGGCGAGCCGGTGTTGGATGGTGGTGCGCATGTCGCGCCGCAGGTCGGCCAGGAACTCGCGGACCGCGTGGTTCTCCACGGCGCCGGTGGGCGCGGCCAGGATGAGCATGGGCTCTGGTGTGCTGCTGGCCACGAACCGTGACTCCTAGCCGTAGTTGGCGGCCACGGCTGGGTCGAAGCCAACCTTGGATTGCGCTCGCTCTCGGGTGGCGGTGATTCCCAGACCTACATGGCGGATAGGTCGATCTCGGCGCTGAACGGTTCCTCGGCCGAATCGCGCGGCCGGGACTCGATCCCCAGCTCGGCATTCCGCGGGAACGGTCGCCTGTTCCGAACCACAAATTCTCCCGCGACCTGTCAATGTCGGGCCAGGCCCGTTCGTAGTTGGGGTGAGAGGCTGGAAGTGTCGGCCCCACGAGGAGGTCCACCATGACTCAGTACCTGTTGTCCGTCCACAGCGTCGACGGCGAGGTCCGCGAGCCGATGACGGACGAGGAGATGCAGCAGTCCTACAAGCAGGTCATGGCCCTTCAACAGGAGATGAAGTCCGTCGGCGCATGGGTCTTCGGCGGACGCCTGGCCGAACCCGCCACCGCCACCGTCGTGCGCACGTCCGGTGGCTAGGTGCTGACCACCGACGGACCGTTCGCGGAGTCCAGGGAGCACCTCGGCGGCTTCTACATCATCGCCGCCGACGACCTCGACGCCGCGCTGGCCTGGGCGTCGAAGGTCACCGACCTGATCGGCCGGCCCATCGAGGTCCGTCCGTTCTGGGATGAGCCCGCAGCCTGACGTGCTGCCGTCGCCGGGGACGCTGACCGCCGTGGTGGGTACGGTAGCGCCGGTTGACCCGCAGTACGGAGTCCAGCGTCGCGGTGACCAGGTTCCCGTCCGTGACGACGTTCTCGGACAGGGCCGCGTTCGCGCCGTCGACGGTCGGGCTGTTGGTGGAGGCGTTGCTGAGTCCCTGGCCGTCGAATTCGTCGAAGACACTGGCCGTGCCGCTCCAGTGCGGCACCGCCCGCACGGTCACCGTGCCCAGGTGGGCGCTGGCCCGGTTGGCGTTGACCTCGAAGGTGAGGCTGGTGGTCTCACCCGCAGGCGAGGTGCAGTCGAACGAGGTGGTGAGCATTCCGGTCCTGATGTCCAGTGCCTGCTGGTAGTCGCTGGTCGTGCCGGCGGAGGGGGTCTGGGCCGGGGGCCGTGCCCCGGTCGGATAGGTCGCGAGATAGTCGACGTTGACCCTCGCCGTGTCGCCCTGTGCGACGGTGATAGCCAGCGTGTTCGATCCGGCGGTCAGCGTCACCGGCACGGTCAGCACCGCCCAGGTGTCCCAGTCGGCCGTGGCGGGCACGGTCAACTGCTGGAGCACACCGTTGACCGAGAGGTGGAGTGTCTGCGGGCTGCCGCTCCCGTGCCCTCGGAACCGAACCCTTGTTTCCGAACGCCGCCGTGGTGAGCAGGCCCGGTCAAAGCCGCTGGTCGCCGTGCAGGCGCAGCACCTGCGGCTGCGGCATCCGGCGCTGCAGACGTGTCAGGGCCGTCGACTGCTGGGTCCGCATCCGCTCCAGGCTGGCGTCGTAGTCACGCTGGATTGCGGTGACCTGCCTGCCCCACCGCTGCTCCGCGCAGGCCAGGGAGTTGGCGTAGGAGGTCTCCAGGTGGGCGCTCAGGTCCGCGTACTGCTGCCGTTGCTCGGCAGCCAGGTCCAGGTACTCCTGGCGGTACACCTCTTGCTGCGCCACGATCTCCCGGGTCTGCGCCAGGACCTGCTCGGTCACTTCGCGCCGGGCCCGCAGCTGGCGCCGGTAGGAGCCTGCCATCACCTCGGTGAACGCGAGGAGCAGTACGCATGTGACGCTGAGGAAGATGACGGCCGCGGCCTCCGTGGAATCGGGATCACCATCGTGCTCCGCCGGCCCCCGATCCGAGCTGGCCTTCTCGATTTCCGCAGGCTCATGCGTCAGTGTGTTCGGCGTTCGCCGGGAGGCCTGTCTTGGCCGCGGCGACAGTGAGCGCGAGGCGGATCGCTGCGGCGGCATTGGGGACCAGGATGTCTGACTGAAGGCCGGCTTGACCGACGGGGTTGAGCGTCCTGTCGAGCGTGAGGTAGTGGCCCAGGGAGAGCCCTGGAGGCAGGTCGCGTGGGCGCTGGGCGATCTCCCAGCCGTACTTGAGGGGGCGGCCGCCCTGACGGGCCAATGCGTCCGCGCGCTTCCGTTCCCTCGCCAGCCAGGTGGGGTCGGTGATGAGCAGGAGCAGACAGATTTCGGGGCGCAGGGTCATCAGGTTCACCGACACCCCTGTGTAGTAGAGCTTCGCCTTGTTCTCGGCCCTCAGGCGTTCGATCTCCGGCTCCTCATGTGGGAGGTAGATCGGTCGGCCCCCGGGGTCCGCGTACTCCTCACTGTCGTAGAGCTCCTCGATGAATTCGCGGTGGAAGGTCCGCTCCACATTGAACTCGCGTTCGACGAACGCGCTGCTCGGCACCAGCCCCGGAGGCTCCAGCGGCTGGAAGATCCCGGACGGGATCACATGGTTGAAGAATCGGTGGGTCGCCACATCCTGGGACCGCGGCGTGAGCATGATCTGGTACCCGCCGTCCTCGGTGGCAAGCATGACGGTTGCCGCGACCGACACGGCGGCGTTTCGGCGACGGCCGTCCAGGACGATGTCGTCCCCGCACCCCGCGCGATGCAGCCAGTTCCGGTGCGGAAGCCTGCTCAGGTCCACGGGTTGGTCTTCGCGTCCCTTGTGCGCGTTAGTCAGCTCCTCGTCCAGGTACTCGCTGGTGGCCAGGGAACGGTAGTAACGGCCAGGGACGCAGTCGATCCGGACGCCGCCGCCCGGTTGGATGCGCATGCGGTCGAACGCCCAGGTCGGCCCGTCCCAACGCCTGTTGTTCTCTCCCTTCGCCACCTCCTTGGCGTAGCGCCGCCAGGCGTCGGGGTTGTAGTCCTTGGGCCACTTGTGGGGGTCTTCCTCCAACCGAGTGGGGAACGGCTTGTCGAGGGGAAGGCGCCCGAGGGCCGACTCCACGTTCGACCACTCCTCGGGCGGGGCGGGGAAGACGCAGATCGGAGCCGTCGTCCCGAAGAGCTCCACAAGCGGGAACCTGTCCTGGTCGTACAGGCGCCGAAGCGTCTCGAGATAGCCGCTGCCCCGCAGCACCGCGGCCACGTCACTGGGCTTTTCCCGCAGCGATGGCGTGTTCTCGATACTTGCCCGCGTCCACAGCGCATGGCACCGACTCCTCTCGTCCTCGGTGGCCTTGAGCGTGTCCAGCAGGGAGCAGAAGGAGGACGGCCATCCCGGAAGCGTGTCCCCCGGGCGCGGGTTGAAGATCCTCGAAATCGTCTTACTGGAGAGTCCGCTCCTGCGTGCGAGCTGATCCTCCGTCGTACCCGCAGCGCGCTTCCGCTGCAGTTCCTCAAGGAAGTCACGGAGTTCCCTGTGGCCCCCTGCTGGGAGCTCGGCCTTGGCACGTGGCATGTCATCGTCCCCGTCGAAGCGCTGGCAGTGACGCGCACCGATGCCCCCCGACACGCCGGCTCGCGAAGTTCAGCTTCGCCCCCCATGCCCGGCCGCGCAGCCGAAACGTCAGCTTTGCCCCGTGAAGCGTCACAGGCCCTGACGCAACAACATCGGTCGCTACAAAGGGAGTCAGCCCAGCGAGAGGAGGCGAAACCCGTGAAGATCCCGAAGATCAAGCTCGACCGGGCTGCGATCGTGGCCAACGTCATCGGCGGCACGATCTGCGTGCTCATCGAGTACGGGCTCCACTACCTGGCCGGCTGACACCAGGACTAGCAACCACGACCAGCTGGACCAAGTAGCAGAGCGTCATTGGCACACTCCACCGGCGGACCAGCACCCCTGGTGCCAACCCGACACCAGGGATCAAACAAGGGGACCAGCAGCCGCTGGTCCCCTTCCACGCGCCCACACGCCATACCGTCACACTGTCTCGGCGGCGACGGCCCCTCCCTGCCCCGCCGCCAACTCGCTTGATCACACCCACAGGTCCAGCAGAAGAGCCTCCTTTCCCGGTGGCGAGGATCGCGGGTGCGGGCCGCACGCTCCCAGAGGAGTTGACAGGCCCTCACAGATCGGTCCGGGCGTTCGGCTCCGCGCCGCTGGGCACCGGGTGTAGAAAGCGGTCATGCCGCGAACACACCAAGACCAGTACCCGACCATGACCAGCCGCGAGATTGACGATCTCGTCAACTCGGAGCACGGCGACGACGACTCCATCGGTCACGGGCTCTCCCCGGGCGCACCTGGTGCGCACGGCGGCGGGGATCGGTATGTCCGCGACCGGGCGGGTCCGGTCGATCGCGCAAGGTGATTTCGGCCTCAGGACATCACCCGAGGACCGCCGGATGGGCCCGCGACGCGCTGTCCCTCTACGTCAGCGCCTATGCACTGGAGCAGTCGCTGGTCCAGCAACGGCGCCGGCACCAGGATCAGGAATGGGTGCTCAGCCACGAGGAGTTGTTGGACCGCTTCGCCGCACTGCCTGCCGGGAAGTTCCCGCAGACTCGACGCCATGCCGCTGCGCTGATCTCCGGCACCGGACACGACCGCTTCGAGTTCGCCCTCGGCCTGCTCATGAACAATCTGCGGCCCGCATCCGGTTGACCTGCGGCGTGCGGTGGCCACATGGTGCCGAGACGATCACAAGTCGCATCATGAGGCGCGCGCTGGTGGTCGGTGGAACCGGCAGGCTCTTGGGTGTCGTCGCCGAACTCGTCCGCGACGGCTGGTACGCGGTCGCGCCTGCGGCTGACCCTCACCGCCACCGATGGCCTCGCCCCTGACGGGGGCGAGGCCATCATGCCGTTCCGCAGAGGACCGAGGCCCGACCACGTCACGGACGCCTACGCGACGCATCGCCCCAGCTCACGAACGACCCGTGGTGCGCACGGCCGTGGGCATCCCTGGCCCTGGTGCGCATCGGTACTGTCGGGCGGCGCGCACCAGGTGTTCGCGGACAGGGGCGGTGCGCACCGCCGCACCTCTGCGGTGCGTTGAAATGCGCACCGCGCACCGCGTCTGCCTGCGGTTTCAGGTTTCAGCGCACACACCGGTTTTACGGCGCGCGCGGTTAATCTCTCGGGATGGACGATCTGCGGGGCGGGGTGAGGGCCGGGTCGCCGGTCGGGGAGTGCGGACACTGCGGAAAGCCGGTGCCGACAGGCGGGCGGGGGCGGCCGCGGCGCTACTGCGGCCGGGCTGCCAGTCCAAGGCGTTCCGCCACCGCCGCGCTGAAAAGCAGGAGAAGGTGCTGGCGGCCGCCGTTGAATCAGCGCGCGCCGAAAAGCCGGGCGAACCATCGACCGTCACCGGAGACGACGCTTTGCGCAGCAGGCCGCCTGGTTCCTGACGGAGCTGGACGCGGGCCCGGAGGCGGGCAAGGCGCTGGAGCGGCCGCAGTTCCACGCCTCCGCTGAGCTGGCCCGCCTGTTCGTGGACGCCCGCCAGGTCGCGGTCGATCTGCGCGGCCCCGGCACGGACGACCTGGCGTTCTGGTAGAGCTGTGGCGCGACTGGGACGTGGCCGGGTGGCGCGAGGACCCGGACGTCGTCCAGGTCCGCCACCGGCGCCTGGTGGCTGGCCGGGCGGAGTAGGTCGGCGCCCGCTGGCTGGCCGCCACCGGCACCACCGCGTACCTGCGCGAGCGTGACGGCAGCCGGGCCCACAAGCTGCGCTGGTTCCCCACCGCCCAGGCCGCCGCCGTCGCCCTGGCCCTGCGCCACCAGGACCAGTGGGCCGCCCTGGCACCGGAGCCGACATCCGCTGACCGCTGACCGCTGACCCAAGGTCAGGCCGACTGCTCCCGCTGAGCGCGCTCACGTTGGAAGGCGGCCAGGCACTGCTCCTGGTCCGGCGGCAACTCGCAGTCGACCTCGGCAAGGGCGTCCGGGTCCAGGGGCGGTCGGCCGACCTGCTCCATGCCGGGCAGGGCGAGCACGCTCCAGCGCGCCAGGTAGCGCCGCCGGCGGGCCGGAAGCCGATCACCGTGCCCGCCGTCCTGGGGCGGCTGTGGCGCTCGATCAGCGCGAGCAGCCGGTCGGCGAAGGCCGTGGTGACCGTCGGGTCGGTGACGCCGTCCAGGGCGACGACGACCGGCTCGCGGTGCCCGGTGACCCGCAGCGCGAGCTGCCCCGGCACCGACCCGCTGATCTCGTTGATCCGGCTCGCCTGCAAATGGTCCCCGCCGACCTCCACCCACACCGTGCCCGCCCTGACCGCCACCGCGCCCTCCCCGTTGCCGGACCCTCCGGCGCCCGCCGGAACCGCCAGCATCACCCCGCCCCAGTCCGCCTGTCACCTGAGCTCCGCGCCCGAGGAATCAGCACGGAAACGGCCCTGACCCGGCCCCTGGACGGCGCGGCATGGGGCCCGAATCCGTGTCGACCAGGGCCGGTTGCCGCCTGCCCAGGAGCAGGGGGTTGGCGTTGGGGAACGGCTGCTGCCACCCGGTACTGGCGTCCCGTCAGGAACGGCGGGAGGAACTGGGCATGGTCTGGTCCACCCACGAGGTGGCGTAGCAGGCCAACTTCGCCGCCGCGCAGGCATCCCGCAGTGTCAGTCGTAGGCCTGACCTGCGCGAATGTGGCAGGCCCGTTGCCGAGTCTTCCTGCTTGACGGGTCAGCAGCGGCCCCTCGCGTGCTGGAGCAGATCCCAGTGGAGCGGCCTGCGAGGGTTACTGGGGAACGTCCTGTTCGTGACAATGACATCTGGGAACATGCCCGCAGGGGCAATGCGTCCACCAACTCGGGGGAACCATGCCGAAGTAGCTCCTGTGCGGGGTGATGGTGTTGAACTCGCAGGTGTAGTCGGGGGTTTGGTGTAGTGGGCGAGGTCTGCACTTATCCCAGAAGTTGGGCGATTCGGTCCTGGTCCTGGTCGGTGGCTGTGAACGTGACGAGTTTTTGTTCGGGATCCTCTGCGAGTTGAAGCACGACGTGGTGGAGTTCGAGTTCTCCCAGAACCGGATGGCGGAGCCGTTTGGTGCCGGAGCCCAAGGGTGTGACTGTGTGTTGTGGCCACCAATCCCTTACCTCTGGGCACGCGGCATGCAGGCGTTCGAGCAACTCGCTGAAGCCCGAGTCGCCCGGGTGGCGAGCTGCGGCTGCGCGGAACCGGCCGAGCAGTGCGGATGCTTCAGCCGGCCAGTCGACCATGACCTCCCGGGCCTCGGGATCAGTGAACATCCACCAGAGCAGGTTGCGGTCCTGGGTCGGCCGGGCGGGCCAGTCGGTCCACAGTGCCCGGGCTGCCCGGTTGGAGGCCAGTACATCCCAGCACCGACCGGTGACATAGGTCGGACACGGGTCGAGCCGGTCAAGGAGTGCGAGGACTGCGGGCGGGAGCGATTCGACGACGCGAGTCCCTGCGGGTGGGGCGCCGTGGATGAGCTCGTGGATGTGAGCCCGTTCGGCGCCGTCGAGCCGCAGCGCCGTCGCCAGCGCGTCGAGCACCTGACGTGAGGGCCGCACGTCGCGGCCCTGTTCCAGGACGGTGTAGTACGTCGAGGAGATGGCCGCGAGCTGGGCCACTTCCTCACGACGCAGGCCACGGGTCCGGCGTCGGACGCCTGGCGGCAGACCGACGTCACAGGGCTGGAGCCGTTCGCGTCGCGAGCGTAGCAGGTCTCCCAACTCTCGTGCCCGGATCGCTGACTGAGCCATCCTGATACTCCTATTACTAGGAACAACGTCCTGTGGATACCAGTTTACGATGTGGCTACTTTGGCGCCATGAACACACGAAGCACCGGTCTGGAAGGTCGCACCGTCTCCACGGCCGACGAGCCCGCGTCGAAACCCACCCTGTGGTGGGACGACCACCGTCCGGACCCCGGCGCGACCGGGTCATACACCATCTGCACCGAACGAGTCGGCATCCCGGCGGGCGACGGGCCGCCGATGGGTGCGTACCTCGCCCGCCCTGCGGTTCCCGGTCCGTTCCCCGGCGTCGTGGTGGCCATGGAGCTCTTCGGCGTCGATGCCGCCGTCCGTGACGTCTGTGACCGACTGGCCGGGCTCGGGTTCGTGGCGCTCGCGCCGGACCTGCATCACCGGACCGCGCCCGGGGCAGAACTCCCTCGTGACCCCGCCGGCCGGGAGCGAGGCTTCGAACTCTTGGAGTTGATGACGCGGACCGCCGTGCTCCAGGATGTCCGCGCCTGTATGGACCACCTTCAAGCGTCTGGCAGCGAACACGTCAGCATGGTCGGACTGAGCCTGGGCGGTCACATCGCCTACCTCGCGGCCACCGAGTTCGACCTCGCCGCGGTGGCCGTCTTCTACGGAGGATGGCTGCCGACGACCGACATCTCGCTCAGCCGACCCGAGCCGACCCTGTCGCTGACCCCGGCCATCACCGGGCAGGTGCTCTTCCTCGTCGGCGAGAACGACCATGTCGTCCCACCCGGCCACCAACGCGAGATCGCCGATGCGCTGCGCGAGGCCGACATCAACCACGAGGTCGTCGTCTATCCCGGTATCGGACACGGCTTCCTCAGCACCGACCCAGCCACGGCTGCCGACGCGTGGCACCGCGTCCACGCACTGCTGACCAGCGTCGGAGCATAATTCCCGAGCCTCCATGCAGGAAGCAGTCAATACATGTCGCGGGCGATGTGCCCCGCTCCTGATACGGCACGGGCGATCGCTGCGGCCGCGAGGCCGACGAGGCTAAAGGTGAGCCATTCAGTGCGTCCGAACTGTTCCATCGCTCACGCTCCCTCGATCTGCACTGCCTGTGTGCGCTGCCGCGCGGATCCGAGTGGCCTCCGGTCGTCGAGGACGGCCACGGACCAGTACCCGGCTACTCCCACGCCATTGCGTCGCCGCCGATCCAGTCCACGGTGGCGTCCTGGGGCAGTCCGGCCCGTTCGAGGATCGTCGGGGACAGCAGGAGCGCGGTGACGGACGCCGACAGACCCAGCATCGGACCGATCGCGTCCAACTGCGCCACGAGGAAGTGCTCCGCGAAGAAGATCACCACCAGGGTGATGGCGTTGCCTTCGATGGCGGGGCGTCGATCGAACTGGCAGCCCGGGATGGGGAGCAGAGGTCCTGCCCCGGGTGTATCGGGACATCCTGGAGGTGGCCGCGGACGCGTCGGTGCCGGTCCGCAAAACCGGGAAGATAGAGGGCGCGCGGTCGAAGCTGAAGCGGCTGGCCGCCTAGGATCTCCTCCATGGCAGGCGCCCGAAGACACTCCCGGAACAGGTGGGACCGGTCCCTGGTGACACTGGTCGGCGTCCCACCTGCGGACGGGTAACGGCGGTGTGACGTGAGGCGAAATGCCCTCGTCGCACCACCTGACCGCCAGGGGTGTCGTCCAGTGGATGCGTGGTTCTGCACACACTGCTCGGCGCGGCGCGGTTCAAAGTCCCACAGTGTGGCGGAGTTTGGTGCGGACGTTTTCGGCGTCGGGGTGTTGGAGGTCTTCGAGGATGGCCAGCGCGTGCAGCCAGGTCTCGTCCGCGGTGTCCGCGGCTCCGGTGGCTTGCTGGGCGTCGCCGAGGCGGATGAGGCTACCGGCTTCGTAGTAGCGGTCACCGATCTGCTGGTAGAGCTCGATGGCGTGCTGGAAGCAGCTGATGGCTTCGTCATGGTTGCCAAGGTGGTGGTGGGTGTGGCCGAGGCTGTCCCAAGTGCCTGCTTCACCCGCGTGGTTCCCGAGTTCGCGCTGGAGTATGAGGGCCTGTTGGCAGTAGGTCAACGCCTGCTGGTGGTCTCCGAGCAAGCTGTGGAACCAGCCGATGTTGTTGAGGGCGTTGGCCACACCGGCCGGGTGGCCTTGCGCCTGTAGCAGGCTGTGGACTTGTTGGGCGTGGCGAAGTGCCTCGCGGTTGCGGCCCTGTTGCTCGCATACCAGGGCGAGGTCATGGTGGGTGTGGGCTTGGCCGGCCCGGTCGCTGGGCCGTAGGCAGAGCTCCAGGGCACGGACAAGATGCTGATGGGCTTTCTCGAGTGAGCCGAGTCGCATGCAGGCGCGTGCGAGGCCTCGGTGGGAGCACGCCTGCCCGGTTCGGTCAGCGACGCGTTGGGCAGCGCTGAGAGCGATGTGCCCGGTGGTGGATAGATCGATCCAGTGTCCTCTGCGGTCGAAATAGGTCAGGAGTGTGTGGGGTATCTGCCAGGCGTGGGTGTCGAATCTGGCTTCGGCGGCGTGGGTGATGGCGGCGAGCAGTACCTGGTGTTCGGCCTCGAACCAGGCCAATGCCTGGCCGGGGTCGGCGAGTTCCTCGGTGAGCACCGCGTGCTGGGGTCGGACGGGGATGAACGGGTCCCAGGTGGCGTTGAGCAGTTGGGTGGCGCTGTGGGCGGTGTGCAGGTAGTGGTCCAGGACCCGGTGTGTAGCGCTGTCACGCGTGGCGGCGCTGTCTACGGCCTGGGCGCGTTCGGCGGCGTAGACGCGCAGCAGGTCGTGGAAGGCGAAGCGGTCCATGGTGTGCTCGGTGAGCAGGTGTGCGCTCGTGAGCCGATCCAGCGCCCCCCGCGCCCGGTGCATCGGAAGCCCTGCGAGGCTGGCTGCGGCCGGGAGCGATATGTCAGGTCCCGGATGGATCCCGAGCAGGCGAAACATCGTCGCGCTGTCCGCATCGAGGTCTTCATAGGAGCAGGAGAACATCGCGCGTATGTCCGAGGCCTGGTCCCTGGTGTCAAGCGCGTCCAGCCGGTTCCGCGCGTCCTGCAGTTGTGCGACCAGTTTGCCAAGGGGGAGTGTGGGGTGGGTGGCGGCCCTGGCTGCGGCGATGTTCAGTGCCAGGGGCAGGCGGGCGCAAAGATCGATGAGGCGTGCGGTGGCTTCGGGTTCGTTTGCGATACGTCCAGGTTCCAGACGGCGGCCAAGCAGCTCGCGTGCCTCGTGGGGGGTGAGTAGGCCGAGGGTGACGGGCTGGGCGCCTTCAGCGGCGATGAGGCCGACGAGCTGGTTGCGGCTGGTGATGACCGCCATGCAGGTGGGGCTGCCCGGTAACAGGAGGCGGATCTGGTCGGCGTCACGAGCGTTGTCTAACACCACCAGTGTCCGTTTCGTGGCCAGCAGCGTGCGATAGAGCGCTGCTTGGGCGTCCAGTCCCACCGGGATCTGTCCGGTGGGAATCTGGAAGGCGTCGAGGAATCCGCGGATTGCTTCTGCGGGCGCGACCGGGTCGCCGGATGGGTCAAAGCCACGCAGGTTGACGTAGAGCTGTCCGTCAGGGAACTCATGTGCGACCTGATGTGCCCAGTGGATCGCCAAGGCGGTCTTACCGATGCCCGCGGTGCCGTGAATCGCCGAGATCACCACCGTTCCCGGGGTGTCGGCCGGTCGTCCCAACAGGGAGGTGAGCGCTTCCAACTCTGCCACGCGCCCGGCGAAATGCGGTATCCCTGCCGACAACTGCCGCGGCACGACGTTCTGGCGCGCTCGCGGTTCACCGGCACAGCCGGCCAGTGCGGTGTCCGCCCGCAGCATCGACTCGTGGAGTTGGCACACGTCGGGGCATGGGTCGATGCCCAGTTCGTCGGCGAGCCGGGTCCTCAGCGCCTGGAAGGTCGCCAGAGCCTCCGCCTGTCTGCCTGAGCGGTACAACGCGAGCATCAGTTGTCCGGAAAACCGCTCCCGTAGCGGATATTCCGCCGACAGCTGCCGCAGTTCGCCGACCAGGCTCTCGTGGAGGCCGAGCCGGAGATCTGCTTCGATGCGTTCCTCCAACGCCGTCGTCCGTTGCTCGACCATCCGCTGCACCATGCTGTCGTAGCCGCCGTGGAGGACCACGTCCTCGATGGGATCGCCGCGCCACAGGGCAAGCGCCGCCCGCAGCGTGTGCGCGGCTCCAGACGCGTCATCCTGCGCCAATGCATGCGTGCCCAACCCGAGGAGTCTGTCGAACTCTGCACTGTCCAGTCCGCCGGGATCGACGCGTAGCAGATAGCCACCCGGTCCGCCACTGAGACGGTCCTCGTCTTCGCCCAACGCCCTGAACAACCGGCGAAGCCGCCACACATAGGTCTGAATGAGGCCGTGCGCGCTGCTGGGGGACTCGTCGCCCCACACCGCATCGACCAACCGCGCGACCGACAGGGGCTGGTTGGCCCGCAAGACCAGAGCGGTGAGCACGGCACGCTGCTTCGCCGAGGTGACGAGGACAGCTTGGCCGCCTGCTTCAACGCGTAACGGACCCAGGACGCCGAACTCCACGCCAACCCCCCCACCGTGGGCGTCGCGCGGAATCCACGCGGTCCGCCAGGCCCCCTCTAGAACACGACTAGAGACATGTTAGAGACCTGTCGTGGACATTGAAGGAACTCTTCATCGAGCGAAGAGCAGTTCACCAGATGGTCGGACCAGCTGGAGGTAGCTGGAGGTCTTTCCGTCAGCACTCGGCACTCGGTCCGCAGGTGCACGGCGACACTGCGCACCATCGCCGTTCCCCACGCCCAGGAGGCAACAAGTGGCAGCACCACACGTCAATCCAGGCAGTCATCGGCTCCGCGCGGCTGCGGTCATGGTGACGGTCATGGTCGCCGCGTCGATCGGATCCCTCGCCTCGGCCAACGCTTCGGGCAACGTCGGCGGGCCCGCTCGGCGCTCGGCCTCCCGGCACCCGATGATCTGCGAAGTTCCGTGCAGGACTGGTGGACACACACTGGCGCTTCACATCTCGGCGCCCTACACGGCGACGACCTCGTCGAAACCTGCTCGTACATTCAATTGGCTGCGTTGCTTGGCATCGACGAGCGCGGCCAGCGCGACCAACTGGAAGCGAATCTCGACCCCGGCGCTCCACCGAGCGATCCGCAACTCGCCGAGATGCTCGCCGAGGCATGGTCGACCCTGCACGGCGATCCCGCCAGGCTCGATCCGCTGCGCCGCGAGATCACACGCCATCAGTTGCCTAACGGTCTGATCCCTGCGGTCCAGACCCAGCTCGGCGACCTACAGGCCTCGCAGCAGGTCGAAACCCTACGTTCGCTGGCCGACCTGCCGACGCTCGACCCCAAACTCGCGGACGCCCTGCGCGCGCACCGCAGCGACCTCGGCCGATCCGGCCCCGGCGCGTCGGCCACCTGGTTATCGGTGCTGACCGCCGCCACCGGCGGCACCCAGGACACGACCGATCCGCACCTACGATCCCGGGCCATCACGGACCTGCCGTCCACCTTGTCGGTGGACACTGCACAGTCGTGGGCAGGCATGGTCTCAGCACTCGAAACCCTGCACCTGCCCGTGCCCGCTGTGCGAGTCGCATCCTGGCCGGCCGACACGCCTGAGCACCGCTACCTGCGGTACCTGGCCATCGCGGACCTGGCCGAGACCGGCCAACTCGCCGCCCTGCGCGCCCCAGGTACTCCCAACGAACTCGCCGCGCAGGGCATTGACCTGCTGGCGGGCGGTTCGCTTCACCAAGCCGCCGCCGCCCTCACTGCTGCGGCCGCCCTACACTGGCATCCGACACGATCTGATCGTGACCGATTGCTCACGCTGCTCCGTCCCCTCCAGGGCTGCCCAGGCACTCCCGCGCTCTTCCGGGACAACCGCCTGGCTCAGACCTGCGACGTCTACTCGACCACTTCGGCTTGGCACATCTACCGGACACTGGGGGTGACGTCTGGCACTTGACCAGACGCGCATTGTCGTCGAGTGGGACGCGGTGAGACGGCCTGCCGGACGCGGGGAAGTCTGGCAGGTGCCCGCGGGCGGTGAGCCGCGGGTGCTGTGGGAGTGGAGGAACCTTGCTCTGGTCTGGTCGTACACCCGTCCCGGCCGCAGGCCGCAGGTTGCCTCTGGTGTTCACAGGAGGCGTTTGATGTCGCCGTGGGTACGGTAGAAGCCGCCCCGGGCAGCGTGGACCTCGGTGACGAGGTAGCGGGCGCCGGGGATGCGGATGTCTTTGGGGAACTGGACTCGCCAGGTGGGGTCGTAGCCGGGGGAGACGACGCGGATGCGGGTACGGCCCGCGTCCTGCAAGCACTCCACCACGATGCCGTCCGGTACTGCGGTGGTGATGGTTGTCGTCACGGGCTCCACTGCGTGTGTGGGTTCGACCCGCTGTCAGCCCGTGGCTTTGATGTCGGCGGTGTGCGGTACCCGGCCGTCCTGGGCGTCGCTGATCGCGGTCTCGCCGGCGTCGACGCACGCCAGTGACCCGTCGGTGGTGACGACGTAGAGGCGCTCGTCACTCGCTTCCACCGCGGCGAACCCACCGTGGTGGAGCGGCCTGCTGGTCAGCGCCTACACCGGCGGACTGCTGGCCTTCCTGGCGCGGATCAACCGCGGCCTGCGCCGGCGCGAATTCCAAGCCGACCTGTACGCGGCTCGCATACTGGGAGAACCGGCCACCCCATCTTTCGCCAGCTGGGTCACCGAGCGATTTCCCCACGGCCGGGCTCCGCGCTTGCTGCGGCCCTGGTGGTCCCATCCCCCATGGGAGCAGCGCCTGGACCTCGGCACTCTGGACGCGGTGTGGGACGACATCATCGCCGAGTTGGACTCTGACTGGGGCGCCTACACCTACGTCGCTCACATCGGTCTTGGTGCTTGACACCGATTGCTCAAATCCAGCTTCACATTCTCAGGACTGACTGCACATCAGTAGCACTTGTGCATCGGCGACGGTGAAGTGGTCGAGGACGTTCGGCCCGGAGGTGGTGCCGCAGCCGAGCCGGGCGACGGCGTTCCGGGTCCTGGGGGACGCGATCGCCGTCACCCTTGACGATCGTCGACCTTGACCGCGCGGCTGCCTAGCCGAGTCCGACGCGCTCGACGAGGAGGGCGCGACAGGGTACTGATGGTCGCGGGGGTACCGGGCGGCGGCTCGCGTTCTCGTTCGGACGAGTCCGGACGCCGGCACAGGCCTTGCCCAGGATCCGGAAGACGGTCCCGGTTGCGGCGCCGTAGACGAGGTGTGGTCCGAGATCGGCTGCGAGGGTCTTGCGGTCGTACTTCCAGATGGGCTCGTAGAGCCCCGCGATCGGCAAGGTGATGTAATCGCTGATCCACACGAGAGCGCCGAATGACACGCCAGAGACCGCACAGGGCTTGCGCACCGAGCCGGCGAGTACGCCGTAGAGCGCCCCGTAGGCCGCACCGTACGACCAGTGCATGAGCGTGCTGACCGGCCAGGCTGCGGCATCCGGGAGTTCGCGCTGGGTGAAGCCCTCGATCAGGCGCTTGCCGACCTGTCCGGGATCCGGAGCCTCCTGCCAGGTGCGGACGGGAGCGAACTCCCACCGCAGAGGATTGCGCTCACCGCCGGATCGGCGCTGCCGCAGGAACCGGACCGTGTCCATGCAAGCGGTGCCGACCAGGCCAGCGGCCAAACCCGATGCGATCGCGCCGAGCGGAGTCAACTGCTTCGGAGTGCGCATTGTGCATCGCTCCTGCTGGTCTTGGCGATACGGGGCCGGTCTATGCGACGTCGCGCGAGCGGGCGACGCCGACATCTCCTCGCAGGCATGCTCACATGCACACCCTCATGGCACCATTCGGAGCGGGCGGGCCGGGCACTCAGGTCTGGCGGGCCTGTACGGACCAGACGTCGCGCAGGTAGAGCACCACGGCGCAGGCGAGGATCCAGACGGTCAGGACGGTGATGCCGGGGGCGAGCCCGTCGTGGCGGAAGTAGGCGAGCCCCTGGATGGCCCGCACGCCGACGCCCACTGGCAGGATCGCGTGCAGCGGGTGCAGCCAGCCCGGTAGGTAGTCGGCCGGCAGGATGCCGCCGCTGCTGGCGTTGCCCAGGATCAGCAGCACGACGGAGCTCAGGCTCACCCCGGCCGGGCCGAACAGGCGGATCAGCGCCATGGTGGCGCCGCCCGCGGCCATCGCCATGAGTGCGACCACGCCTGCGATACCGGCGAACGGACCTGGCAGCGCGTGGAAGGCACGCCCCGCGACCAGGGCGACCATCACCCCGCCGAGAGCCCCGAAGATCAGCAGACTGAGCATCCGCCAGCGGTACTCCAGACGCGGCGCCAGCTGATACGTCGTCGTGCCGAACATGAAGCCGGCCAGGATCACGCCGAAGGCCGCGTAGAACACGGACAGGCCGCGGGTGTCGCCCGAGGAGGCAGGCAGGGCGTCCTCGGCGGTGAGATGCTGGCCGCCTGCCTTGGCCACTGCGCCGAAGGCGCCGGTCACCGTGGCGCTCACTCCGGTGCCGTTCGCGCCCGCGTACAGCAGTTCCGGGGTTCCGCCGGCGGCTATGTACGCGGCGTACACGGCGCGGTGCTCGAGCGCGGCGCGGGCATCGGCCGGGGACGGATAGCCCTGCACGTCGAAGCCGCCGGGCTGCGCCGTGTCCAGCGCGGACTCGACCTGGCCGAGGGTCTGCGAGGAGCCGACGACGGCTACCGGCAGCCGGTGCGGCTGGGGTGCGTGGAATGCGGCGAGGTAGACGCTGACGAAGATCGAGCCGATGACCAGCACGATCAGCGCCGGAAGCAGAACCCCCTTCGCCCCAGCGGCGCCGCGTTCCGACGGGGCGGCATCGACCGCGTGCGCGCGGTGCGGGCGCGGAGGGCTCTCGGAGTACTCCGGGTGCTCGGAGCGCTCCGGGTACGGGGCGTGTTCTGTGCGAAGGCCCGGCTCGGCGGGCGATATGGGGGGCACGGGGGGCACGGGGGCAGCCCTTCAGATAATGTAAGGTTCCTGATAATGCAGCAACAGGTTATCAGGTGCCTTACATTCCCGAGGAGGGAGTCCCGCAGGTGATCCACGACCCGTCCACCCGCACCGGATACCTGGCCTGGCAGTTCGGGCAGGCGACCGCCCAGCGGCTGGAGCGCGCGCTGCGGCCGCTCGACCTCAACCTGGCCCAACTGCGGTCCCTGGTACAGGTGACCCTGACCCCCGGAATCTCCAGCGCTGAGATCGCCCGCCGGTCCGGCCTGACCGCGCAGTCCATGGGCGCGGCGGTGAACGCACTCATCTCGCGCGGGCTGATCGAGCGCGGCCCGCATCCGACCAACCGCCGCGTCCTGGAACTGCGGGTCACCGACGCGGGCCGCACGCTCGCCGCACGCGCCCAGCACGTGATCGACGAGGTGCAGCGGGAGATGTTCGCAGTACTCTCCGCCGAGGAACAGGACACCGTGCACACACTGCTGCACCGCCTGGTCGAGCACACCTTCCCCGAGTCACTGCACCTCTCCAGCCCCCCGAGCGCCGAGTGACACCAGGATGTGCGGTCGCCAGGGCGAACCAGTCCACGCCGATCGCGACGAGGCGCGTGCGCCCGTCGCGGTCGCCCGGTGACCCGCCGGTCAGCAGCAGGCTGGCCGGGGTCGGGGTGTAGGCGGTGGCGACCCACTGCAAGGTGGCCAGGCCGGAGCCGAGGTCGCGGCCGATGGCAGGCAACGCGATGGACCACGGTCGCGTCGATCGAGGCAATCGCCGAGCCCAGGACGGTGGCCGCAACAACCCAGCGCCCCCGTGCGCTGGCGTCCGCTCCGGTCGTTGGGCTGTGAACGTTTGCCCCAACCCAACAGTGGGCGCTGCGTCGATGATGATGTCGGTGCCGGTCACGTTCCCGGCCGGGCCGCTCGCCAGGAGCAGCACCGGGTCTGCCACGTCGGGGGGCCGGGAGCGGCGTCCGGTCACTTGCGATTCAGCCGTCGGAGACGTGGAGGACGATCTTGCCTCGACGGTGCTCCTTTTCCAGGGCCTCATACGCGGCTGGAGCCTGGTCGAGCGGCATCACACGGTCGATCAAAGGACTGATCCGGTCGGCGTTGATGAGTGCGGTGAGTGCGGTGAGGCTGTCCGGATCCGGCTCGACGACGAAGAACTCTCCCCGCACCCCGTGCTGGCTGGCCCGCTCGGGGTCGGGTGGTTGCACGATGCTGACCAGCACCCCTCCGGGCCGCATGACCTGCCAGGATCGGTTCTGGGTGTCTGCTCCGACGGTGTCGAACACGATGTCGACGTCGTGCAGCTCCTCCTCGAAGCGCTCATCGACGTAGTCGACCACCCAATCGGCGCCCAGATTCCGGACAAGGGACGCGTCGGACTGCGCGGCGGTGGCCACCACTTGGGCGCCCAGGGCGGCCGCCATCTGGACGGCGAAGGAGCCGACGCCGCCGGCCCCACCGTGCACCAGGACCCGCTGCCCTGAACTGATTCTGGCGTGCTTCACCAGCCCCTGCCACGCCGTCAGTCCGGCCAGCGGGACGGCCGCGGCCTGGTCGTGGTCGATCCGCACCGGCTTGGGGGCGATCGATGCGGCGGGCACGACCACGAACTCGGCGGCCGCTCCGTCGCGGGTGAACGGGGTCAGCCCGTACACGCTCTGGCCGATCGCGAACCCCTCCACGTCTTCTCCGATGCCGGCCACGACACCCGACACCTCGTGCGACGGAATGGTTGGCAGCCGGTCCTTGCCGGTGCCGTCGAAGCTGTCGGTCCAGGTCGAGTCCCAGCTAACGGCGTGGTGCTCGATTGAGACTCGGGCGTGCTGGCCTGGCGTGTTGTCCGGTGGGTGATCACCTCTCGGCGGCGCGGTCGGAGACCAGGC
>NZ_JBGCBY010000020.1:0-159959 GCF_041262165.1 Streptacidiphilus sp. MAP12-16
GGTTCGCGGAGGCGACCGGGACGTTGTTGGATGAGGGTTTTGGGACGTTTGTTGAGGTGAGTGCGCATCCGGTGTTGGTGATGGGTGTGCAGGAGAGTATTGATGCGGCTGGGCGCGATGCGGTGGCGTTGGGGACGTTGCGGCGTGGTGAGGGTGGCCTGGAGCGGTTGTTCGCGTCGTTGGGGGAGGTCCAGGTGCGGGGTGTGGGGGTGGACTGGTCGTCGGTGTTCGCGGACCGGGGCGCCCGGCAGGTCGAACTGCCCACCTACGCCTTCCAACGCGAGCACTACTGGCTCGAGTCGACTGGGTCTGTGTCGGCGGTCGAGGTGCCCGTCGATGCGATGGACGCACGCTTCTGGGAGGTCGTCGAAAGTGGTGACCTCGAGGCGTTGTCCTCGGTTCTGGATCTGGATGGCGACCAGCCGCTGAGTTCGGTGCTGCCGGCTCTGTCGGCGTGGCGTCGGCAGAGCCGCGAGCAGTCCACAGTGGACGGCTGGCGCTACCGGGACAGTTGGAAGCCGGTGAGCGAGACCCCGAGTGGTCCTTCGTCCGGCACGTGGCTGATCGTCGTTCCATCCGGACATGACGAGGACGGCTGGCTGACGGAGGCTACGCGGGCCCTGACCGGGCGGGGAGTAGACGTCCGGCAGATCGAGTTTGACGGTGCGAATGCCGACCGTACCGCTGTGGCCGAGTCGCTACAGCAGGTGCTCGCGGATGGCGTGGTGTCCGGTGTGTTGTCGTTGTTGGCGCTGGATGAGGTTGTGGTTCCGGCTGCTGGTGGGGTCAGTGCTGGTGTGGTTGGGACGCTGGCGTTGGTGCAGGCGTTGGGTGATGTGGGTGTGGGTGCTCCGTTGTGGTGTGTGACGCGGGGTGCGGTGTCGACGGGTCGTTCGGAGCGGCTGGTCAGTGCGGTGCAGGCGCAGGTGTGGGGTCTGGGTCGGGTGGTGGCTCTGGAGCATCCGGATCGCTGGGGTGGTCTGCTGGACCTGCCCGAGATCCTGGATGAGCGGGCGCTGTCGCGTCTGTTGGGTGTCCTGGCGGGTGCGGGTGTTGAGGACCAGGTGGCGGTGCGGTCTTCGGGTGTGTTCGCGCGTCGGTTGGTGCGTGCGGTGCGGCCGGAGGCGTCGGCTTCCGCGTGGCAGCCTCGTGGGACGGTGCTGGTCACTGGTGGTACGGGTGCGTTGGGTGCGCAGGTGGCGCGCTGGTTGGCGCGTAACGGCGCCGAGCAGCTGGTGTTGACGAGTCGTCGTGGGTTGGATGCGCCGGGTGCCGTGGAGTTGCGGGACGAGCTGGTCGCCTTGGGTGCTGAGGTGACGGTGGCGGCGTGTGATGTGGCGGATCGGGTGGCGCTGGCGGAGCTGTTGGCGCAGTTCCCGGTGTCGGGTGTGTTCCACACGGCTGGTGTGTTGGATGACGGTGTGGTGGATGGTCTGACGGCGGAGCGGTTTGCGGGGGTGGCGCGGGCGAAGGTCGCGGCGGCGCTGAACCTGCACGAGCTGACCGCAGATCTTGATCTCTCTGCGTTCGTGCTGTTCTCGTCGATGGCGGGCACCGTCGGCAGCGCGGGTCAGGGCAACTATGCGGCGGCGAACGCGTTCCTTGATGCGTTGGCTGAGCAGCGTCGTGCCGAGGGTTTGCCGGCTACGTCGATTGCGTGGGGTGCGTGGGCGGATGCGGGGTTGGCGACCGAGGATGTGGTGGTGGCCGAGCGGCTGCGCCGTGACGGTGTGCTGGGCATGGCTCCGGGGCTGGCGATCACAGCTCTGCAGCAGGCCCTGGACCACGACGATGTCACGCTTACCATCGCCGACATCACGTGGGACAGGCTCACCGCGGAGTTCGTCGCCGTCCGGCGGACCACCCTGTTCGACGAGATCCCCGAGGTTGTGCGTTTCCTGGCTGCTGCCGAGTCGCGAGTTGAGGGCGCGGAGATCACCACCGGATCCTCCCTGGTGCAGCGTTTGCTTGGGTTGTCGGGGGTGGAGCGGGATCGGGTGGTGTTGGACCTGGTGCGGATGCAGGTTGCTGCGGTGCTGGGGTATGCGGGGTCGGAGGCGGTGGAGTCGGGTCGGGCGTTCAAGGAGCTCGGTTTTGATTCGTTGACGGCGGTTGATCTGCGGAACCGGTTGAATGCGGCGACGGGTCTGCGGTTGCCGGCGACGTTGGTGTTCGACTACCCGTCGGCGGCGGCGTTGGCTGAGTATCTGCGGTCCGAGCTGCTGGGTCAGGAGCTTGAGGTCGCGGTGCCGGTTGCGCTTCCGCTGGCACCGGTGGATGACGAGCCGATCGCGATCGTGGCGATGAGCTGCCGGTTCCCCGGCGGCGTCCGCTCCCCGGAGGAGCTGTGGCAGCTGCTCGTATCGGGTGGCGACGCGGTGGTTGACTTCCCAACAGACCGTGGTTGGGACATCGAGTCACTCTATGACCCGGACCCGGACCGGATCGGCAAGATCTACACCCGCAAGGGTGCTTTCCTTCAGGACGCGACGCAGTTCGACGCGGCGTTCTTCGGAATCAGCCCGCGTGAAGCGATCGCCATGGATCCGCAGCAGCGGCTGTTGCTGGAGACCTCGTGGGAGGTGTTCGAGCGGGCGGGTATCGACCCTGCGACCCTACGCGGCAGCCAGTCAGGTGTCTTCATTGGTACCAACGGTCAGGATTACATCTCCCTCCTGACTGAGGGCCAGGAAGGCGCAGAGGGTCATCGTTTGACGGGTACGGCGACGAGTGTGGTGTCGGGGCGGTTGTCGTACACGTTTGGGCTTGAGGGTCCGGCGGTGTCGGTGGATACGGCGTGTTCGGCGTCGTTGGTGGCGTTGCATCTGGCGGTGCAGGCGTTGCGTGCGGGTGAGTGTTCGTTGGCGTTGGCTGGTGGTGTGACGGTGATGTCGACGCCGGACTTGTTTGTGGAGTTCAGTCGGCAGCGTGGGTTGTCGGTGGATGGGCGGTGTAAGGCGTTCGCGGGTGCGGCGGATGGTACGGGGTGGGGTGAGGGTGCGGGGATGCTGCTGGTGGAGCGGTTGTCGGACGCGCGGCGCAATGGGCATCCGGTGTTGGCTGTGGTGCGTGGTAGTGCGGTGAACCAGGATGGTGCGAGTAATGGTCTGACGGCGCCGAATGGTCCGTCGCAGCAGCGGGTGATTCGGCAGGCGTTGGCGTCGGCGGGTTTGTCGGCGGGGCAGGTCGATGCGGTGGAGGCGCATGGGACGGGTACTCGGTTGGGTGATCCGATCGAGGCGCAGGCGCTGCTGGCGACCTACGGCCAGGAGCGGGCTGGGGATCGTCCGCTCCTGTTGGGGTCGGTGAAGTCGAACATCGGGCATACGCAGGCGGCTGCGGGTGTGGCTGGTGTGATCAAGATGGTGATGGCGATGCGGCACGGGGTGTTGCCGCAGACGTTGCATGTGGATGAGCCCACTCCGCAGGTGGATTGGTCGGCGGGTGGTGTGTCGTTGTTGACGCAGGCCACGCCGTGGCCGGAGATCGGCCAGCCCCGCCGTGCAGGCATCTCCGCCTTCGGTGTGAGTGGCACAAACGCGCACACCATCATCGAGCAGGCCCCGGCCCCCGCTGAGCAGATAGCGACTACGGACCGCCCGGTTCAGGCCGCTGCAGTGCCTTTGGTGCTGTCGGCGAAGAGCGACGAGGCTCTGCGGGCGCAGGCCGAGCGGTTGCGGTCTCTCGTCGAGAGCTTGCCTGAGGTGGCTCTGCCAGACCTTGGGTTTTCGTTGGCGACGGGTCGGGCGGCGTTGGAGCGTCGTGCGGTGGTCGTGGCTGGTGAGCGTGAGGAGTTCCTGCGCGGGTTGGCGGTGCTGACTGGGGGTGAGTCGGCGGCGAACGTGGTGCAGGGTTCGGTGGTCGAGGGCCGGGTTGCGTTCTTGTTCACCGGGCAGGGTAGTCAGCGTGTGGGCATGGGCCGGGAGCTGTATGAGGCGTTCCCGGTGTTCGCAGATGCGTTTGACGAGGTGTGTGCGCATCTGGATGGCCAGCTGGAGCGTCCGCTGCGCGAGGTGGTCTTCACCGCCGAGGGAATGCTGGACCGGACCGAGTTCACGCAGCCGGCGTTGTTCGCGGTCGAGGTGGCGCTGTTCCGTCTGCTGGAGGCGTGGGGTGTGCGGCCGGACTTCCTGGCCGGACACTCGATCGGTGAGTTGGCGGCTGCGCATGTGGCCGGGGTGTTGTCGTTGGCGGATGCGGCCGCTCTGGTTGCGGCGCGTGGTCGGTTGATGCAGGCGTTGCCGTCCGGTGGGGCGATGGTGGCGGTGCAGGCCGCCGAGGTGGAGGTGCTGCCGCTGCTGGCGGGCCGTGGGGCCGAGGTGGGCATTGCGGCGGTCAATGGTCCGAACGCCGTCGTGCTTTCCGGTGTCGAGGACGCCGTGCTGGAGGTGGCGGCCCTGCTGGCAGCCGAGGGCAGCAAGACCAAACGGCTGACCGTCAGCCACGCCTTCCACTCCCCGCTGATGGACGACATGCTGGCGGACTTCCGCCGCGTCGCCGAGACCATGTCCTTCGAAGCGCCCCGCATCCCGATCGTCTCCACCCTGACCGGACAGCTCGCCGCAGTAGCCGATCTACGTTCGCCCGAGTACTGGGTGCGCCACGTCCGCGAAGCCGTCCGCTTCCTGGACGGTATCCACACCCTCGAAGCCAACGGGGTTGCTACCTTCGTCGAACTTGGCCCCGACGGCGTGCTGAGCGCCATGGGCCAGGACTGCGTGGCCGACGCCGGCGCAGTGACATTCGCCCCGGCACTGCGCGGCGACCGCCCCGAAGTTCAGGCACTGAACACCGCCGTCGCCCAGGCGCATGTGCGCGGCGTGGCGGTGGACTGGCAGGCGGTCTTCGCCGGCCAGGGCGCGCAGCGGATGGACCTGCCCACCTACGCTTTCCAGCACCAGTCGTACTGGCCACAGCCTGTGCTCTCGAACCCAGGCGATGTCAAGGCGGCCGGTCTGGGCGAGGCCGACCACCCCTTGTTGGGAGCAGCGGTGTCGTTGGCCGCGGCAGACGGGTTCCTCTTCACGGGTCGGTTGTCGGTGCGGACGCATCCCTGGTTGGCCGATCACGTGGTGATGGGTGCGGTTCTGCTGCCCGGCACTGCGTTTGTGGAGTTGGCAGTTCGGGCGGGCGACGAGGTCGGTTGCGACGTGTTGGAGGAGCTGACACTGGAAGCGCCGCTGGTGCTGCCCGAGCAGGGCGGCGTCCAGGTGCAGCTTGAAGTGGGCGGAGCCGACGAGTCGGGGCGCCGTGCGTTGAGTCTGCATTCGCGTCTTGACGACGCGGTGAGTGGCGAGCCGTGGACGCGGCATGCCACGGGTGTGCTGGCTACTGGTGCTGATTCGGTGTCGTTTGAGCTGTCGGAGTGGCCTCCGGTTGGTGCGGTGGTGGTTGAGGTCGGGGACCTGTATGAGCGTCTGGCCGGGGCCGGGTTCGGTTATGGTCCGGTGTTCCAGGGTCTGCGGGCGGCCTGGCGCAGGGGCGACGAGGTGTTCGCCGAGATCCGTCTGCCGGAGAGCGCGCACGATGATGCGGCGCTCTTCGGTATGCACCCAGCCCTGCTCGACGCCGCTCTGCACGCGGTCGGCATCGGCAGCCTGCTGGAGGACACGGGAGGCGGGCGGCTTCCGTTCTCGTGGAGCGGCGTGACCCTGCACGCTTCTGGTGCTGCGGTGTTGCGTGTGCGTATGTCTCCGGCAGGTCGGGACACGGTCTCTCTAGTGCTGGCGGACGAGTCCGGGCAGCCGGTTGCGTCGGTCGGGTCCCTGGCGCTGCGTGCGGTGTCGGAGGAGCAGGTTCGGGCGGCGCGCGGTGGGTTTGTGGAGTCGTTGTTCCGGGTGGAGTGGACGGCGTTGCCGGTGTCGGCTGCATCGTCTGGCCGTTGGGCGGTGCTGGGTGCCGGCGGCCTCGGTGTGGTGGGTTCGGTGGCTGAGGCGTATTCGGATCTGTCGGCGTTGGGTGCCGCGGTGGATGCGGGTGCGGCGTTGCCTGACGAGGTGTTCCTTGCGGTGGAGCCGCTGGGAGATGCCGGTGATGTGGCTGGTGCGGTGCGTTCGGCGTTGCGTGGCGTGTTGGGTGTGGTGCAGGGGTGGTTGGCGGATGGACGGTTTGCCGGGTCGCGTTTGGTGTTGGTGACGCGTGGTGCGGTTGCTGCTGGGTCTGCGGGTGTTGACGATCTGGTAGATGCGCCGGTGTGGGGTTTGGTGCGGTCCGCGCAGGCGGAGAATCCCGATCGGATCGTGCTGGTCGACCTGGACGACCTGGACGGCCGGGGGGCATCGCATCAGGCCTTGGCTGGGGCTCTCGCCTCCGGTGAGCCGGAGTTGGCGGTGCGTGGTCGTGCGGTGCTGGTGCCTCGGTTGGCGCGGGTCGCGGCGGCTGCGGCTGGCGCCCAGGAGCCGGTGTTCGGTGGGCGTGGCACGGTGTTGGTGACGGGTGCGTCGGGGATGCTGGGTGGTCTGATTGCGCGGCATCTGGTGGTCGAGCATGGTGTGCGGAGTCTGCTGCTGGTGAGTCGTCGTGGTGGTTCGGCGCCGGGTGCGCTGGAGCTGCGTGATGAGTTGGCCGCTTTGGGTGCAGAGGTGTTGTGGGCGGCGTGTGATGTGGCGGATCGGGAGGCGCTGGCGGCGGTCCTGGCCTCGGTGTCTGCCGAGCATCCGTTGACGGGTGTGGTGCATACGGCGGGTGTGCTGGATGACGGTGTGGTCTCTTCGCTCACCCCGGAGCGGATCGATGCGGTGTTGCGGCCGAAGGTGGACGCGGCGTTGAACCTGCACGAGCTGACCGCGGGCCTCGACCTGTCGGCGTTCGTGCTGTTCTCCTCGGCTGCTGGCACGTTCGGTGGTCCGGGGCAGGGTAACTATGCTGCGGCGAATGTGTTCCTGGATGCGCTGGCGCAGCAGCGCCGGGCGCAGGGCCTGGCCGCCACCTCCCTGGCCTGGGGAGCGTGGGCGGACGGTGGCATGGTGGGCAGCCTTGCCGAGCTCGATGTGCAGCGGATGAACCGTGGCGGGGTCCAAGGGATGCTCCCGGACGAGGGTCTGGCGTTGTTCGACGCCGCCTGCTCTGCGGGTGATGCGGTGCTGGTGCCGATGCGGCTCGACCTGTCCGCGTTGCGCGCCGAGTCGGTGTCAGGCACCCTGCCGCCGCTGCTGCGCGGTCTGGTCAGGAAGCCGGGTCGACGGGCGGTTGAGGTCGGAGCGGCGGAGACGGCGACAGGTTCGTCCCTGGTGGATCGTCTGTTGGCGTTGGCGGGTGGTGAGCGTGAGCGGGTGCTGCTGGAGTTGGTGTGTGCTCGGGTGGCGGGGGTGTTGGGGTATGCGGGTGCGCAGGCGGTGGAGCCGGGTCGGGCGTTCAAGGAGCTCGGTTTCGACTCTTTGACCGCTGTGGAGTTGCGTAATGCGTTGAATGCGGTGACGGGTCTGCGGCTTCCGGCGACGTTGGTCTTCGACTATCCGACTCCGGCCGCGCTGGCCGAGCACCTTCGTGTGGAGCTGGTGGGTGAGGCGCCGGTGGCGGTCGCGGTCGATTCGGTGGTTTCGCTGGATGATGAGCCGATTGCGATTGTGGGGATGAGCTGCCGGTATCCGGGTGGGGTGGAGTCTCCGGAGGATCTGTGGCGGTTGGTGTTCGCGGGGCAGGATGCGGTCTCGGGGTTCCCGACGGGTCGTGGTTGGGATCTTGAGGGTCTGTATCACCCGGATCCGGATCATCAGGGTACGACGTATGCCCGTGAGGGCGGGTTCTTGCATGATGCGGGTCTGTTCGATCCTGGGTTCTTCGGGATTTCGCCGCGTGAGGCGTTGGCGATGGATCCGCAGCAGCGGTTGCTGTTGGAGACCTCGTGGGAGGCGTTCGAGCGGGCGGGTATCGATCCGGCCACGGTGCGGGGCAGTCGGACCGGGGTGTTCGCGGGGGTGATGTACCACGACTATGCGACGAGTATCGGTGAGCTGCCGGAGGGGGTCGAGGGTTACCTGGGTACGGGTAACTCCGGGAGTATCGCCTCGGGTCGGGTGGCGTACACGTTGGGGCTTGAGGGTCCGGCGGTGACGGTGGACACGGCGTGCTCGTCCTCGTTGGTGGCGTTGCACTGGGCGATCCAGGCGTTGCGGCAGGGCGAGTGCACCATGGCCCTGGCCGGCGGCGTCACGGTGATGGCCACCCCCGAGACCTTCGTCGACTTCAGCCGCCAGCGCGGCCTTTCGACCGACGGGCGTTGCAAGTCCTTTGCCTCGTCAGCGGATGGTACTGGGTGGGGTGAGGGTGTCGGGATGCTGCTGGTGGAGCGGCTGTCGGATGCTCGCCGCAACGGGCATCCGGTGTTGGCGGTGGTGCGTGGCTCTGCGGTGAATCAGGATGGTGCGAGTAATGGTCTGACGGCGCCGAATGGTCCGTCGCAGCAGCGGGTGATTCGGCAGGCGCTGGCCAATGCCCGCCTGTCGGCGGATCAGGTCGACGCGGTCGAGGCGCACGGCACGGGCACGACGCTGGGTGATCCGATCGAGGCGCAGGCTCTGCTGGCGACGTACGGGCAGGACCGTGACGAGGCGTCGCCGCTTTGGCTCGGGTCGTTGAAGTCGAACATCGGTCACACGCAGGCCGCCGCGGGTGTTGCCGGGATCATCAAGATGGTGATGGCGATGCGGCACGGGGTGCTGCCGCGGACGCTGCACGTAGACGAGCCGTCGGCGCAGGTGGACTGGGCCTCGGGCGCGGTGGAACTGCTGACCGAGGCGCGGCCGTGGCCCGAGACCGGACGCCCGCGCCGGGCGGCGGTGTCCTCCTTCGGGATCAGCGGCACCAACGCCCACACCATCCTCGAACAACCCCCGACCCCCGCCCAGCAGCCGGTGACCACGGCCGTTCCGGTCCGAGCCACCGTGGTGCCGTGGATGCTGTCGGCGAAGAACGACGACGCTTTGCGTGCGCAGGCCGGACGGTTGCTGTCTCTGGTCGTTGGGCAGTCGGAGCTGTCACCGGTGGATGTGGGGTTCTCGCTGGCAACGGGTCGCGCGGCGTTGGAGCGTCGCGCGGTGGTCGTGGCCGGCGAGCGGGATGAGTTCCTGCGTGGGCTGGCAGCGCTGGCCTCCGATGAGCCGGCTGCCCAGGTAGTCCGGGGGTCGGTGGTAGGAGGTCGGACTGCGTTCCTGTTCACCGGGCAGGGGAGCCAGCGCCTCGGTATGGGTCGCGAGTTGTACGCGGCGTTCCCGGTGTTCGCCGAGGCTCTGGACGCGGCGTGCGCAGAGCTCGACCAGCACCTCGACCGTCCGCTGCGTGAGGTGGTCTTTGCGGCTGGTGGGTTGCTGGACCGGACAGGGTTCGCACAGCCGGCGTTGTTCGCCCTTGAGGTGGCGCTGTTCCGCCTGTTGGAGGCGTGGGGTCTTCGGCCGGACGTTCTGGCTGGGCATTCCATCGGCGAGCTGGCGGCGGCGCATGTCGCCGGAGTGTTGTCGCTGGCGGATGCGGCCCAACTGGTTGCGGCTCGTGGCCGGTTGATGCAGGCGATGCCGTCCGGTGGTGCGATGGTTGCGGTGCAGGCATCCGAGACTGAGGTGCTGCCGCTGCTGGCAGGCCGCGAGGCTGAGATGGGGATCGCGGCGGTCAACGGACCTTTGTCGGTGGTGATTTCTGGCGCTGAGGAAGCCGTGCTGCAGGTTGCGGCGCACTTCGAGGAGCTTGGCAGTAAGACGAAGCGGCTGAGCGTGAGCCACGCCTTCCACTCCCCGTTGATGGAGGGGATGCTCGCGGAGTTCCGCGAGGTCGTGGACAGGATTGAGTTCCAGTCCCCCCACATCCCGATCGTCTCGACCTTGACGGGTGTGGTCGCGACCGCCGAAGAGTTGTGCTCGGCGGACTACTGGGTGCGGCATGTCCGCGAGACGGTGCGGTTCAGCGACGCCGTACGGACATTGGCGGCTCAGGGGGTCACCACCTTCGTCGAGCTGGGTCCGGACGGGGTGCTGAGTGCGATGGGCCAGGACTGCCTGGCCGACACCGACACGGCGGTCTTCGTCCCGGCGCTGCGCGGTGACCGGCCCGAGGTCCAGATCCTGACCGCGGCCGTGGCCCGGGCACATGTGCAAGGCGTGGCGGTGGACTGGCAGGCGGTCTTCGCCGACCGAGGTGCCCGCCGCGTGGATCTGCCCACCTACGCCTTCCAGCGCGAGCGGTACTGGCTGGAGGGAGTCGCGCCGGCCCCGGCTGCCTCGTCGGCCGACCCGGTGGACGCGCGCTTCTGGGAGGCGGTGGAGCGCGAGGATCTTGAGGCGCTGGCCGAGACACTTGCGGTTGAGGCTGCGGGCGAGGGGCCTCTGGGGGTCCTTCTGCCGGCATTGTCGGCATGGCGTCGGCAGGGTCGTGAGCAGTCGAGGGTGGATGGCTGGCGGTACCGGGTCACCTGGAAGCCGGTCGCCGATGCGGCCTCGCGGGCGCCTTCGGGAACGTGGGTTGTGCTGGTTCCGGGAGGCCACAGCGAGGACGTTGCGGTACGGGGTGTGGTCGGGGCGTTGGCGGGGTGCGGCATCGAGGTCCGCCAGGTCGAGGTCGATGGGGCGGGTGTGGAGCGCGCCGGGCTTGCCGAGCGCGTGAAGGACGCGTCGGGTGCCGGCTCGGTCGCGGGTGTGCTGTCCCTGCTCGCGCTGGATGAGGCGCCGCACGCGGTGTGTTCGGCGGTGCCTGCGGGTCTGGCGTCGACGGTTGCGCTGGTCCAGGCGCTGGGTGACGCGGGGATCAGTGCTCCGCTGTGGTGCGTGACGCGGGGTGCGGTGTCGACCGGGCGTTCGGAGCGGCTGGTCAGTGCGGTGCAGGCACAGGTCTGGGGTCTGGGCAGGGTCGTGGCTCTGGAGCACCCGCAGCGTTGGGGTGGTCTGGTGGACCTTCCCGAGACCCCGGACGAGCGTGCGTTGTCGCGTCTGGTGGGCGTGCTGACGGGTGGCGCAGATGCTGAGGACCAGGTGGCGGTGCGGTCCTCGGGTGTGTTCGCGCGTCGGTTGGTACGGTCCGCCAGGCAGGAGGCCCCGGGTGCGATGTGGCAGCCTCGTGGGACGGTGCTGATTACCGGTGGTACGGGTGCGTTGGGTGCGCAGGTGGCGCGTTGGTTGGCGCGCAACGGTGCCGAGCATCTGGTGTTGACGAGTCGTCGTGGATTGGATGCGCCGGGTGCCGTGGAGTTGCGGGACGAGCTGCTCGCGCTGGGTGCACAGGTGACGGTGGCGGCGTGCGATGTGGCCGACCGGGATGCCCTCGCGGAGCTCCTGGCGGAGTTCCCGGTGACGGGCGTGGTGCATGCTGCGGGAGTGGCTGCTGACGCTGCGCTGATGGATACCCAGTTGGTTGATCTGGCGGCTGTTGTTGAGGCGAAGGTGTCTGGGGCGGTGCATCTGGATGCGCTGCTGGAGGGTGTTGATCTTGATGCCTTCGTCGCGTTCTCGTCGATTGCCGGTGTGTGGGGCAGTGGTGGGCAGGCGGGGTATTCGGCGGCGAACGCGTTCCTGGATGCGTTGGTGGAGGGTCGTCGGTCGCGTGGTCTGGTGGGGACGTCGGTGGCGTGGGGGCCGTGGGCCGAGAGCGGTATGGCTGCCGATGAGGTGGTGGCCGGGCATCTGGCTCGGCAGGGTCTGCTGGTGATGGCGCCGGGTCTGGCGTTGCTGGGTTTGCAGCGGGCGCTGGAGTGCGGTGAGGCCACGTCGGTGGTCGCCGATGTGGACTGGGAGCGGTTCGCGCCGGCGTTCAGCATGGCGCGGTCTCGGCCGCTGATCGGGGATCTGCCCGAGGTGCAGCGGGCACTGGAGGCCGGTCAGGCCGCCGTCGTGGCGATCGGCGAATCGGCCGGTTTGCGTGCCGAGCTGGCCGGGCTGGCCGGGGCTGATCGGGACCGGGTGCTGCTGGAGCTCGTACGCGGTCAGGTGGCTGCGGTGCTGGGCTATCCCGGGGCGCAGTCGGTGGAACCGGGCCGGGCTTTCCGGGAGCTCGGCTTCGATTCACTGACCGCCGTCGAACTGCGCAACCAGCTCAACAAGGCGACGGGTCTCGCGCTGCCCGCCACAGTGGTCTTCGACTACCCCACGGCGGGCACGCTCGCCGAATACCTGCGGACCGAGCTTCTGGGCGAGGTCGGCGACTTGACCGCGCCAGTCGCGGAGACTGCCGTCGACGACGAGCCGATCGCGATCGTCGCGATGAGCTGCCGCTTCCCCGGCGGTGTCCGCACCCCTGAGGAGCTGTGGCAGCTGCTGGCCTCCGGTGGCGACGCGATCTCAGGGTTCCCGACCGACCGTGGCTGGGACTTGGAGTCTCTGTACAGCACCGACCCCGCTGCTCAGGCACACACGACGTATGCCCGCGAGGGCGGCTTCCTCTACGACGCTGCCGAGTTCGATCCGGGGTTCTTCGGGATTTCGCCGCGTGAGGCGTTGGCGATGGATCCGCAGCAGCGGTTGCTGCTGGAGACCACGTGGGAGGTCTTCGAGCGGGCCGGGATCAACCCCGCTACGGTGCGTGGCAGCCAGGCAGGGGTGTTCGTCGGCACCAATGGCCAGGACTACCTCCAACTGGCGATGGACGCCTCGGACGAGTTCGGCGGCTTCCTGGGCACGGGCAACGCGGCGAGTGTGGTGTCCGGCCGACTGTCCTACACCTTCGGCCTTGAGGGTCCAGCGGTGTCGGTGGACACGGCGTGCTCCTCGTCCCTGGTGGCGCTGCACCTGGCGGTGCAGGCGCTGCGGCAGGGCGAGTGCTCGCTGGCTCTGGCCGGTGGTGTGACCGTGATGGCCACCCCGGGCGCGTTCGTCGAGTTCAGCCGCCAGCGCGGCCTTTCGACCGACGGGCGGTGCAAGGCGTTCTCGGACGGCGCGGATGGCACCGGGTGGGGTGAGGGGGTCGGAATGCTGCTCGTCGAGCGGTTGTCGGATGCCCGCCGCAACGGGCACCCGGTGCTGGCGGTGGTGCGCGGCTCCGCGGTGAACCAGGACGGTGCGAGCAACGGTCTGACGGCGCCGAACGGGCCCTCGCAGCAGCGGGTGATCCGGCAGGCGCTGGCCAATGCCCGGCTGACGGCGGATCAGGTGGACGCGGTCGAGGCGCACGGGACCGGTACCAAGCTGGGTGACCCGATCGAGGCGCAGGCCCTCCTCGCCACCTACGGCCAGGACCGCGTTGCGTCGCCGTTGTGGCTCGGATCCGTGAAGTCGAACATCGGGCACACGCAGGCCGCCGCCGGTGTCGCCGGTGTCATCAAGATGGTGATGGCGATGCGGCACGGTGTGCTGCCGAAGACCCTGCACGTGGACCAGCCGTCGCCGCACGTGGACTGGTCGGCGGGTGCCGTGTCGCTCCTGACGGAGTCGACGCAGTGGCCGGAGACCGGCCGCCCGCGCCGGGCGGCGGTGTCCTCCTTCGGTATGAGCGGCACCAATGCCCACACCATCCTGGAAGAGGCGGCCGTCTGGGCGGACGACGCACGGGCCGATGAACAGGAGCAGCGGGTCACCCCGCCCGGGGCGACGGCTGCGCCACTGGTTCTGTCCGGGCGGAGCGAGGAGGCGTTGCGCGCGCAGGCGGCTCAGTTGCGGTCCCTGGTCGAGGGTCCGTCCGAGCCGAGCGTTGCTGACCTGGGTTTCTCGTTGGTGACGGGGCGGGCGGCGCTGGAGCACCGTGCGGTGGTGCTGGCGAGCGGGCATGAGGAGATCCTGCGGGGTCTGGCGGCGCTGGCTGCGGGTGAGTCTGCGGCGAATCTGGTGACGGGCTCGGTGCAGGAAGGCCGGGTAGCGTTCCTGTTCACCGGGCAGGGCAGTCAGCGCGTGGGCATGGGCCGCGAGTTGTACGCGGCGTTCCCGGTGTTCGCCGACGCGTTCGACGACGTGTGCGCGCATCTGGACGCCCACCTGGAGCGTCCACTGCGCGAGGTGGTCCTCACCGCCGACGGAATGCTTGACCGGACGGCCTTCACGCAGCCGGCGCTGTTCGCGGTCGAGGTGGCGCTGTTCCGTCTGCTGGAGGCATGGGGCGTGCGGCCGGACTTCCTGGCCGGGCACTCGATCGGTGAGCTCGCGGCGGCGCATGTCGCCGGGGTGTTGTCGTTGGCGGATGCGGCTGAACTGGTGGCGGCGCGTGGGCGGTTGATGCAGGCGCTGCCATCCGGTGGCGCGATGGTCGCGGTGCAGGCGTCCGAGGCGGACGTGCTGCCACAGCTCGCGGGGCGCGAGGCTGAGATGGGCCTCGCTGCCGTCAACGGACCCGCGTCCGTGGTGATCTCCGGTGCCGAGGAAGCTGTGCTGCAGGTTGCGGCGCACTTCGAGCAGCAGGGCCGGAAGACGAAGCGGCTCACGGTGAGTCACGCCTTCCACTCCCCGCTGATGGACGGCATGCTGGCGGACTTCCGCAAGATCGCCGATGGCCTGGAGTTCCACGCACCTCGCATTCCCGTGGTCTCGACGCTGACGGGTGCGGTGGCGACCGCCGTGGAGTTGTGCTCGCCCGAGTACTGGGTGGCGCACGTTCGCCAGGCGGTGCGGTTCTGCGACGCTGTGCAGACGCTGGAGGCTCAAGGGGTCACCACCTTCGTGGAGCTCGGCCCCGATGGCGTGCTGAGTGCGATGGGCCAGGACTGCCTGGCCGACAGCGCCGCGGCCGTGTTCGCCCCGGCGTTGCGCGGCGACCGTCCGGAGGCCCAGGCCCTGACCACCGCCCTCGCCCAACTGCACGTCCGGGGCGTGGCGGTGGACTGGCAAGCGGTGTTCGCGGGCCGGGGCGGGAAGCGGGTCGACCTGCCCACCTATGCCTTCCAGCGCGAGCGCTACTGGCCGACCGTCGTCGGCTCGGGCGAGGGCGACTCCGTGGGCCCGGTCGCGGCCGACCTGGTGGACGCCCGCTTCTGGGAGGCGGTGGAACGGGAGGATCTCGAAGCGCTGGCCGAGACGCTTGAGGTGGAGGCTGCGGGCGAGGGACCTTTGGGTGTTCTGCTGCCGGCGTTGTCGGCGTGGCGTCGGCAGGGCCGCGAGCAGTCGACGGTGGAGGGTTGGCGGTACCGGGTCGAGTGGAAGCCGGTCGGTGATGCGGCGTCGGGTGCGGTCTCCGGGACGTGGCTGGTGGTCGTTCCGGCCGGACACAGCGAGGACCCGTGGACCTCGGGCGCCGTCCGGGCGCTGACGCGTCAGGGTGCGCAGGTTCGGCAGATCACCCTCGACGAGGCTGCTGTCAACCGCGTCGGCGTGGCTGAACGACTCGGGCAGGCGCTCGCCGAGTGCGGTCCGGTGTCGGGCGTCCTGTCGCTGCTGGCGCTGGACGAGGTGCCGCATACGGCGTGTTCGGCTGTGCCCGCTGGTCTGGCGTCGACGGTCCTGCTGGTGCAGGCGCTGGGCGATGCCGGGGTGCCGGCTCCGTTGTGGTGCCTGACGCGGGGTGCGGTCTCGACGGGTCGGTCGAATCGTCTTGACCGTCCCGCGCAGTCGTTGGTGTGGGGTCTGGGCAGGGTCGTGGCTCTGGAACACCCGGAGCGCTGGGGCGGTCTGGTCGACCTGCCGGAGAGGGCGGACGAGCGGGCGCTGTCCCGTTTGGTGGGCGTGCTCGCCGGTGCGGGCGGTGAGGACCAGCTGGCGGTGCGGTCCTCGGGTGTGTTTGTCCGCCGCGTGGGACGCGCGGGGCAGGGCGATGCTGCCGTGCAGGCGTGGCAGCCGCGCGGGACGGTCCTGGTCACCGGCGGCACGGGGGCCCTTGGCGGGCAGGTGGCGCGTTGGCTGGCGCGCAATGGAGCCGAGCACCTGCTGCTGACGAGCCGCCGCGGGGCGGGTGCGCCGGGTGCGGCCGAGTTGCGGGACGAGCTGGTCGGGCTGGGCGCTCAGGTGACGATCGCTGCGTGTGATGTGGCGAATCGCGATGCGCTGGCGGCTGTGCTGGCGTTGGTACCGGCGGAGTTGCCCTTGACGGGTGTGGTGCACGCGGCGGGTGTGGCTGTCGATGCGCCGTTGATGGACAGTGACGTGGCCGGCCTGGCGGCTGTTGTCGAGGCGAAGGTGTCTGGGGCGGTGCATCTGGATGCGCTGCTGGAGGGTGTTGATCTTGATGCCTTCGTCGCGTTCTCGTCGATTGCCGGTGTGTGGGGCAGTGGTGGGCAGGCGGGGTATTCGGCGGCGAACGCGTTCCTGGATGCGTTGGTGGAGGGTCGTCGGTCGCGTGGTCTGGTGGGGACGTCGGTGGCGTGGGGGCCGTGGGCCGAGAGCGGTATGGCTGCCGATGAGGTGGTGGCCGGGCATCTGGCTCGGCAGGGTCTGCTGGTGATGGCGCCGGGTCTGGCGTTGCTGGGCTTGCAGCGGGCGCTGGAGTGCGGTGAGGCCACGTCGGTGGTCGCCGATGTCGACTGGGAGCGGTTCGCGCCGGCGTTCAGCATGGCGCGGTCTCGGCCGCTGATCGGGGATCTGCCCGAGGTGCAGCGGGCACTGGAGGCGGGTCAGCCTGCTGCCGTGGATACCGGCGAATCGGCCGGGCTGCTGGCCGAGTTGACCGGATTGCCCGAGGCGGAGTGGGACCGGGTGCTGCTGGAGCTCGTACGGGGCCGGGTGGCCCAGGTCCTCGGCTACCCCGGGGCGCAGTCGGTGGAACCGGGCCGGGCCTTCCGGGAGCTCGGCTTCGACTCGCTGACCGCCGTCGAACTGCGCAACCAGCTCAATACGGCCACCGGGCTGCGCCTGCCCGCGACCATGGTCTTTGACTACCCGACTCCCGCCCTGCTGGCCGACTATCTGCGGTCCGAGGTCGCCCCCGAAGGCCAGGAGCCTGCGCGGCAGCTCCTCGGCGAACTCGGCCGTCTGGAGGCCGCACTCTCCTCGATCGCTCCCGACGACCTGGCCGCCCTTGCCCCCGACGACGCCGCCCACGCACAGATCGCGGTCAGGTTGCAGGCTCTGCTCGCGACCTGGGACGACGTCAGGGGTACGACCGGAATCAGCGCAGGCACGGAGCACATCGACGATGCCAGCGACGACGAGATCTTCGACTACATCGACAAGAAGTTCGGCAGGGGCTGAGCGTAGCGGCGGCTACGACCTCAGCACCCCCTCGGTCTCGACCCCGACTACGTGAATGGGCAGCGTTCCGATGGCCAATGAAGACAAGCTCCGCGAATACCTCAAGCGCGTTCTGAAGGATCTGGACGACGCCCACGAGCGGTTGCGTGACCTGGACGAGAAGGCTCGGGAGCCCATCGCGATCGTCGGAATGAGCTGCCGATTCCCTGGGGACGTCCAGTCTCCCGAGGACCTGTGGCGGCTGGTGTCCGCAGGCGGCGACGCTATCTCCGGCTTCCCCACCGACCGCGGCTGGGACACGGACGGGCTGTACGATCCGGATCCGGACGCGCCAGGTACCTTCTATACCCGCGAGGGCGGCTTCCTGCGCGACGTCGACAGGTTCGACGCCGCACTGTTCGGGATCTCGCCGCGCGAGGCCTTGGCCATGGACCCGCAGCAGCGGCTGCTGCTGGAGACGTCCTGGGAGGCCCTCGAACGGGCCGGCATCGACCCGCTGTCGCTGCACGGCACCCCGACCGGCGTCTTCGTCGGCACCAACGGGCAGGACTACGTGCCTGTCCTGATGCGCTCCGCGGAGAGCTTCGAGGGACACCTGGGCACCGGCAACATCGCCAGCGTGATGTCCGGTCGACTGTCCTACACCTACGGCTGGGAGGGACCCGCAGTCACCGTCGACACCGCCTGCTCGGCGTCGCTGGTGGCCCTGCACCTGGCGGTGCAGGCACTGCGCGCCGGCGAGTGCACGCTCGCCCTGGCCGGGGGTGTCACGGTGATGCCCAATCCGGGCACCCTCATCGAGTTCAGCCGGCAGCGCGGGCTCGCTGCCGACGGTCGTTGCAAGTCGTTCGCCGGAGCGGCAGACGGCACCAACATGACCGAGGGCGTGGGCCTGCTGTTGGTGGAGCGCCTGTCGGACGCGCGGCGCAACGGGCATCCGGTGCTGGCGGTGGTGCGTGGCTCTGCGGTGAATCAGGATGGTGCGAGCAACGGTCTGACCGCGCCGAACGGTCCGTCGCAGCAGCGGGTGATCCGGCAGGCGCTGGCCAACGCGGGTCTGTCGGCGGATCAGGTCGATGCGGTGGAGGCCCACGGCACGGGTACGACACTGGGGGACCCGATCGAGGCTCAGGCGATCCTGACGGCCTACGGGAGTAACCGTCCCGAAGGCAGTCCGCTCTGGCTGGGGTCGGTGAAGTCCAATATCGGGCACACACAGGCCGCTGCGGGTGTGGCAGGTGTGATCAAGATGGTCATGGCGCTACGGCACGGGATGCTGCCGCGGACACTGCACGTCGACCAGCCGTCCCCGCACGTGGACTGGTCAGCAGGCGCGGTCTCGCTGTTGACGGAGAACCACGCCTGGCCGGAGACCGGACGCCCTCGCCGGGCTGCGGTCTCGTCCTTCGGTATCAGCGGGACCAATGCGCACGCGGTCCTGGAGCAGGCGCCCGCCGAGGAGGATGCTGGGCCGACCGGGCAGCGGGAGTCGTCGGTGCGGGCTGCGGCGCTGCCGTTTCCTCTTTCGGGGAGGAGCGAGGCGGCCCTGCGGGCGCAGGCGGCACGCCTGCGCGAGCGAGTGCATGCCGATCCGCGGCTTGAGCCCGTCGATGTGGCGTATTCGCTCGCCACGAGCCGGGCGTCGCTTGAACACCGCGCCGTGGTCGTGGCCGGTGACCGCGACGAGTTCCTGCGTGGACTGGACGCCCTTGCCTCAGGCAGCGGTGCCGCGCAGCTCGTGCAGGGGACGGCGGCCGAGGGCAGGACCGCGTTCCTGTTCGCGGGGCAGGGCAGCCAGCGCCTGGGCATGGGTGCGCAGTTGTACGAAACGTACCCGGTGTTCGCGGAGGCCCTGGACGCGGTGTGTGCGGAGCTGGACCAGCACCTGGATCTCCCCTTGCGTGAGGTGGTCTTCGCGGGCGAGAGCACCTCGGAGAGCGCGCTGCTGGACCGGACGGGTTTCACGCAGCCGGCGCTGTTCGCCGTTGAGGTGGCTTTGTTCCGCTTGGTGGAGTCGTGGGGTGTGCGGCCCGATGTTCTGGCCGGGCATTCGATCGGTGAGCTGGCGGCTGCGCATGTGGCCGGGGTGTTGTCGTTGGCGGATGCGGCCGCTCTGGTTGCGGCGCGTGGCCGGTTGATGCAGGCGCTGCCGACGGGTGGGGCGATGGTGGCGGTGCAGGCGTCCGAGGGCGAGGTGCTGCCGCTGTTGGCGGGCCGCGAGGCCGAGGTGGGCATCGCGGCGGTCAACGGTCCGAACGCCGTCGTGCTCTCCGGTGTCGAGGACGCCGTGCTGGAGGTGGCGGCCCTGCTGGCCGCCGAGGGCAGCAAGACGAAGCGGCTGACCGTCAGTCACGCGTTCCACTCCCCGCTGATGGACGGCATGCTGGCGGAGTTCCGCAAGGTCGCGGAGAGCCTGGAGTTCCGGCCTCCCGGCCTCCGGATCGTCTCCACCTTGACCGGTGGGCTCGTGACCGCCGAGGAGTTGTGCTCGCCCGAGTACTGGGTGCGGCACGTCCGCGAGCCGGTTCGGTTCTGCGACGCCGTGCGGACCTTGGAGGGCGACGGCGTCACCACCTTCGTCGAGCTCGGTCCGGACGGGGTGCTGAGCGCGATGGGCCAGGACTGCCTTATCGACACCGACACGGCGGCCTTCGTCCCGGTGTTGCGCGGCGATCGGCCCGAGGTTCGGACCCTGGCGACGGCCGTGGCCAGGGCACATGTGCGAGGTGTGGCAGTGGACTGGCGGGCGGTGTTCGCGGGACAGGCCGCGCAGCGGGTCGACCTGCCCACCTACGCCTTCCAGCAGGTCCGCTACTGGCCTGAGCCGGCCGGAACCGACCAGGCCACGGCGCAGGAATCCGCCGTCGACGCCCAGTTCTGGGAGGCGGTCGAGCGGGAGGATCTTGAGGCGCTGGCCGAGACGCTTGAGGTTGAGGCTGCGGGCGAGGGGCCCTTGGGTGTTCTGCTGCCGGCGTTGTCGGCGTGGCGTCGGCGGGGTCGTGAGCTGTCGAGGGTGGATGGTTGGCGGTACCGGGTTGAGTGGAAGCGGGTTGGTGAGGCGGCGTCGGGTGCGGTCTCTGGGATGTGGCTGGTGGTGGTTCCGGCCGGATTCTCGGAGGACGTTGCGGTGTCGGGCGTCGTGCGGGCGTTGGCGGGGTGTGGGGTCGAGGTTCGTCAGGTCGAGGTTGGCGGGGCGGGTGTGGAGCGCGCTGGGTTTGCCGAGCGTGTGATGGACGTGGTGGGTGTCGACTCGGTGGCGGGTGTGTTGTCGCTGGTGGCTCTTGATGAGGGTCCTTGTGTTGAGGGCTCGGTGGTGGCGGGTCTGGCGTCGACGGTGGTGTTGGTGCAGGCGTTGGGTGATGCCGGGGTGCTGGCTCCGTTGTGGTGTGTGACGCGGGGTGCGGTGTCGACGGGTCGTTCGGAGCGCTTGACGAGTGCGGTGCAGGCGCAGGTGTGGGGTCTGGGTCGGGTGACCGCTCTGGAGCTTCCGGAGCGCTGGGGTGGTCTGGTCGATCTGCCCGAGGTGGTCGACGGGCGTACGTGGTCGCGTCTGTTGGGTGTGCTGGCGGGTGGTACTGGCGGTGAGGACCAGGTGGCGGTGCGGTCCTCGGGTGTGTTCGCGCGTCGGTTGGTGCGTGCGGTGCGGCCGGAGGCCCCGGGTGCGATGTGGCAGCCTCGTGGGACGGTGCTGATTACTGGTGGTACGGGTGCGTTGGGTGGGCAGGTGGCGCGTTGGTTGGCGCGTAACGGTGCCGAGCATCTGGTGTTGACGAGTCGTCGTGGGTTGGATGCGCCCGGTGCCGTGGAGTTGCGGGACGAGCTGCTCGCGCTGGGTGCTGAGGTGACGGTGGCGGCGTGTGATGTGGCGGACCGGGAGGGGCTGGCGGAGCTTCTGGCGGAGTTCCCGGTGTCGGGTGTGTTCCACACGGCCGGCGTGTTGGACGACGGTGTGGTGGATGGTCTGACGGCGGAGCGGTTTGCGGGGGTGGCGCGGGCGAAGGTGGCGGCGGCGCGGAACCTGCATGAGCTGACTGCCGGACTGGACTTGTCCGCGTTCGTGCTGTTCTCGTCGATGGCGGGCACGATCGGCAGTGCGGGTCAGGGCAACTACGCGGCAGCGAACGCGTTCCTGGATGCGCTGGCCGAGCAGCGCCGTGCCGACGGTCTGCCCGCCACATCCATCGCCTGGGGCCCCTGGAGTCAGGGCGGCATGGCCGCTGACGGGGTCGTCGGACAGCGACTGCTCCGGAACGGAATCCCGCCGCTGGCCCCCGAGTTGGCGATCGCCGCGCTCCAGCATGCACTTGACCACCATGACGGTGCGCTGACGGTCGCCGACATCGCTTGGGAGCGTTTCGCGCCGGCCTTCGTCGCGACAAGGCCCAGCCGCCTGTTCGATGAGCTCGCGGAGGCACGGCAGGCCACTGACGAGGCTGCGGCCACTGCCACGATCGGCGGGGGCGTCGCTCTGGCCAGGCGGATCGCCGACTTGTCCGAGTCCGAGCGCGATACGGTGCTGCTTGACCTCGTGCGAACCCATGTCGCCGCCGTCCTGGGCTACGTCGGCTCCGAGGCCATCGAGGTCGGCAGGGCGTTCAGAGAGCTCGGATTCGACTCGCTGACCGCAGTCGAGTTCCGGAATCTGCTGGGCGCGGCCACGGGCCTGGCGCTACCCGCCACGGTGGTCTTCGACTACCCCACGGTGCGCGCCCTGGCTGACTATCTGCACGACGAACTCTTGCCTGATGGTGCCGCCGCGGCCGCCTCGGTGCTCGACGAACTCGGACGTCTGGAGGCCGCACTTGCGGCGAGTACCCCGGACGGCCTCACCCGGGCCCGCATTCAGATGCGCCTGTACGCCCTGGCAACCAAGTGGAGCGAGGCGCAGCCGTCGGCTGAGGTCGCAACCAGCGAAGTCGGCGATCTCGTCGACGCAGACAGCCTGGACTCGGCCTCTGACGAGGAGTTGTTCGCATTCATCAATGACGGCCTGGCCTGATCTGCCTGCCAGGCAACTCCGGGGCAGCCCGCGGTATTTGATGCCACGCCGCAGGGCTGTTCCGGCACGTCCTGGTGTACCCCTCCATAGGGCCGGTTAGGGGCTGGCACCACGCACGCTAGGGGTTGGCCGGAATACCGGGCTGTGGCACGGTTAGCGGCAGCCGGATCGAACCGGCAGCCGTGACGGCGCGCCGACTTGCTGCGGAATCCCAGGTGAGACCGCCTTCGCGGCCGACCGTCCCGCGGCTCCCGATTCACCTCCAGCGCTCCTGCCCTGCTGTTTCGGCGAGAGATTGAGAGAAATCCATGGCCCTTCGTCAGGCTCACCCGAATGTCGTCCTCCACGGCGGATCGTTGATCCCGGAGGAATTGAGGATCCGTCACATCGAGGACCCGAAGCAGGTGTTCAAACTCCCGGTGGCGAACCGCTACGAGCACTTCGAACCCAGCCCGGACACGGTTGTGATGGACGGCCGCGAATTGCGGGTCCTCGTCTGGGTCGGGCGCACATACGTCGCCGAGTGAGGTGCTCGTCCTCGAACGGACCGTGATCGCCGGAATCGTGAGTTGGTGGAAATGACCGTTCTGCAGTGGACGCCTGCCGGGCCTGGCGCAGCGGCGCCTCCTGAGCAAGCTCCGGACAGTATGGCGGCTCGGGTGGCCGAGCTGCACGGTGTCAAGGACCGGGTGCGTCGCGGGCCCGGCGAGAAGGCGACAGAAGCCCAGCACGCCAAGGGCAAACTGACGGCTCGTGAGCGCATCGAACTCCTGCTGGACGAGGGCTCGTTCCAGGAGGTGGAGCCGCTGCGCCGGCATCGCGCCACCGGGTTCGGCCTGGAGGCCAAGAGGCCGCACACCGACGGCGTGATCGTCGGTTGGGGCACCGTGCACGGTCGTGTCGTCTTCACCTATGCGCACGACTTCCGGATCTTTGGCGGCGCGCTGGGCGAGGCCCATGCGCAGAAGATCCACAAGATCATGGACATGGCCCTCCAGGCCGGTGCGCCGCTGGTGTCGTTGAACGACGGCGCCGGCGCCCGCATCCAGGAAGGCGTCACCGCTCTGGCCGGCTACGGCGGCATCTTCCAGCGCAACACCCGCGCCTCCGGCGTGATCCCGCAGATCAGTGTGATGCTCGGCCCGTGCGCCGGAGGCGCGGCGTACTCCCCGGCGCTGACCGACTTTATCTTCATGGTCCGTGAGACCTCACAGATGTTCATCACCGGCCCGGACGTGGTCCAGGCGGTGACCGGCGAGAAGATTACCCAGAACGGCCTCGGTGGCGCGGACGTTCACTCCGGCGTCTCCGGGGTGTCCCACTTCGCCTGCGACGACGAGGAGAGCTGCATCGAGGAGGTCCGCTATCTCCTCTCGCTGCTCCCGCAGAACAACCGCGAGATGCCGCCAGTAGTGGCCAGCGAGGACCCGGTGGACCGCCGCAACGACGCGCTCCTGGCTATGGTCCCGGTCGATGTCAGGCGTCCGTACGACATGCGCAGGGTGATCGAGGAGATCGTCGATGACGGCGAGTTCCTGGAGATCCACGAGCGCTGGGCGACGAATGTCCTGTGCGTACTGGCTCGGATCGACGGCCATGTGACCGGCATCGTCGCCAACCAGCCGCAGTCGCTGGCCGGAGTGCTGGACATCAACGCCTCGGAGAAGGCCGCGCGATTCGTCCAGATGTGCGACGCCTTCAACATCCCGCTCGTGACGATGCTGGACGTCCCGGGCTTCCTGCCCGGCGTGGCCCAGGAACACGACGGCATCATCCGGCACGGTGCCAAACTCCTGTACGCGTACTGCAACGCGACCGTTCCACGGATCCAGCTGATCCTGCGGAAGGCCTACGGCGGTGCCTACATCGTCATGGACTCCCGCTCCATCGGAGCCGACCTCTCCTACGCGTGGCCCACTAACGAGATCGCCGTCATGGGCGCCGAGGGCGCGGCCAACGTCATCTTCCGTCGGGAGATCGCCGGATCCGTCGACCCGGAGGCGACCAGGGAGCAGAAGATCAAGGAATACCAGACTGAGCTGATGCACCCCTACTACGCCGCCGAGCGCGGCCTCGTGGATGACGTCATCGACCCGGCCGAGACCCGCGAGGTGCTTGCCTCGGCGCTCGCGATGCTCCGTACCAAGCACGCCGACCTGCCGAACCGCAAGCACGGCAACCCGCCCCAGTGACCGACACGGCGTTTCCGATACGTACGGTGCGTACGGTCGCGGCTCCCGGACTGTCCTGATCGGAGCAGGCCCGGGCACTCGGGCCGCCCCTAGCCTCGGGCCACCACAGGCGAGAGGCGGCACCGGTGAACTGGCTCATCCATGACTACCGCGAGGACGACCTGGCGGACGTCGTCCATCTGATCGACACCACGGCCGAGCTCGGCCAGGAGTCGGTCTTCTCCCTCGCCGAGTGCATCGGCGCGCTGACATCCCGGCAGCCGGCGGTCGTCGCCGTGAACGGCGGGGTGCCGGTCGGGGCGGCACTCGCCTGCGTGGCGGGTGACCGTGCCTGGGTGATGCGCATCGCCATCGCCCCCGCCTGGCGCGGCAGGGGGTTGGCCAGTGCCCTGCTCAAGGAACTGGAGCGGAGGCTGCTCGCCGCCCGGGTCCGACGCATCGCCTACGTGCTCCCCGAGGAGGAGTTGCTGGGGGAGGGGCTGCGCAACGCCGGCTACACCAGGCGCCCGGCCGTGGCCTACTTCGAGAAGGCGGAGCCGCCGAGCGGCCCCGCGACCGGCCCCCTGGAGGAGCTCGGAGGAAGGCTCATGCCCGGCGACCTGTGGGCCAAGGTCTCCGGAATGGAGACGGAGAAGAACCTCATCGAGCGGCGCATCGTGCTGCCGCTGGCCGAACCCGAACGAGCCGCCCGCCACGGCGTCCGCCCGCCCCGGGCCATCACCCTCTTCGGGCCGCCGGGCACCGGTAAGACCACCTTCGCCAGAGCCATCGCCTCGCGGCTCGGCTGGCCCTTCGTGGAACTGCTGCCCTCGCGCCTCGCCGACGAGGGCAACCTCGCGGCGGCGCTGCGTACGGCGTTCGCCCGCGTCGCGGAGCTGGAGCGGGTGCTCGTCTTCATCGACGAGGTGGAGGAGATCGCTCCGGTCCGTGGAGGACAGGCCCAGCCGGGCATGCACGGCGTCACCAACGAGCTGCTCAAACTCATCCCCGGATTCCGGGAGGGGGAGGAGCGGCTGCTGGTGTGCGCGACCAACTCCGTCCGCTCGCTCGATCCGGCCTTCCTGCGTCCGGGCAGGTTCGACTACCTGGTTCCGATCGGTACACCCGATGCTGCGGCCCGGTCGGCGATCTGGTCCAGGTATGCCACCGGACGGCCCGACGTCGACCTGGACGCGCTGGTCGCGGCGAGCGAGCTGTTCACCCCTGCCGACATCGAGCACGCGGCGCGGACCGCTGCGCAGGCCGCGTTCGAACGCGATCTCGCGGGGGTCGTCGGTGCCGCCATGGGTGGCGCTGGCGCTGGTGCCGGCGTCGTGCGGGCCGACGGCGACCCGGACGGCGCGAGTACACATGACTACCTGACCGCGCTGAGCCACTGCCGACCCACCGTCACCCCGGAGATGATCGAGGAGTTCACCGCGGACATCGCGTCGCACGCGCGGCTCTGAGCTGTCGCGTACTGCGTCAAGTCGGCTGTAGTTATTGGGTTCTGCACTGCCAATCGGGGTGGTGCCACTGGGACGAGGCCTCCGTTTCTGCTGGTAGGAGGGACCAGGTTCGGAGAATACGAAAGCTTGCGGTTTACACCACTCTTGACTGACCTTGACTGATCTTGTTGTATGGCTTTGGCTGGACCAATGACCAGAGGAGCGGGGATGAGTGGGGGAGGACGCGCGACTGTCGGCATCGCCTTGGCCGATGCTCGTGGCGGGTCGGCGAGGCCGATCACCCTGGAGGCCACCGACCACATCCGCGACGAAGCAGTCATCCCGTTCGCCGGCCGGCGGCGGCTCCGTGCTCTCCCGCCGCTCGGTGTTCCGTCTGGGAGGTTGTGATGGACAGTCCGGTCGCGGTGGTGGGCGGATCCGGTCGAGTCGGGCGCCTGATCGTCCAGCAGTTGCTGGGTCGTGGCGAGCGGGTGAGCGTGATCGGCCGCGCGACGCCGGACGGGTTGCCGGCCGGCGCGGTTTTCCATCAAGGGGATGTCCGGGAACCGGAGTCGCTGGCGGGGCCGCTGGCGCGGTGTTCGGCGATCGTGTTCTGCGTCGAACCGGGGACCGACGAGCGTGGGCCCGACCGACCGGAGGCGACCATGCATCTGGGCGTGTGCAACGTACTGGCTGCGGCACAGGCCGCGGGAGGGCGTCCGCACGTGGTGTTGGTCAGCCAGCATCACGTGACGCACCACGGTCATCCACTGAACGCCTACGGGCGGGTGCTGGACTGGCGGTTGGCGGGCGAGGACGCGGTTCGCTCGTCCGGCCTTCCGTACACCGTGATCCGTCCGGGCTGGCTGACGCAGGGTCCGGTGGCGGGGCGCGGCGTACGACTGGAGCAAGGAGACCGGGCCGACGGCCGGGTCTCACGCGAGGACTTGGCGCAGGCATGTGTGCAGTCCCTGTACTGCCCATCGGCCAGCGCGGTGACGTTCGAGATCTTCAACGAGAGCGGTACGGCGCCGTCGGGCTGGGAGGAGATGTTCTCCGCGCTCGAGTGGGATCCGGCCTCGGTGGGTTGAGCCCGAGACCGGTCTGGTCAGGTCCGTGTGTTGAGTCTGTGAGAGGCGGTTGTGGGTCATGTCGGGTGTGGGTGTGGGTGTGGTCTCGGAGTCTGAGGGTGCGTCGCCTTCGTCTGTCTCCTCCTCGTCGGCTGCGTCGCCGTCGGGGATGGGTGGAGCGGTGTCGATCGGGGTGCCGCAGCCGCTGGGTGCCTCGGTGGTGCGCGCGGGTGTGAACTTCTCGGTGTTCTCGCCGGGGGCGACACGGGTGGAGTTGTTGCTGTTCGAGCGCCACGACGCGCAGGAGCCCTCGCGGGTGGTGGTGCTGGACAGCGAGATGAATCGGTCGTACGACTTCTGGCACTGCCACGTGGCGGGGTTGAGCGCGGGTCAGGTCTACGGGTTCCGGATGGACGGGCCCGGCGGCACACGGGAGACGGGGTTCAGATTCGACCGGGCCAAGGTGCTGCTGGACCCCTATGCGCGGGCCAACATCAATTCGGTGTGGGACCGGGTGGGCGCCGTGGGGCCCGGGGACAACTGCGCGTCGTCGATGCGGTCGATGGTCGTTGACCTGGACGCCTACGACTGGGAGGGAGACCGGCCGCTCAGGACGCCCCTCGCGGAGTCGGTGATCTACGAGGCACACGTGCGCGGGCTCAGCGCGTCGCCGACGTCGGGGGTGGAGCACCCCGGGACCTTCGTGGGTCTGGTGCAGAAGATCCCCTACCTGAAGGAACTGGGGATCACGGCGGTCGAACTGCTGCCGGTGTTCGACTTCGACGAGACGCAGGTGCTGCGGACCGGTCCGGACGGGACGGAGCTGCGCAACTACTGGGGATACGACCCCTTCGGCTTCTTCGCCCCGCATACCGGTTACTGCGCCGACGCGCGGAACTGCCATCACATCACCGAGTTCCGGGACATGGTGAAGGCGATGCACCGCGCGGGCATCGAGGTGATCCTCGACGTGGTGTTCAACCACACGTCGGAGGGAAACGAGAACGGGCCGACGATCAGCTTCCGGGGCCAGGCCAACGAGGCGTACTACCACCTGTGGGCTCAGGACCGTAGGCACTACATGGACTTCACCGGCTGCGGGAACGCGGTGAACGCGAACCACCCGGCGGTGGCGAAGTTCATCATCGAGTGCCTCGAGTACTGGGTCACCGAGCACCATGTGGACGGGTTCCGCTTCGATTTGGCCTCGGAGCTGTCGCGCGGGCCGGGCGGCTACGAGCTGGAGGTGCCGCCGTCGCTGTGGGGGATCGAGCTGTCGGGGATCCTCTCCGAGACGAAGATCATCGCGGAGCCGTGGGACGGGTCCGGGCTGTACCAGGTGGGGCGTTTCCCCGGGAACCGGTGGTCGCAGTGGAACGGGCCGTTCCGCGACGAGGTGCGACGGTTCGTCCGCGGCGACGCCGGGCTGGTGGGGTCGATCGCGACGCGGGTGGGCGGGTCGCGGGACGTGTTCTCGCGGTCGTCGGACCTGGCGACGAACGGCATCAACTTCATCACCTGCCATGACGGGTTCACCCTGAACGACCTGGTGAGCTACGACACGAAGCACAACTGGGCCAACGGGGAGTCGAACGCCGACGGCGCGGGGGAGAACTACTCCTGGAACTGCGGCGTGGAGGGGCCCACCGACGCCGAGGACGTGGAGCGGCTGCGGGTGCGGCAGATCAAGAACCTCGCCGCGATCCTGCTGCTGAGCCGCGGGGTGCCGATGATCCTGGCCGGCGACGAGTTCCGCAACAGCCAGGGCGGCAACAACAACGCCTACTGCCAGGACAGTGCGCTGGCCTGGCTCGACTGGGACCAGGCCGACAAGGAGGTCGAGGTCCGGGGATTCTTCCAGGGCATGATCGGGCTCAGGAAGGGCGTGGCGGCTCTGCGCTCGGCACGGTTCTTCTGCGGACGCCTCAACGAGCGCGGCCTGCCCGACGTTTCCTGGCACGGGACCGCCCTGGGGGCACCGGGGTGGGATGACCCGCAGGCGCGGGTGCTGTCGTTCACCCTCGCGGGCTTCGACGGCGAGCAGGACCTGCACGTGATCTTCAACATGTTCCATCTGGGGCTGGACTTCGAGGTGCCGGCCATCGCCGGGCACCGCTGGGTCAAGACCGCGGACACCGCGGAGGGGACGGGGCGTGACGTGTTCGCGCCCGGGTCCGGTCTGCCGGTGTCCGGTTCCACCATCCATGCTCATGGGCGCAGCGTGGTCGTGCTGACCGCGCTGCCGGACGACGGAGCGATCTGATGAGCCAACCGACTGAAACCCCGCGGACGTTTTCGGATTTGGTTGCGGGGTATGTGACTGGGTTTGAGCCGACGTTGTCGCGGTTTGGGTTGCGGACGTCGGACGGGCGTGTGTTCACGGTGTATCTGGGGGATTCCCTGGTTTCGCAGGTGGTGCGGAATCTGGGGGACGAGCGGCGGGACACCTCGGCTTCGACGCGGGACATGTTGGCGGCGGGCCGGTATGTGTTCGTGTACGGGATTTTCCACCGGTGGGAGGGTGGGGAGCGGATCGAGGCGCGGGAGGTGGTGTTCCCCGAGGAGCGGCGGGGGTCGTATGTGTTCGAGCATCCGGGGTGGTGGGTGCAGCAGGCGACGGAGATCGCGGATTTCTATCTGCGGGGGCATTTCCCGGACGGGAAGTACGACTGGCGGCATTTCCGGACGCGTCTGACGTTGGGCGGCACCCATGTCCCCGACGCGGAGGGCGTGGATGTGCGCCAGGAGACCGATACGATCTCGCGGCTGGTGTACGGGCTGGCGACGGCGTATCTGCTGACCGGGCAGGAGCGGTTCCTGGAGGCGGCGGAGTCCGGGACGGAGTATCTGCGCGAGCACATGCGGGTGGTGGACGACGTGGACGCGGTGGTGTACTGGTATCACGGGATCGATATCACCTCCTCGGGGCAGCGCAAGGTGCTGGCGTCGGAGTTCGGCGACGATTTCGATGCGATTCCGATGTATGAGCAGATCTATGCGTTGGCGGGGCCGACGCAGACGTACCGGGTGACCGGGGATCCGCGGATCCTGGAGGACATCGACCGGACGGTGGCGTTGTTCCACCGGTATTTCAAGGATCCGGAGCGGGGCGGGTTCTTCTCGCATCTGGATCCGATCACGATGGATCCGCGGGCGGACTCGTTGGGGCGGAACCGGTCGCGGAAGAACTGGAACTCGGTGGGGGACCACGCGCCGGCGTATCTGATCAACGCGTATCTGGCGACCGGGCGGCCGGATTTCGCGGCGTTGCTGGAGGAGACGGCGGATGCGATCGCGACGCGGTTCCCGGACGAGCCGAATTCGCCGTTCGTGCAGGAGCGGTTCCATGAGGACTGGTCGCCGGACCGTACCTGGGGCTGGCAGCAGGACCGGGCGGTGGTGGGCCACAATTTGAAGATCGCGTGGAATCTGACCCGGATCGGGGCGTTGTTCGACAAGCCGGAGTATGCGGCGTTGGCGGAGCGGATCGCGCAGATCATGCCGGCGGTGGGTTCCGACACTCAGCGCGGTGGCTGGTACGACGTGGTGGAGCGGGTGGCGGACCCGGACAGTGGGGCGCACCGGTTGGTGTGGCATGACCGCAAGGCGTGGTGGCAGCAGGAGCAGTCGATCCTGGCGTACCTGATTCTGGCGGGGGTGACCGGGGATCCGGAGCACCGGCGGCTGGCGCGCGAGGCAGCGGCGTTCTACAACGCGTTCTTCCTGGACTACGACGACGGGGGGGTGTACTTCAACGTCCTGGCCAACGGGATCCCGTATCTGGTGGGGACCGAGCGGCTCAAGGGCTCGCATTCGATGGCGGGGTACCACGCGTTGGAGTTGTGCTACCTGGCGGCGACCTACACCGGGTTGCTGATCACTTCCTCGCCGCTGACCTTGCACTTCAAGCCGCAGCCGGGTGCGTTGCCGGGCAATGTGCTGCGGGTGGCGCCGGACCTGCTGGCGGCCGGCACGGTGCAGGTGGCGCGGGTGTGGGTGGACGACGAGCCGTACCGGGACTTCGACGCGGCCGCGTTGACGGTCAAGCTGCCGGTGTCCTCGAAGGCGTTGCGGGTGCGAGTGGAGGTGGAGCCGGTGCAGATGCGGTTGCGGATCTCCAGCGACTTCGACGGCCGCACCGCGCACATCCATCTGCAGGGCGTGGTGGACCGCGCGGAGTTGGACAAGTTCCGGCGCGGGCTCTCCGAGGCGTTGTCGGCGGGTCCGCGCCGGGTGGAGTTCCACCTGGGGCAGGTCACCGAGATGAGCCGACCGGCGATCAACGAGTTGCTGTTCCAGCGCACGAAGATCGGCCTGGACGTGGACTTCGTGATCGTGGGCTGCGTCCTGCCGGACGTGATCGCCGCACTGGTGGCCACCGACGCCTTCCTGGTCGACCCCACCCCCACCACCCCCCAACCCTGACCCCAGGCCCGGCGCCCACCCCGGCGCGCGCACCGTCCCTGAGCCCGCCGACCCCCCCGGGGGCCGACGGGCTCAGGCACACCACGACCTGCCCGTACACGAGCCACACCCAAGCCCCGGCAACGCCCCCGCCCGGACCGGGGCGAGGCGTCACCCGGGAGTGATCGAGGTGCCGCCCCATTCCTCCGGGGCGACATCCGCCAGCGTCTCCGAGAACGTCCACTGGTGGCCCGCGAGGTCCTCGGCGGCATATTGCCGCTCGCCGAACTCGAAGTCGGTCGGCTCCATGACGATGCGCGCTCCGTGCGCGCGTGCCCGCTCGCAGTGGGCACGCACGTTCTCCACGCGCACCATCACCGAGTGGGTGACTTCGCCGGGGCGCGGCGGTCGGCGATCATGTCGTACATCGCCGACGATCACGGCACCATCGCCGATGCTGAGCTGAGCGCGATGATCCTCACCAATGCGCACCCGCTCGACAAACCCGAACGCTGCACCAAGCCAAGCGACCGCCTGCCGGACATCGGGATAGATCAGGACGGGGATCACCGTCGACGCCGGGACGGAGCGATTCGGCTTCACCAGTGACTCCCGATGCTAGGACCACGCAGCGGCTCGTCGTATCCCACGCAGGGGCATGTCGCGGCGAGCAGCAACGCTACCCCGGTAGAGCGCGAACCGGCGGTCTGACGTTCGGATTGAAGTGTCCATGCTTGTCGCTGCCGGCAGGCACCCTGTGGTGCGCTCACCCGGCGTCGTCCAGGAGGCGCAGGCCACTGACAGCCTGGTGCATGTCGCGGAAGAGTGCCGTCCAGTCCAGCCCGAGGGCCTGCAGTATTCGCCGGTGCAGCAGTGAGGGGGCAGCCACGCGCACCGGCACTCCAGCTTGCTGGCCTCGACGCCAGGTATCGATGATGAGCGCGCCGCCCTCGGATCCCATGAAGGAGACGTGGGTGAGGTCGAAGACGACATCACTCAGTTCGGGCAGGTGGTCCCAGAGCTGGTTGCGCGCGCAGAATCTGAGGTGATCGATGTTGGCCAGGTCCACCTCGGCCGGCAGCGTGACAATGGCGCAGCCCTTCAGGGTGCGAACGCGCAGCGGCATGGCCCTCGCCTCCCGTGGCAGTGTGAACCAGGGTCCGGCGGCAGTTCCGGTGCATCCCAGTGTGGCCCAACCGCCCCGGCTGCACCATAGTCCTGTTTTCCATGCCGTGACGCGTGGAGGTATGGGTCATTTCCCAGGGGTGAGGACGGCGACGCTTCGGCTGAACGCGGAGCTGTCGATCTGATTGAGCATGAAATCGGCGACGTCGGCACGACTGATCCGCGGCATGCCCGTCAGCTTCACGGACACATCCGACCTGTAGGCACCTGTGTGCGGGCCGTTGGTGAGCAGGACGGGGTAGACCAGCGTCCAGTTCAGGGTGCTGTCGCGCAGCAGCTTTTCGGCTGCGGCCTTGTCGGCGTAGACCGGCCCCAGGAAGTACCTGAACATCACCTTCAGCAGCGGCGGAGCTGCGGCGTAGGAGTCGCCGACGCCAAAAGAGGAGAGAAACACCAGCCGGTCTACTCCGCCGTCCGTCATCGCTTGGATGATGACGGGCATGGCCTGGGACATGATCGTCGGTGAGCGCATGCCGTGGAGCGTCCGAGCAGTGCCCAGAGCACTGATGACGGCGTCGTGTCCCTCGACGGCGGCGGTGACGGCCGCCTGGTCGGTCGTCACCTGTCCGACGGAGACATGCAGCTGGGGGTGGTGCACGTCGAGCCGAGCGGGATCACGCACGAAGGCAGTGACCTCGTGGCCGGCGTCCAGTGCTCGTTGCACGACCTGCCGGCCGGTCTTGCCTGTTGCTCCGAAAACGATGATCTTCATGACGTGCACCTTTGTGTGGGTGTAGGTGTGCGAGGCCGCAGGTCCGGCAGCGTGCGCGCTGTTCAGCTGCCGCCCGGTCGCACGAGGTCGGCCCGTCTGCGCTTGAACAAGGAGACCTCCATCGCCGGACCCTCCAGAGCGCTGGTCGGGCGGGCGGACCCGAAGGCCCGCAGCCCGTCGAAGTAGATGTCCAGGTGCCGGTGGGCCAGAGGCCGGTCCTCCGGATACGGGCCGCCAGGGAAGGCGCGTGACAGACGGACGGTCATCATGACGATGTCGCCGAATGCCGCGTCGGGGCGGATGAGGCCCTGCGCGCGGGCCCGCTCCAGCAGCGCCTGGACGAGGTCTGCGTTGTCCGCCTGGAGCTCCTCCACCACCGCGTCGAAGTCGAACCGCGATACCAGGGCCGGCAGTACCGACCCCACGTTGAGATCGAGGGAGACGTGCATGAGGCGGCGTAGCGCTTCGAACGGATCGTTGTTCGCCGCCACGGCTTCCCGTCCGGATTCGGTCAGCTTGCCCAGGACGTCGGCGGCGACGCCTTGGTAGAGCGCCTCTCTGGTCGGAAAGCGCCGGTAGAGAGTGCCGACCCCCACCCCGGCTCGGGAGGCGATCTCCTCCATGGCCACGTCCGGACCCGCCTCCACGAATACCTTGCTTGCCGCGCGCAGGATCAGTTCGCGGTTGCGCCGGGCGTCTGCCCGCTCCCCGCGCACCCGAGGTATGCCCTGCTCTTTCGGCTTCATCTCTGCGCTTCCGTGCTGACCCAATCTTAGCTGGACGAAAATCGTCCGGATAGAGGCAAGAGTAGTCCGTCAGGAACTCTCCGCCCGCCCCGCCGAGGACGCATTGCCGTGCGACGAGGAAGGTCGCACGGGCGAGCGACACCGTGGGCCGGGCGGAGACGCGGCGGCGCTACTTGGCGATCAGCAGCAGCACGGCCCGGGCGTGCAGCACGTAGGTTGTTCCGGCGCCGCCGATGAGGGCCTCGCTACCGGGCAGGGCCACCTGGCTGGGACCTTCGGCCCAGGTGGAGGTGTCGGTGACGCGGTACCAGTTCTTCCCGGTTCCCGGCGAGGGCAGAGTGAAGGTCACGTCGCCCGACCAGCCGTTGTAGCCGACGTAGAGGGCGCTGCTGGGATCGCCCAGCTCGGTGCCGTCGATGCGCCAGCCGAGGGCGTGGTTGTTCGGGTCGTTCCAGTAGGTGGAGTCGGGCGTGCCGCCGGTGGGGGTGAACCAGTCGAGCTGGTTCATGCCGTTGCCGTTGTTGTCCGAGGAACTGTAGAAGCCGAGTGGGCGCAGCGCGGGGTGGGCCTTGCGGAAAGCGATCATCCGCTGTGCGTAGGTGTCGAACGTGGACTGGTCGCTGCTCCAGGTGGTGGTAAGCCAGTTCGCCGATGAGTCGAGGTTGTAGGGGTTGTTGTTGCATTGCAGGGAGCGGAGGTATTCGTCGCCACCGGTCATCATCGGCGTCCCGGCGGACAGCATCAGGAAGGCGAAGCCGTTGCGCGCGGCCTTGCGCTGGTCGGCCGCGATCCCGCCCTGGTCCCAGGAGATGTTGTTGTCCGAGCCGCCGTCGGACGGGCCGTACGGCCATGCCTGGGTGTTGTTCTTGGCGTTGCACTGGTAGAGGTCGGCGAGGGTGAACCCGTCGTGAGCGACCATGAAGTTGATGGAGTTGTACGGCGCCCGGCCGTTGGGCTGGTAGAGGTCCGAGGAGCCGGCGAAGCGGGTGGCCAGCTGTCCGGGGGTGGTGCTGATCGTGCCCAACGCGTTCTGGCTGCCGCGTAGGGTGTCTCGGAAGACTCCGTTCCACTCGGACCAGCCGGTCGGGAAGTTGCCGACCTGGTAGGTGCCGTTGCCGATCGCCCAGGGTTCGGCGATCCAGTCGGTGCCGGTTCCGCCGGTGGCGGGGCGGGGCGGCATCATGGCGGTGATCCGGTTGAGGGCGGTGTTCGGGTCGGTGCGGCTGTACTGGAAGCAGCCGCTCTGACAGGTGTTGCCGAGGACCGGGGCCAGGTCGAAGCGGAAGCCGTCGACGCCCAGGCTGTCCTTCCAGTACGCGAGGGAGTCGGTGATGAGGTTCTGGGTGACCGGGTTGTACGTGTTGACGTTCCCGCCGACGCCGGTGTTGTCGACGGGGCTTTGCATGTCACTGGTCAGCTCGTAGTACGTGGGGTTGTCCAGGCCGCGCAGCGACAGCAGGCTGTAGGTGTTCTTGTCGTTGGCGTTCCAGGGGCCGCCCTCCGCGGTGTGGTTGTAGACCACGTCCGTGAAGACCTTGATTCCGGCGTCGTGGAAGGCCTTGACCATGGTCTTGAACCCGCGGGTGGGACCACCGGCGCTCTTGTCGGCGGAGTACCGGCGGTCCGGTGCGAAGTAGTTCAGCGTCGAGTAGCCCCAGTAGTTGTCGCCGGTCGTGCTGGTCGGGTTCACGTCGTTGGCGTCGTTCTGGGTCTCCTGGACGGGCAGGAACTCCACCGCGGTGACGCCGAGTGCCGCCAGCGCGGACGCCTTGAGCGCGGCGCCCTGGTAGGTGCCCTGATCGGCGGCCGGCACGGACGGGTCGTTCTTGGTGAGGCCGCGCACATTGACCTCGTAGATGATGTCGTCCTTCAACGCGCGGGTCGGCTTGGTGCCGGTGCTGGTGGTGTCGTCGGCCAGGGCGATTCCCTTGGGCGCGAGTGTCCCGTCGTCCGTGGCCCGGTAGAGCGGGCCGGTGCCGTAGACGGTGCCGTCGGCGGCGGCACTCGGCCCGATCGGGTCCTGGCTCAACTCCCGTGCGTACGGATCTGTCAGCAGCTTGTTGGGGTCGAATCGGTTCCCGGCGGCGTCTACGTCGGAGAGGAAGCCGGCCGACGAGCCCTTGGTCCAGGTGGAGGCGTAGGGCCAGTTGGGGCCCCAAGCCCGGTAGCCGTAGTACACCGGCCCGGTGATTCCGTACTGGCTCCGCAAGGTCGCCACCGGCAAGGTGACTGACCAGATGCTGGTGGCGGGATCCTTCGCCAGCTGGTAGCTCACCGCCTCCTGACTTCCCGTCGGCGCGGTGTAGAGGTACAGGTCGATGCGCGTGGCGCGGGACGAGTAGACCGCGAAGCTGATGTTGGCACCCGTGCTGTCGTAGTGCGCGCCCAGAGCCGGCGTGGCGGCGGCGTAGGCCGGTGCGGCGGGCCCGGTAGGGCCGGTCAGTGCCAAGGAGAGGGCGGTGGCGACGGCGAGTACGCCGAAGCGCGTGCGGTTCCGGCGCGGGGGGACGGACTGTGGGGGCAAGGCAGTCAAAGGTCGTTCCTTGATGTCGGTGGTGGGGGGCGGCCCTGGTGTGCCGCACCGACGGCGACTGCAAGGGCTTGCAGCTGCTGCCGCAAGTTAGTCGGAGTGGTGGCCTCCGTAAAGACCTTGCGCAGCTTCGGTTTCCAGCATCGGTTGCCTTCACCTGCTCGCTGGTCTGCGGGTGAAGTTCGTCGAGGCCCTTCAGTTCTGCAAAAATTTGCTGAAACGCTCAGCTGTCTCCGCTTTGGTCGGGAACCTGTACGCTGCACCCTCCCCGCGACTCACCTACGCTCGAGCGATGCCGTGGCGCAGGGCGTAGATGACGGCCTGGGTCCGGTCGGCCACGCCGAGATTGGCGAGGATGCTCGACACGTGCGACTTCACCGTGCCGGCGGGCGACCGGGTCGGTCTTCAACGTCGTTGCCAGTCCGTGAAACACGCCGTCCACACCCGGATCCCGGGGTGTGCTGTGCTCGCGGAGCAGCCGGCGACCAGCGCGAGCGAGGCCGCCGCCAGGGCGAGGGGGAAACGGTGAAATCGGTGACTCATGGCAACTCCCCGGACCTTTACGGGGCGTGCCCCCAGCCTGTCCCAGCCGCCTGCGCGACGCCTCACCACGCAGCGGGAACCCGGTCTCCCTCATTTCGGGGAGACCGGGAGAGACCAGGCACCACCGGCCGCTCGCAGGAGGCATCGCGTGCCCTGGCAGTGGCCCCGCAGCGGCGCGATCAGGACAGCGAGCGGCAGCAGGGCTTGCGGCCACGCGCAAGGAGGCCCGGGCCCCGGTCAGGCCCGCACAGCGCACGAACCTGGCCTTACCACGGTGCGCCGGACGCTGGCAGGCAATTGGGGCCCGCGTCCGGCGCACCGAATCGTGTGGAGTGTGATCAGAAGGCGACGATGCCCTCGCCGCCGACAGCGCCGGGGACCGTCTCGGAGCCCAGCGAGGTCAGCGAGCCGTCGCGGTTGACCGCGAATTCGTCGAGAATGCCGTTGGCCCCGGTCTGGACATAGAGGAAGCGACCGCCCGAGGCCGAGGCGGCGTCGACGGTGCCAGGGTCCGTCGTCGTCGTGCCCAGGTGGGTCAGGTTACCTTGGCGGTCGACCCGGTAGCCGCTGAGGCTCGAACTGCCCGCGTTCGAGGTGTAGAGCAGCTCCTTGCCGGCGAAGGTCACCCAGCAGGTGGCCTGCTGTCCAGTGAGTGCGGAGGCCGTCTTGGTCGCTGTGCCGTCACGGTGGACTGTGAATGTCGACAGGGCGTTGGGTCCGGCTTCGGTCATGAACAGCCGCCGCTGACTCGAGACGAAGCCGAAGGGAACCGCGTCGGGGTCGGCTGTGACCTCGGGAGACTTCGAGGGCGCTCCGGAATGATTGAGGTTGAACACGTCGATGTTGTTGCCGTTCGCCTTGGTCGTCACCACGAGCTGCGAACCGTCGGCGACGAAGCCGACCTGTCCGGGTGTGTGAGTGAACACGGGTGTGGCGTTCGGGTCCAGGCCAAGTGAGCGGTGCCAGTCCTTCTTGAGGTGCAGTCGCTGGTCGTCGACGGTGTAGCCCTGGATCGAGCCGCCGTCCAGCGCGTTGAGGACGTAGACGAGGTCGTCGTGCACCGCGACGCTCACCGGGAACGTGCCTCCGGACCCGATGACCTGTCGCAGCTTGAGCTTCTCGCCGTCGACGGAGAAGACGGAGACAGTGTCGCTGCCGGCGTTGACTGCGTAGAGCAGGGCGTGCCGCGGATCGTAGGTGAGGGATCCTTGGGAGGCGAGGTGGTCGACGACCGACCCGTCCAGCGCGCCGCCCAGGCCCGAGGTGTCGTAGCTGGCGGCCTTGGTCAGGTGTCCGTCGCCGTGGCGGTGGTAGGCGATGATCTGGTTGCCTGCGAGGTTGTCGGTCTGGACGAATACGGCGTGGTCGCCGCCGTTGCCGTACCAGTCGTCGTGGCCGCCGGCGGTGGCGAACGGGGCGGACACGGCCAGTACGGCCGTGGTCGCAAGCGCGGTCGCGGCGGCGATGCCGAGACGAAGGGAAGCGTGCACGCTGAGGTCTCTCCTTGCGAAGGGGAATCGGGTTCGACAGCCCAGCCGAGGTGAGCCGCGCGACGCGAGCGAAGGCCTCGGTGCCGGATCACGCTTCCCGGGCCATCGGATGCCCTCATTTGTGACGTTATATGGCGATACGTCAGAAGGAGTGGAGGCGCTGCGGGAGGGCCGAACCGGCGACCCGAACGGCAGAGCCCCGCTACCGGTGGATCCGCGTGAGTGGCCGTGACCACGACGCTCCAGCCCAGCTGAGTGTCCGGGTCGATCCCGTCGCCCTCGTGGGCGACCGCTACCCCGGCGCCTCCCGGGCGCTCGGTGGCGGCGGTAGGGGCCGCGCCTTGATGGGTAGCGGTGTCACACACATGACCTTCGCGAAACCCTGGCGCGCGGCGATGGAGTTCCCGAGCTCGGCCCACCGTCCGAAACCCGCCCGCCCGTCACGCCGCACCCGCGCGACGGCGCTGCCGCTGGGCTAACGTCGGCTATGACCCGAGCGCAGCGCACAGAAGGAGACCTCCCGTGGGATCCACGCCGAACCCGGCACCGTCCAGCGACCAACCGTCAGGTCAGGGCGCTGACAGCGGTACCGCGGCCGCGCCGGCGTACCGCCTGGCGTCAGTGGTGTTGAACGTGTTCGAGCTCGAGCAGCCGGTGGGCTTCTACTGCGACCTCCTGGGGTTGGCGGTGTCCCACCGGACCGCCACTGCCGCGTTGCTGGTCAGCCGCGAGGGCTCCCAGCTGTATCTGCGCTCATTGAGCCCACACGCAGAGCACGTGATCGGCGGCATCGGAGTGCACAGCGTGATCTGGACGGCTCCCAGCGCTGTGGAACTGCGTCGCTGCGAGCAGCTGCTCAAGGATCGACACCTCCACACCACAACCCAGGCGGCTGAGGGCTTCGTCTGGGTCGAGGGCCGCGATCCGAGCGGCAACACCGTGGTGGTGACCCACCCGGGGCCCGAGGAGGCGGTGCGCCGCCGGATCATCTCCCGGGTGTACGCCTGGTAACTGCCGCTGGGGCGACCTCACTCCACTGGGTCAGCCGTTCGGTGTGTTCCCGTGAGGCGGTCAGCCGAGCCAGCGGCCGTCGCGCATGAGGTCCCGTCCCCGCAACTCGTTCGCCTCCCGCCAGGTCTGGATGCGCCGTGGCCGGACCCGGAGGTACCGGTAGGGCTCGTCGAGCTCACGCGGGTCGAAGTCCGAGGTCCGACCGCCGGCGGGCGCGGCCGCCGTCTCGTGATCTGCGGCCAGGTCGGGCAGGCAGCAGTGGCAGGTCAGGGCGTGGGTGTCGGCGATGCGGACTCCCAGGCGAACCCGTCCGGGTCGGTGAAGGACCCGGTATCGCTGCCCATCACGAGCCGGTGCGATCCGGTGCCGTCGATCGGGACGCCGACGTCCTTGGCCAGGGCACGGCGCCCGTAGAGCGCCAGCTTGACGGGACTCGACCCAGTGGCGAACTCGACGTACTTGCGGCCGAAGCTCTTCGCCACGGTGAGGCCGCGGTCAACGTAGAAGCGCTTGCTCGCGGCGACGTCCGAGGCTCCCAGCAGGAGCACGATCTCGTCGATCTGCAGGGTGGCCGGGCCGGTGTCCTTCTTCGCCGACGTCGCGACCTTCCAGATCGTCCCGTCCGGGGCCCGGACGACGCCGCCGTAGCCCCAGAACGACTTCGCGGCGGGCTTCAGCGGCGTGGCACCGGCGTCGAGGGCGGCGCCGATGAGGCTGTTGACGGTGGCCGGCTGGGACGCAGTGAGCGACAGCGCGAACCCGCGGAAGCCGGTCGTTGCTGTCTCCGAGGCCCGCAGGCGTACCTGCGAGCCCAGACCGAAGGCGGTGTAGAAGCGGGTGGCGGCCGTCGGGTCGGCCACCTCAAGGGTGAGGGATTCGATGGAAGTCATAGCCGTCACGCTAGTTGCAGGTCGGCGGCCGGTGCTTCTCGATTCCTGATCGGTCTGGTGACCTGTTTCGCGACGCATGACGGTATTCCTGCCGTCGTGTCTGCCGCGCGGTGTTGGTAGGTGCTGGGCGGCATGCCGACCAGTTCGGTGAAGCGGGTGCTGAAGGTGCCCAGTGAGGAGCAGCCGACGGCGAAGCAGACGTCGGTGACGCTGAGGTCGCCGCGGCGGAGCAGCGCCATTGCGCGTTCGATGCGACGGGTCATCAGGTAGGCGTACGGCGACTCGCCGTAGGCGAGCCGGAACTGGCGGCTGAGGTGCCCGGCCGACATGTTCACGCCGCGGGCCAGCGCCTCGACGTTCAGCGGCTGCGCGTACTCCCGGTCGATCCGGTCGCGGACCCGGCGCAGCCGCGCGAGGTCCTTCAGGCGCTGCGCTGCGGTGAGTGCGCGCCCCCATGCGGGATGGCACATGAGAGAACTCCTTTCATCGATGTCCGCGAGCACCTGGGCTCGATGGCGCGGTAGGCGGCGAGATGCTCGCGGGTGAAACATCGGATACTGAACGGCTCAGCGAAGCTCTTGGATGCGCACCAGGTTGCCCGCGGGATCACGGAAGGCGCAGTCGCGGATGCCGTACGGCTGCTCGGTCGGCTCCTGGACGACCTCGGCGTCGCCGGCCTGCAGCTTCTCGAAGGTGCCGTCGAGGTCCCGGGTGGCCAGCAGGATCCAGCCGTAGGTGCCCTTGGCCATCATCTCGAGGATGGTGCGGCGCTCGTCCTCGGTGACTCCGGGGTCGGCGGCCGGCGGAGCCAGGAGGATGGACGTGCCGGGCTGGTCGACAGGGCCGACCGTGATCCAGCGCATCTTGCCGTGTCCGACGTCGGTGCGGACCTCGAAGCCGAGGGTGTCGCGGTAGAAGGCCAGGGCGGCGTCCGGGTCGTCATGCGGGAGGAAGCTCGTGTGAATGGTGATGTCCATGGCCATCACGTTAGCTGCGGCTCGGTGGCCGGCGCTTCTCGAATCCTGATCGGTCCGGCCACCTGTTTGCGCCACGCGCGACGGCGCTCTGGCCGCGGCGGACGGTGCGTCCGACGCGGCCATCGCCCGGCCGTTGGGCCGGGCAACCGGACACGGTCCGGGCGTGGCGCAAACGTTTCACCGCTGTGAGGACGGCGGCGCCGGCCGAGCGACCTCGCTCGCTCGGGCGGCCCCGGTTCACCCGCTCGCCGTGCCGCTCGAACCGCCAGGCGGGCAGAGCCCTGCCGCCGACGCCCAGCGCCTCCTGCCGTGATCCGTTCGGGCCGGTGACGAACCGTCGAGCGAGTGCGACGTGCTCGAGATGACCGGTCCCATGCTCGTTGCGGGTCCTCAGCTCATTCGTTCCTGGCGGTCTCGGGCCCGGTGATCCGCTTGAGCAGCGGGAGAGTTGAGGCGATGATCCCGAGCGAGACGGCGAGCCCCAGGGCGACGATGACGTAGTACTCGGTTCCTGGCGCTCGAAGCGAGTAGTTCTCCTGCGATCGGAGGAACAGCCCGGCGGCCAGGAATCCTGACCCGCTCGCCACGACGGCGACGAGCAGGAGCGGGACCGCGCTCTCCATGGCGACCATGCGGCGCAGCATGCCGAGCGGAACACCGGTCAGCCGCAGCAGGCTGAAGGGGCGTTTGCGTTCGCTCACGCCGCCGGCGACGCTCACCGCCAGGCTGCAGCCGGCAACAGCGAGGCTGACCAGGATCACCACGTTGGCCAGTTGCTGGTATCCGGTGAGGACCTTCGAGGTGGAGGAGAAGAACTCGGCCATGGTGCTGATGGGATACCGCTGGTAGGGGTAGGCGACCTCGAGGACAGTCTTGGCCTGCTCGATCGCCGATGTCGACCCGTTGGTGGCCACGACGATCGACAGCAACGGGAGGCTCTGCAGCTGTTCGCCGGAGACGGACGCCGCGGGCCAGACCGGCGAGCCGTGGGGCTTGCCGCCCCCGCCGAAGTATACGAATCCCGGGTCGACCGATGCCACCTGCACGCCGGCTTCGCAGCGACCGAGAGACGGAGCGCGGGAGAGCTCGGCGCAGGAGACCAGGCCGGGGCTGACGGTGTCGTTCCTTTGGGAGTTCCCGAACGCGCTGGGGTTGGCGTGGGTCACCAGCACCGCTTGGACGCCCTGGATCGAGGCCAGCTTGGACGTCACGGTTGCCGGGGCCGACGTCGCGACGCTCGCCCGCGGACCTGAACCGGTCTGAACCGGCCAGAACTCGTCGGCCACGGTGCTCTCGGCCGCCGCGCTGTGTGAAATGCCGCTGGGGATGCCTTGGTTGTCGACCAGCGTGGTGATCACCCCGACGGCCGTGCTGGTGACGAAGAGCGCGAGGACGAGCCCGCTGACGGCGCGGAAGCCGGCCTTCGGGTCGTCCGAGAGCCGTCGCGCGGCGATGAGCGTCGCCGGCCGGTTGGTCCGCCGGGCCATGATCCGGGCCCCGACCATGGTCAGCCACGGTCCGGCGATGACCAGGCCACCCATCATCAGGAAGATCCCCGGGAGATACGCCAGTACCTGGCCGTTGGTGGTGGGTGGGCGTCTGCCGACGAAATAGGCGAGTTCGCCGATGCCGACGGCGAGCGGGACCACCCGGTAGGCCCGTGGCGGTCGCGGGGTGACGCGCCGGCTCACCCCCAACGGGGAGATCCGCACGCGCCGCAGCGCAAGTCGGGCCGCGCCCGCCGCCGCCACCGGGACACCGACCGCGACGAGCAGGATGTCGAGCAGCCCGAGCGTGAGATCGCTGGGGTAGAAGGGCTCGCGGGTGAAGGGCACACCCGCCAGCGGCACCCGTAGCAGGAAGAACAGTCCGAAGCCGGCGGCTGTGCCCACGACAGCCGCGACGCTGGACTCCACGGCCGAGATCACCGAGACCTGTCGAGGCGTCGCACCGACCAGGCGCATCGCCGCGAAGCGTTGTTCGCGGCGTGCCGCGGCGAGCCGGGTCGCGGTGCCGATGAAGATGAGCACGGGGAACAGCAGTGCCGCCGAGGTGACGGACAGGATCAGATCCATGCCCGCGGCGTTGGTGCCGTGCTGACAGCCGCTGCAGCTGCTGGGCGTTTTGTTGGCGATGCTGGTCACCTGCGCGGCGCCGGGCACGTGCGACAGCTGGTCGGCGGTGTGGCCGACGATGATGATCAGTGAGTCGGGGGAGGGGAGCGCTGCCTGGCCGATCGTGCCGATCTGGCTTCCGGGGTAGCGGTCCCCGAGTTCAGTGGCCGGAGCGGAGCGGAGCAGCGTGCTGAGGGCCGGTGAGGCGTAGTACTGGCCGGGGCCTGGCAGGTGCGCGATGCCCGGCGGGACCGGCGACTGGGGCCCGGTGGCGGCGACGTCGACGCGGGTGATCTCCTTGCCCTGATAGAGATCGATGCCGAGTGCCCCCCACAGCGGATCGGGCGACGGCTTGACGCCGGCCGACGTGGCAGTGGGATTCCCCGAGTTGAGCCATGCGTAACGGGCGTTCTGGGCATTGACCGCATTGATGCCCGCCAGGGTGACCAGCAGCAGGCCCACTCCCAGCGCCACGGCGGCCGCGATCACCATCAGGCGGGCCACTGCTTCCCTGCCGCCGCTCAGGGTGAGCCGAAGACCGAAACGGATCATGAGGCGAGCCGGTCGGCCGAGAGCGAGTTCACTTTTCCGTCACGCACGATCACTTCGCGGTCCGCGTAGGCGGCCACCCTGGGCTCGTGGGTGACCAGGATGACCGTGGTGCCCTGCTCGCGGGCGGCGTCAACCAACAAGTCCATCACCTGCTCACCGGTGAGCGAGTCGAGCGACCCGGTCGGCTCGTCCGCGAACAGGATCTCCGGCCGGGTGACCAGGCCGCGGGCGAGCGCGACACGCTGTGCCTGCCCCCCGGACAGTTCGCCGGAGCGGCGCTTCTCCAGCCCGCCCAGGCCGAGCCGCTCGAACCACGTGCCGGCTTCCTTGAGCGCCGCCGCCCGGCGGGTCCCGCCGAGCAGCAGCGGCAGCGCGATGTTCTCCTCGGCGGTCAGCTCGGGGACCAGCTGGCCGAACTGGAAGACGAACCCGAACCGGTCCCGGCGCAGGGTGCTGCGTTCGGTCTCACCCATGGTGTCGACCCGGCGTCCGGCGAAGTGGATCTCCCCGGCCGCCGGGGTCAGGATCCCGGCCAGGCAGTGCAGCAGCGTCGTCTTACCCGAGCCGCTCGGGCCCATGACGGCCAGGATCTCTCCGGGGCCCACCGACACGCTTGCGCCCTGCAGCGCCGGTGTCCGCCCGAACGACAGGACCACGTCACGGGCCTCGATGATGCAGCCGGCGGCCGTGGATTGCTCGGGATCGTTGGTGGCATTCATGACCGCACCGCCTCCGAAAGCGCGTCGAGGCGGGCAGCGGTGAGGTCGATCCACCGCAGATCGGATTCCAGGTGGAACAGGCCGTGATCGGCGAGCAGTGCGTCGACCAGACCGCTGCTCCGCTTGATCTCCGTCAGCTCGCGCATCCGCTGCAGATGCGCGGCGCGCTGGGCGTCGAGGTAGCGCTCGGCGTCGCGCCCCAGCATCAGCGCGAGCACGACCTTGCTGAACAGCACCGTCTGCAGGTGCGGCTCGGCTGCGACCGGCTCGGCCAGCCAGGCCTCGAATTCGGTCGCCCCGGCGTCGGTGATGACGTAGCGCTTGCGGTCGGGCCCAGCGCCTGGCTCGGTCTCTCCGACCACCACTTTGCCGTCGCGTGCCAGCCGACTGAGGGTTGCGTAGACCTGGCCGAACGGTAGCGGTTTGCCGCGACCGAAAAAGGCGTCGTAGTCACGTTTGAGGTCGTAGCCATGGCTGGGCTCCCGTTCGAGCAAGCCAAGCAGCATAAGAGGAACACTCATGAAGGGGAATGTACGCTCAGAGTATACTCTCCGTCTATACATGCGGTGACATGGGCGCTTGCGGGGGCATGGTGCAGGTCGGCGGAGCCGAGGTCGTACCCACCCGCGCGGTCGGACAACCGAGGCACGCAGCACTGTCACTTGATGAGCCGGCCCGGGGCCAAGCGGGTGATTGTGCCCCAGCGCTATGCGCAGCGTGCCGGGCGCCGTGAGGGGCAGCGATTACACAGAGAGCGGTCTGCGTAATTTCGAACGAGAGGTGGACGCCATGGGACATGGTGGGAACGTCATCGCGGAACTGACCGCCGACCACCGTGAGGTGGAGGAACTCTTCGAGCAGATCCAGGCCCTGGCCGCGGGTGACCCGCGGCGCGGGGAGATCGCGGACCGCTTCACCACCTCGCTGGTGCGGCACTCGGTGGCGGAGGAGAGGTACCTGTATCCGGCGGTGCGCGAGCATGTGCCGGGCGGCCACGCGCTTGCCGACAAGCAGATCGCCGACCATGCCACCATCGAGAAGCTCCTGAAGGAACTGGAGCACAGCCACGCGAACCAGGCCGCGTTCAACGCCCTGCTGTCCAAGGTGGTCACCGAGGTCAAGGCGCACGTCGCCGACGAGGAGGAGCGCCTGCTCCCGGCCCTGGCCAAGGTGTGCTCTCCGCAGCAGTTGGACGAACTGGGCGAGCGGATCCGTGAGGCCAAGGAGAAGGCGCCCACCCACCCGCACCCCTCGGTTCCGCCCGAGAGCAAGCTTCTGGCTCCCGGCGTCAGCCTGGTCGACCGGGTCCGCGACTTCATGGCCGGCCGGGGTAAGGCATGAGCAATTTCCCGGAACACCTCCCCGAGCCCGGAACCGAAGACTGCGACCTGAAGGCACCCGGGGCCCAGTGCGTCCGAGTCGGCGTCCGGGGTCCGGACGTTGGCCAGGGCGCCCACCAGGGCCCATCATGGCGCTCGTTCGCGATCCCAGCGCGGACGAGGTAGCGCGAGGACGACATCCAGGCCGCCCCAGCCGCCGGCCGTAAAGTACAGACGAGTGCTGCCGCCCACGAGGGAGATGATCATGGAATACCTGGTCACGATGACCACCCACGTCCCGGACGGGACCTCGGAGCAAGCCGTCGAGGACATCCGCGCCCGCGAGGCCGCACGGTCGCGTGAGCTCGTGGCTCAGGGACACCTGCTCCGCCTGTGGCGCCCTCCGCTGCAACCGGGCGAGTGGCGCACACTCGGGCTCTTCGCTGCCGATGACAGTGGCCAGCTCGAGGAGGTCCTGGCCTCGATGCCGCTGCGCGTATGGCGCACCGATGAGATCACTCCGCTATCGCCTCACCCCAATGACCCCAACGCTGCCCGCAGCTGACCGACGCCCACGCACCTGCACATGTCGCGATGACCGTTCTCGCGGGAGGGCGCACCGGCCCGACTGGGCTTACCTTCCCGAACCAGAAGGTCGACCTCGCCGTGCCGAAGGGCACGCCCGCGCACGCGGTTCTGACCGCCGTCGGCGGCCGACTGCGAGCGCCGGTGCCCATCACACACAGGGAAGAAGTCCGATGAACAGCACAGCAGACAACGAGACGATCCTTCGTGGCGTCCTCGACGAGTGGAAGGCAACCGTCGACGCACACGAACCCGAGCGGGTCGCCTCCCACTTCAGCGAGGACGCGATCTTCCAGGGCCTCCATCCGTACAGCGTCGGCCGGCAGAGCATCGCCGACTACTACGACTCCCAGCCGCTCGGAATGACTGCCGACTACCGGATCCTCGAAACCAGGCAGTTGGCCGAAGACCTCGTGCTCGGCTACATGAGCGTCGACTTCACTTTCACCGACCGGCCCACGCTCACGGTGTACCTGAGCCTGGTGGTCAAGCAGACGGCAGACAACTGGTACATCAGCCACTACCAGGTATCAAGCCTCGGTTGAAGAGCCAGTCAGATGACCACGTACATGGGCCGTCACTGGAAGCATGTGTACCGATCGCGGGCCGCCAACCCGGGCCATTCGCCCGTGGTTCCGACGTGAGTCCTCTCGAGGGGCATCTGCCCTGGGCACAGCCGAAGGGGCGAGTGCGTCAGCGGGTGGTGAGCACCATCCGGAGGCGGGCGGCGCCGGCACGTCTGATTCGGGACGGATCACCGCCGCGACCTGCATCTGGGCGGGTGGCTACTCGGGGAGCGTGCGGTCGTTGACGACATGCTTCATGACGATGGTGGAGTTCAGCCGTTGGACGCCCGGCAGGGTGGCCAGCTGCTGGTCGTAGAGCTGCTGAAAGGCCGCCAGGTCAGCGGCCACTACGCGCAACAGGTAGTCGGGCTCACCGAACAGACGCTGTGCCTGCACCACGTGCGGGACCGCTGCCACGGCCTGCTCGAAGGCGGCGACGGTGTCGCGGTCCTCCCAGCGCAGGGTGGCGAACACCAGGGCCTCGAAGTCCAGGCCGACGGCGGCTGGGTCCACGACCGCGCGGTAGCCGCGGATCGCACCTGTGCGTTCGAGGTCTCGCAGACGGCGGTGGCACGGTGAGACGCTCAGCTTCACTCGGGCGGCCAGCTCGGTGATCGTCAGACGGCCGTCGAGCTGAAGCTCGGCAAGAATCTTCCGATCCAGGTCATCCATGAAGAAGATTCTCCCCCATAAGGCGGGAATGTGGAGAAGACATAGAAACACCTTCGCCCCAATGTCACCTAAACTTGCCTCTCGTAAAGATGAACCGGAGAGGGAAGAACCGCCGATGGGGCACGACGTTCCTCCTGATCGTCCTTCCGTCCGCTCCCGGCCTCACGCAACACCCCAACGCCCCGGCGACCAGGAAGACAACATGAACCCACTCGCCAGTGAGCGACCCGTCGCGGTCATCGGTGCGGGCGCGATCGGCCTCGCACTGGCCTCCGCGCTGGCCCGAGCGGGCCGGTCGATCACCGTCTGCGGCGGGCGCGAGCCCGTCGACCACATCGAGATCACCGAGGACGGCATACCGGAAACCTGGCCCGTCCGTCACGTGGCCGACCCGGTTGACATCGCGGGGCACACCACCGCGATCGTCGCCGTGAAGGCGCACCACACGGCAGCTGTCGCGGACTGGCTGCGCGCCCTCGCGCACCCCGACGCGACGGTGCTCGTCGCGCAGAACGGCGTCGAGCAACGCGAACGCGTCGTTCCCTACGTCGGACCGGCCCACATCGTGCCGAGCATCGTCTACCTCAACGTCGAGCGCACCGCACCCGGACACGCAATCCTCCGGCGGGTCGGCGGACTCGACGTCGCCCTGCCCGATGACGCGGCCAGCGCCGCCGTCGCCGCCGAACTGAACGCCGGCAAAGTGCGCACCTCCACCAAAGCCGACCTGAAGACCGTCGCCTGGGCGAAGCTGCTCAGCAACATCACCGCGAACCCTTTGACCGCCCTGACCGGTCGACGTGTGGAGGTCATGCGCGATCCCGGCATCGAGCGCATCGCCCGGCGCATCATGACCGAGGCTGTCGACGTCGGCCGGGCCGACGGCGCAGCGCTGACCGAGGAGCACGTCGATCGCGCCATGCACTGGCTCCAACACGTACCCGAGGGCAGCACCACCTCGATGCGGGAAGACCGCCTCGCCGGCCGTCCCCTCGAATACGACGCCCTCACGGGTGCCGTGGTGCGAGCCGCCGAACGCCATGGCGTCGAAGTTCCGGCCAACCGGTTCGTCCTCGCGCTCCTGACCGCGATCGAGCCGGAGGTCGCGGCATGAGGATCTCCCAACGTGCCCAGGCCGTCGCCCCGTTCTATGCCATGGAGTTCGGCAAACAGGCCGCGACGCTGGAAGCCCAGGGGCATCACGTCGTCAAACTCAGCATCGGCGAACCGGACTTCGGCGCGCCCCCGGCCGTCCTGAACGCAATGCGCGAGGTCATGGACGGTCGGCCGATGACCTACACCGCGGCCCTCGGACTGCCCGCGCTGAGGCAGGCGATCGCGCAGTTCTACCGGGACTGCCACGGCGTCGAAGTGGACCCCTCCCGGGTCGTTGTGACCGCGGGAGCCTCCGCCGCCCTGGTACTGGCCGCCGCCGCCCTCGTCGACCCCGGTGACGAGGTGATCATCGGAGATCCGTCGTATCCCTGCAACCGGCAGATCGTCGAGAGCTTCGGTGCCCGCGTCACCCTCGTGCCCACCACCGCCGAGACGCGCTTTCAGCTGGACGCCGCATCGGTGCGGTCGCGGTGGACGGACAGCACGCGCGGGATCATGATCGCCACCCCGTCGAACCCGACGGGCACCTCGGTTCCGACCGACGAGCTGGCCGCGATCTGCCACCTTGCTCGCGAGCGCGACGCGTGGTGCATCGTCGACGAGATCTACCTCGACCTGAGCGACCACGACGACCGGGGTCGGCCACCGCAGAGTGCGCTGTCACTCGACCCCGACGCCATCGTCATCAACAGCTTCTCGAAGTACTTCGGCATGACCGGCTGGAGGCTGGGCTGGTGCGTCGTCCCCGAGACCCTTGTGCCGGCGATGGAGCGCCTGGCCCAGAACTACTTCCTCTGCGCCTCGGCTCCCGCGCAGCATGCCGCTCTGGCCTGCTTCACCCCCGAGTCCCTCGCGGTCTGCGAGGCACGCCGCCTCGAGTTCGCCCAGCGGCGCGCGCTCGTCCTTGAGGGGCTGGCGCGGATCGGACTGCCGGTCCCGGTCCCGCCCGACGGCGCGTTCTACGTCTACTTCGATGTCAGCCGGACGGGACTCACCTCCTGGCAGTTCTGCGAGCGCGCGCTGCAGGAAGCGCACGTCGCCCTCACCCCGGGCAGGGACTTCGGCGTGCGCACGGCGGAGACGCACGTCCGCCTCTCGTACGCGGCGTCAACGGATGACCTTCGCGAAGGGATCACCCGGCTCGGGAAGTTCGTGGCCGGTCTTCAATGAACTGAGCGACGGGTGGCGGTCGGTCGGCCACTACCGCCGCGCGGGAATGCCAGATCCCACGACTGCGGAGTGACCTGCCACGACCGAGAGGCATCGCCGTGTCGAGATCGACGAACCCCCGGCGCAGCGCAGTAGTCCATCCCGGGGCATGGAATCTCAGGGTGAGTGTCGATACGGCCCGCTGCCATTCGTAGTGGTTGCATCAGGCTGGCAGGATGCCGGTCGCACACGACGAGGAGAAGATCATGAAGCAGTACCTGCTGGCGGTGCACATGGTTGAGGGCCAGGAGCCGCCTGCTCCCGAGGCGATGCAGAAGATCTACGCCGACGTCGAGGTCTTCAACAAGCGGCTGCAGGCTGAGGGGGCTTGGGTGTTCGCCGGTGGGCTGTATCCCGCCGACTCCGCCACTGTGGTCAGCGTCCAGGCGGACGGGAAGGTGGTCACCACCGACGGGCCCTTCGCGGAGACCAAGGAGCACCTGGGCGGCTTCTGGGTCGTCAAGGCCGCCGACCTGGACGCCGCGCTGGCGCTGGCGGCCGACGGCAGCCGGGCCTGCCAGGGCCCTGTTGAGGTCCGTCCCTTCCAGGAGGACCCGGCGGAGCAGTAGTAGGCCGGTGCCCTCACCCGATCAGCGCGACGCCCGCGAGGAGACCGAGCAGGTCTTGGGCAGCGAGCACGGCCGCTGCGTGGCGACCCGATCCGCTTCCTGGGCGACTTCGAGATCGACATCGCCGAGGAAGCGGTAGGCGTCGGCGCGTCACGTCATACCGAGTGAGGGCAACCCTTCCGAGTGGGGAGAACCACTATGACCGAGCTCAAGCCCCTCAAGACGAAGAACCTCGATGCCCAGTACGGCACCGTGACGCTGGAATGGGACCGTATCGAGGCGGCGATCGCCGCCTTCAGGGCCGGGCCCGGCCGCTCCTGGTTCCTGGGCACCGTACGCCCGGACGGCCGCCCGCACGCGGCCGGCTTCGGCCATGTCTGGCACGAGGGGGCGATCTTCTTCACCACGCACCCCGAGGCCCAGAAGACCCGGAACCTCCGCGCCGACCCGCGCTGCACAGTCTCCGCAGGCGTCGAGGACTGGGACTTCGTCTTCGAAGGTGAAGCCGTCCGCGAGACAGACCCGGCCGTCCTCGCTGCGGTCACCGCCAGATACCGCGAGGTCGGCTGGCCCGCCGAGGCGGACGGCGACGTCGTCACCGCCCCGTACAGCGCTCCGAGCGCCGGATCCGGGCCCTGGCACCTCTACCGGGTGACGGTGCACACGGTCGTCGCCACCGCCATGAAGGAGCCGCACGGTGTGACGAAGTGGTGGTTCTGCTGAGCGACGAGGTCCGCGGGTTCTCGGGCCTTCGGTGCGCCCGATCCGTGCGCAGGACGAGTCGAAACGGATGAGAGACCTCGGCTCAGCGCCTCACGGTGCCGTCTGTGCAGGCTCGGCGGCCGGTGCTTCTCGATTCCTGATCGGTCTGGTGACCTGTTTCGCGACGCATGACGGTATTCCTGCCGTCGCGTCTGCCGCGCGGTGTTGGTAGGTGCTGGGCGGCATGCCGACCAGTTCGATGAAGCGGGTGCTGAAGGTGCCCAGTGAGGAGCAGCCGACGGCGAAGCAGACGTCGGTGACGCTGAGGTCGCCGCGGCGGAGCAGCGCCATTGCGCGTTCGATGCGACGGGTCATCAGGTAGGCGTACGGCGACTCGCCGTAGGCGAGCCGGAACTGGCGGCTGAGGTGCCCGGCCGACATGTTCACGCCGCGGGCCAGCGCCTCGACGTTCAGCGGCTGCGCGTACTCCCGATCGATCCGGTCGCGGACCCGGCGCAGCCGCGCGAGGTCCTGCAGGCGCTGCGCTGCGGCGGGTCTGCTGGTCACCTGCACGATCGTGTCACGTCGCGCCGGAGTTGCCCAGCGCAGCTGCGGTCCCCCCACTCCTGGCGGGATCGCCGCCGCTGCCACGGAGGGCTGACCGATGGCCGGGGCAAGCGTTCGGACCCTGTACTGCCGCTGACCGGCGACGTCCGGTCCACCGAGAGCGTCGTCGGCATCAGGATGACTGCGGTCGCCGTAGTCCCTGGAGGAGTAGTTCGACCAGTCGGCGGGGGTCATAGCGCCGGTCGCTGTCCCGTCCGATGCAGAGGTTGCCGATGCCGCGCATCAATTCGTAGGCCTGGGTACCGGGTCGGATTTCGCCGGCTTCGACTGCGGCGTCGAGCAACTGCGCGCAGACGGGCTCCAAGCGGTCGAGGAAGTAGCTGTGCAGTGCTTCGAAGCCGCTGCTGTCCGATTGCAGCGCGTTGGCGAGTCCGTGCTTCGTGACCAGGAAATCAACGAAGAGGTCGGCCCACTGCCGGAGTGCTGCGAGCGGAGAGTCGGCGCTGGCCAGCAGGGTCGGGCCGGCCTCGGCGCAGGCCTCGACCTGGTGGCGGTAGACGGCGACGACGAGATCCGCCCGAGTCGGGAAGTGGCGGTAGATCGTCCCCATCCCGACGCCGGCTCTGGCTGCGATCTCACGGATCGGCGCGTCGACCCCGGAGGTGACGAACACAGCGGCGGCGGCGTCCAGCAGTGTCTGCCGGTTGCGCAGAGCGTCGGCCCGCTTGCTTCGGGCAGGCACCTCTCCGGACTGGCTAGGAGTGGACACCACACTTTCCTTCCGGACGACCGTTGACAAAACGGAACGTTGCTCCGTATCGTTCCGGAACGAGGCTCCGCTTTGAGCCTAGCCGAAGCGGGACGCTCCTGTCCGCCTCACCCGCCGCCGGCCGAACGAGACCGGCAGCAAAGCCTACGAAAAGGGACATGCTCATCATGAGTGAATCGACCTACGGAGCCGACGCCGGCAGCTCGCCCGCTCCCGTCCTCTCGGTCAGTCCGGTATCGCTGCCGGCTCCCGGCCGTGCCGTGGATCTGCAGGTGCGAGTCTCCGCGCCCGTGAACGGAAGCGAGCTGCCGATCATCCTTCTCTCGCACGGCCAGGGCTACTCGAACCACCTCTCCTCGCTGAACGGCTACGCCCCCCTCGCCAACTTCTGGGCGGCGCACGGCTTCGTCGTGATCCAGCCCACCCATCTGAGCTCCAGGACGCTGAGCCTGGATCCCGATACCCCCGGGGCGCCTCTGTACTGGCGATCACGGGCCGAGGACATGACGCGCATCCTCGACCAGCTCGACGCGATCGAGGCCGCCGTCCCGCAGCTCCTCGGGCGCCTGGACCAAAGCAAGGTCGCCGTAGCCGGGCACTCGATGGGCGGCCACACCGCGAGCCTGCTGCTGGGCGCCCGGCTCACCGATCCGCACGACGGAACGGAAGTGAAGCTGGCCGAGCCCCGGATCAAGGCGGGTGTACTGCTTGCCGCGCCCGGCAGGGGCGGCGATGCCCTCACCGAGTCCGTGGCCGAGAATCTCTCCTTCTTCTCGACCACGGACTTCTCCGAGATGACGACGCCCGCACTCGTGGTCGCCGGGGACAAGGACGCCTCTCCCCACCTGACGGTTCGGGGCCCGGACTGGCACGCCGATCCGTACTTCCTCTCCCCGGGCCCCAAGTCCCTGCTCACCCTGTTCGACGCAGAGCACGGGCTCGGCGGGGTCTCCGGATATGACGTCGCCGAGACCACGGACGAGAACCCCGAGCGAGTCGCTGTGGTCCAGCGGCTCACCTGGGCCTACCTCCGCACCGAGCTCTACCCTGGGGATTCCGCTTGGCGGACAGCATGTGACGCGCTGACGGCCGGACCCGACCCGCTCGGACGGGTTGAATCCAAGTAGGCCCGGGCGTGAGTAGTTTCAGTGGGTGAAACGCAAGGTTTCGCCTGATATGTCGTCACCTGATCGTGTGGGGTCGGGCGGATTCGGCTGGCCTGGTAGCTGAGTTAGGACTCCGGGGCCGACCCCGAGGCAACGTCAGCGCTTCCACTCCTCGGCCAGCATCCCCAGCACGACCTGGTCAGCGAACGCACCGTCGACCCAGGCTGCCCGGCGGAGCGTTCCCTCCCGGACGAATCCGGCTCGCTCGGCCGCTCGCAGCATGGCGTCGTTGTCGGAGAGGGTCTCCAGCTGAAGCCGCTGCATCCCCCGCACCCCGAAGCCGTACCAGCACAGGACCCGGATGATGTCCGTGCTCAGGCCTCGTCCGCGGAAGGCCGGGCGCAGCGCCAGGCCCAGGTGCGCTGACCGGTTGTGGTTGTCGATGCCCCACAGGAGCGCTTCGCCCGCCAGTTCGTCCCGTTCCAGGGTCACCACCGAGAAGCAGGCGGCGCCGTCGCTGGGATCACAGACCGCGAACGGGGATGCGGCGGAGCCGGAGGAGAGTGGCCGCCAGGGCCGGTTGTCGGCCCGCGAGCGGGTGGCGACGTCGTTGTAGAGCTCGGTGTGCAGGACGGGGACGTCGGATTCGTGCCGGGCCCGGAGCCCAACCGTGTGACCTTGCAGCATGGGGGCGTTCCTATCCGATCCCTACCGGTTCATCAACGGGTTTCTTTCTGGCGCCCGGGTCCCGTCGTTTTCGGTACACCACATGCCGACGCAGCGGGCCCGGCTCGACGTCCGGGTCGTCGAAGTCCTCGGCGGGATCTGTGGTCATGGCGATCCGCCGCATCACCGCTTGCGAGCGCAGGTTCTCCGCCATGGTGACAGCGAGGATCTCCGGCAGTCCCACCATGTCGAAGCCGTACTGCAGCGCTGCCCGCGCCGCCTCGGTGGCGTAGCCGTGGCCCCACGCCGGCCGCGCCAGCCGCCAGGCGAGCTCGATGCCGGTGAACGGCATCTCCACGGTGCCCAGCCCTGTGAAGCCGATGAACTCCCCGGATGCGCGGACCTCAACGGCCCAGAAGCCGAAGCCGTTGCGGTCCAGATCGTCCTGGAAGTTCAGAACCCAGGCCGAGGCCTGCTCGAAGGTCAGTAGCGGGCCGAGGTACTGCCGGACTTGCGGGTCAGCATTCATCGCCGCCCACGGCTGGAGATCGGACTCCCGCCAGTCGCGCAGGATCAGTCGGTCCGTGCGGAGTGCCGCCATCCGGCGAGTGTATTGGGAGTGTACAAGTGGTGGTTTCCCCGGGTGTCCACGCCCGGCGGCCAGGCACCGCCCACAGACCGGGACCGCGCCGGCTGGCGCGCAGTCGCGCAGGAACTCTCCGCACTACTCGGTTGACCCGTCGGCGTCGGCTACCGGCTGGCCCCCTGATGACGAACCGGCCCCGGCCGTCGCTCCGACGCCGGCCCTGGGCAGCACCCCGGTCGTGTCGGCCGCCTCCCAGGCCCAGTGGCGCACCCAAGCCAGGTCCGGTGCGCCTCGGGAGCCCGGTCTGTTCAGGCCGGGCTGTCCGAGCGAGGGCGGCTGGCGCGCCGACGTCCGAACAGGAGCGCGGCGGCGACCAGCAGGGCTCCGACCACGCCCGCGACGATCGGCAGGATCGTGCCGAAGAGCGAGATGGCGTCGCGCCCCTTGTTGGCGTCGTGCACGGCGGACGAGACAGCAGCGGAGGTCTGCTGGTAGGTGGCATCGGAGACCGGCAGCAGGGGAATGAAGGTTGCGTCGATGGGGGAGACCACCCCGGCCATCCGCTGCTGTGACCGCTTCACGTCGATCACGACGCCGGTCTCGGGCTCCACCCAGAACGTGTCGGAGCCCCGCAGGGTGTAGGCGAGCGGTACGGGATTGCCGAGCTTCGGTAGCAGTGCCGCTAGTTGCGTCTTCTGTGCGGGCGCGGCCGAGCTGAACTGGACGGCCAGTGCCAGCGTCTGCTCCGGGATGGCCGGGGGCAGTCCGGCGAGTACCTGGGTGTCGGTGATCCGGGTGGCGGGGATGCCGGCCTGGTACACATACGTGGTGAGCCCTGACCTCGTCTCGGTGTGCGAATACGTCACCGGGGTCGTGGTCGTGGTCTCGGGGACCCAGCCCGTGTAGGTCGTCTTCTTCGCCCCGACAGGCCAACTGACGGTCAGGCCTTTGGCGTTGACCACCGCCCAGCTCTTCGGGTAACTGCTCTTAGGCTCCAGTGTCCTGCGGTCCAGGGCGTACGCCCAGGAGGTCTTCTCGACCGGAGTGCCCGCGGCGGACGTGGTCCTGGTGTCGCTGACCAGGGCCGTGTTGCCCGCGGTGCTCTGCACGACGACGGACCGGTCGACCGTCATGGGCACGTTCTGCTTGAATGCCGCGGCCAGATTGCCCTGCGCCACCGCTCGCGCGTCGAGAAGCGTCGCGAAGGTGCCGGTGTAGGTGCGCTGGGCGTTGGTGTCGCTGGGCAGCCGTGCCACGAAGACAGGGGTGATGACGAACGAGAGCACGAATGCGCCTGCGATCAGGACGACGCCGACCACGCCCGCGGTAGCTCGTGCCACCTTCCTTGCCCGCATATCCTGCTCCCGGTTGTCCTCGGTCCGCGGTGCTTTCCCGCTTGGGCCAAGGATTCGGTCGATCCGGCTTCCGTGCGACCTCCGCGCCCTGGGCTGTGTGGTCCGGCAGTGACCCGTGGCCGTCCCAGGAGCATCGCTGACCTGCATGGACGATCTCGCTGAGGTGCCACTGCGTCGCGCGGGCAACTTACGCCGTCCGAGTGCGGCGTAGATGACGGCGCTGTCGACCACAGCGGCCGGCGCCGCGCTGTTGACCGCGGAGATCGCGCCGTGGACGTTACCCGATGCGGTGAGGAGCACCACCGGCGTGCCGGTGGTGCTCCTCTGGTGCTCCTCAGGTGCTCTCGATGGACCGTGGTCAGCTGCGATCAGGGGACGACGTTGATGTAGCTCATCATGCCGTTGTCCTCGTGGGCGCCGATGTGGCAGTGGAACATCCAGTGGCCGGTGTAGTCGGTGAAGGCCACGCGCAGGACTACCTGGCCGGGCACGCCGTTGACCGCATGCGGGACCGGAACGGTGTCCTGCCGGTGGGTGTAGGGCAGCGTGGCTCCGTTGACTGACATCACCTGGAAGGCGTTGGTGTGCAGGTGGAAGGGGTGGTCCTCACCGCTGTGGTTGACGATGGTCCACTGCTCGACGGTGCCCAGCCGGGCCGGGGTGGCGAAGACCGAGCTGTCCATCGAGAACTGTCGGCCGTTGATGTAGAAGCTGGTGCCGGCGTCGTTCTCGGACAGGTTCACGGTGCGGTGCTGGGCGACAGGTGCGCGGGACAGGTCGGCGGGGGCAGTGGGGATGGCGCCGGCGACGGCGGGCAGCGGGTGTTCGGGGCGGCCGGTGACCTTGAGCTGGAGCAGGTTGACCTGGGGGTAGGAATCGCCCTGGGGGCCGTTGCTGTAGGCGTTGGTCCGCAGCCAGGTGCGGCCGGACCTGGTGTCGGCGGTGACCAGTACGTCGTAGCGCTTGCCCGGGGGCAGCAGCAGTGTGTCGGGAGTGGTGACCTTCGCGACCGGGGTGCCGTCCTCGCCGATGACGGTGAAGTGATAGCCGTCCAGATGCGGCTGGTAGAAGATGTCGGCCCCGGCGTTGACCAGACGCCACAGCTGGGTCTCTCCCGGACGCATGGACAGGACCGGCCGCAACTGCCCGTTGACCAGGCGCACGGTCGGGTTGTTGGAGTTGATCGAGCTGGCGGCGGCGTTCTGGACGATGTGGCCGGACCCGTCGATCTGCACGTCCTTCAGGACCAGGGTGTGCACGGTGATATGACGCAGTGCCGCGGGCAGTAGCGTCCGGTCGTCGCCGACGATCAGCGCGCCCGACAGGCCTGCGAAGATCTGGTTCTCCACGTCGCCCGGGGTGAAGCCCGCGGCCGATGCGTCGGACATGCCCGGCATGGCGGCCATGTCCTGGCTGCCGGTGGTCGGGCAGGTGGTTCCCATGGCGTGGCTGTGGTACCAGAACGTACCCAGGGGGTGGTTGGCGGGGATTGCGAGCCGGTAGGTGGTCGAGCCTCCTGGGGCCACGCACAGGAAGGAATCGTCCGAGTGGCCAGAGGGTGACACGTGCAATCCGTGGAAGTGCAGGTTGGTGGCGACCGTCAGGTGGTTGACCAGACGGATCGTGACGTTGGAGCCGGGTGCGAGGTGGATCGTGGGGGCGACGAAGTCCCCGTTGTAGGACCGGCCCCACACCCTTCGCCCGGAGAGGTCGAACCGGGTCTGGGCCGCGTCCAGGGTGATGGTCAGGTGCGGGTCGGTGACGGTGTCTGCATCCTGCGGGTCGCGGAAGGGAGCCCCGGCGTTCATCCCGCGCTCCTGCGCGGCGCTCGACGCAGGCGGTGCTGTCGCCGCCCTCGGGGCCGCGAGGGCCACTGTGCCCAGGACCGCCGACAGGAACAGGGTTGTCGCGGTCACCACATGGATCTGGCGTCTGGTGCGCCGCATTCGCACGCGTTCGGCCTGGGCGGTCTCGGTGTCAGTGGCCATCGGTCCTCCGGTTCTGCTCGGTGATCCGGGAAGCTTCGCGGTGCGGCGCGCAGGAGTCGCCCAACTGTCCTGCCGTTGACTTGAATGCGTCAATACGGCATGGGTGTTGCATGGGCAGAGACCTCTTCCCCGTACTGCAACGCACGGAGCTGGGGAATGTCCGTCAGCAGAGAACGATAGTCAGGTAAGCCTTACCTAACAACTGCTCTTGCGTCAGATCCCGGATCCAGATCGCCGTGGCCGCGGTTTGGCGCGCACATGTGCTAGCCGATGGCCGCGGGAATCGTGGAACACCGGCCGGACGCAACAGGTGGCGGCTCCGCACAGCCCTGACCAAAATCCAGCGTGATCGCTTCACCCGGCACCTGCAGCTCGGCCTGAGTGGATTGGGTGCCGCACCGGAGCGTCTGACGCGTCAGGGCGGCGCCGGGACCTGATCACCCGAACGCCGCCCCAATCGGCTGCACGCCCTCGAACACTGGATGCGCACGGCGATGGCGACCGGCCGTGGCCCGGCGAGCGCTGCGTTCAGTGCGCTAGTTGATGCACTGCTTCGTGATCGAGGTGTTGGCGTTGTTCAGGTAGTCGCCGTAGACCCAACCGGCGTAGGGGTTCGAAACGTAGTAGCCGTCCCACGTGGAGACAGCGAACCAGATGTCACTGCGTCCATCGTAGTTCTGACCATGCATCCAACAGGTGACGATGAGCGAGCCGCCGATGTGCTGGTCGGGCCCTGTCTTGGCGTAGCCGGTCGACGGACCGCCGTACAGACCGATGTTGTGGCCGTTGTTGATCGACTGCTGGGGGTTCTCGTCAGGGCACCTGCCGACGTAGTTCTGGTACGGCGTCCCGGTGGTGACGAAGGGAGCGTAGGCCCACCCGATGTAGCTGGTTACCCCTCCGCCGGCGTGGCGTTCCCCGGAAATCAGGTACCACTGGCCACTGCCGGATCCGCTGAGGTCCGTTCCGTAGTCCCAGCACACGGCGTACACTTCGTCGCCCGGGTTCATCAGGGGGGCGTTAGGGGTCTTCGCTGCGTAGGTCGCAGGCTGGGTGTAGATGCCCACGTGGTAGCCGGTGTTGAGGTAGAGCACGGATTCGTAGGCGCTGGCGCTGGAGGACGGGACAAGGACGGCTATCGCCGACACTAAGGCCACGAGCAGGGCCTTGACGGCCTTGCTGACGGTCATCTGAATTCCCCTCAGTTGATCGTGCAGGAAGCACGGCGTGCGAACTCTAGAACACGGCTCATAGCCCGGGACAGAGGAGCCACACCCTCCGTATGGGACCAACCCGGCAGGCGGCGGCCCGAACTGGTCGAGGTCGCCGCCCAGGCGCTGTGCCACCTCCGGGTCCTGACCTCGGGGCATCGGCGCCTCCGCCCGGTCGCCGAGGCCAGACGGGGAGGGGTGGTTCAGCATCAGTCGGCAGTGGTGCACACCCGTGGGGGAGCGGCGCCCGGGTACCGGCGTGACCTGGCCGCGTACCGGGCGACCAAGCCGTCCAACGAGCCGCCGGCCGTGATGCGCGAGGCAGTCGAGCGGCAGGGTGCGGCCCTGACCGGGCGCCATGAGGCCGGACACAGCGTTCCGCGTACTGGGCGACCGCAGTGCCTTCGAGGCCAAGTGCCGCGACGTCGCCGAGCCGGTGGTGCCCCTGCTGCTCAGCTGCCCGCTGACACCCGAGCGGATCCGTGCCGCTCACTGGAACCCGAGACGACCCGGTCCACTTCACGGCCGCAAGGCGACCCGCGGCGAGCCACTCACCGCGGCCCGGAAACAGGCGAACAAGCCGGTCTGATCTGCCGGATTTCGTACAGATCTATTCCGATTTCTGGAGGCGAGGGAGCGATCGCGGCAGCCCGAACGATGGGAGCACGCTGTTTTCGAAGCGGGTCAGGGCGCAGATCCGGTCGCCGGTGAGAGTGAGCACGTAGAGGCCGGTCCCGTGGCTCATGCCGTTGGGGGCGCGCAGGTAGGCGCCGAACGCCGGCTGACCGTTGGCTCGTGTCGGGACGAGGTCGAACCTTCGTCCCGCGCGGAAGATGCCGGCGCAGAAGCGGGCCACGACGTCTTGGCCCTGGTATTCGAAGGGCATCGGTGGCATCGACATGAAGACGTCGTCGGTGAGAAGGGCCACCAGTGCGTCGAGGTCGGCGGACTCCCACGCGCGGACGAATTTCGCCACGATCGCATCCTCGGAGCGTGAGTCGGAGGTAGGCGGCGGTTCGCGGTCGTCGGCCGTGGGCCGTTGGTCTTGCAGACTGGCGCGGGCCCGTTTGAGGGCGCTTTTGACTGACTCGATGCTCGAGTCCAGCATGTCGGCCACCTCGTTGGCGTGAAATCCGAGGACGTCGCGCAGGATGAGCACGGCGAGCTGGCGAGGCGGCAGGATCTGGAGGGCGGTCACGAAAGCCAGGGAGATGGATTCGGTCTGCTCGTAGCGGGCTTCCGGGCCGAGCGGCGCGTCGGTGACACCCTCAAGGAGGGCGTCGGGAATTGGCTCGAGCCAGACGACCTCACCCAGCCGGGTGGGCTCGGGCGGTTCGACATTGGGCACGTCCCACTCCTTGGGCAGGCGTCGGCTGGCCGACCGGCGCGCGTTGAGACACCGGTTGGTCGCGATCCGGTAGAGCCAGGTGCGCAGCGAGGCGCGTCCCTCGAACCCGGCGAAGCCTTGCCAGGCGGCCAGCAGCGTGTCTTGCAGGACGTCCTCGGCGTCCTGGATCGATCCGAGCATCCGGTAGCAGTGCACCTGCAGCTCCCGGCGGTACGGCTCGGTCAGCTGCCGGAACGCGTCGCCGTCCCCGGCCCGCGCCCTGGAGATCAAGTCAGCTGCCACTTCGCCCATCCTCCGGTCACCTCTTCCCGCATCTTGTCGCAATTCCTGTTACTCCCTGTACTTCCTGTATGGACACCGGCCGAGGGGCGAAGGGGGCGGTTGGCGGGCGCCCCTTTCTCGACTTCGCGGTGTCTACATCAGTGGTAAGTGACAACACAGCGCATGGAGAGACGTCATGGGAAAGATCATCATTAGCACGAATGTCTCGCTCGACGGAGTCGTTCAGGACCCGGACGGTCAGGAGGGCTTCAGGCTGGGCGGCTGGTTCGGCCAGTTCGGGGGCAAGGACCTCGAAGCGTGGGCCAAGATCTCACTCGAGGAGGCGATGGGCACCGAGGCCCTGCTGCTGGGTCGGCGGTCCGACGAGTGGTTCGCCGAGCGGTGGCAATCCCGGAGCGGCGAGTGGGCGGACAGGTTGAACAGCCTGCCCAAGTACGTCGTGTCCTCGAACCTCGAACAACCCCGCTGGAGCAACTCGACACCCCTGACGGGCGACGTGGTGAACGAGGTCTCGAAACTCAAGCAGGAGCTGGACGGGGACATCGTCGTCTATGCCAGTTATCAGCTCGGGCGCACGCTGATCGAGCACGACCTCGTCGACGAGCTGCGGCTCGTGGTTTTCCCGGTCGTGCTCGGGGCCGGCGAGCGCCTCTTCGGTGAGACCAGCGACAAGAAACCCTTGCGCCTCGTCCACGCCCGGACCATCGGTGACGGCCTCGCCTTCCTCACCTACCAGCCCGTCCGAGACGCATAGCCGCCGGTGCGTCGACGTCGGCGGCGCGATGTCACGCTGCCAAAGCGGGCGCCCGCCGGCGATCCCAGATCGAGCATTCGCTCGATCAAGGGTTCTCCGACGGGCGCTGGTGGCGCGATCAGCAGCGCTCGGATGAGTGGCTGGAGTCGTTGTAGCCGGTGGCGAAGTTGTGCCAGTTGCCGTGCCAGTCGTGGTTGGTGAGGCAGGTCGGGATCAGGCCCGAGACGGTGTCCCAGGTCATCCAGTCCGCGTACAGGTGGGGCATCGCGTAGCGGTAGCCGAACTGGTCGATGGGCACCAGGTTCGAGGTGAAGTAGCCACCCCAGAAGTGCAGGTTGCCGCCGGAGAAGACGTCGCCGGAGTAGACCTTGCCCGCCTGGGCCGCGTGGGTGCCCGCGGGGCCGTTCTCGATCCAGATCGAGGCCGAGTTCGCGGTCTCGTTCACGTTGAAGGTGTGCAGCTCGGCGTACATCATCCGGCAGCTCGGGATGTAGCCGAGGTAGAGCTGCCCGATGCTGCGGTTGAGCGAGTCCTTGACGGTGGTCGGGGTGCTGGCCAGCACCCGGTCGCTGCCACACCCGGCGGCATGGGCCCCCGGTGCCGCCACCACGAACCCGGCGGCCAGGGTGGCGAGGCCGACAAGCACTGTCTTGAGCTTCCTGAACTTCACTGGTGCCGCTTCTCTCTGCTGGTTCGCATCGGCCGAAGCCCTATTCGAGGGCCGGCCTGCACGAGTTGCTCCTGAACGTCATGGGGTCCTGGGACAGGAAGAACTCGCCTCCCCCAGCCGCACGCGGTGCGGAGGGGGTTAGTCATGCGCGTTTGGTGGATCTGACGGCACCTCAGGAGGCCGGGTAGGCCGAGGCCACGCCGCCCCCCTGAACACGGCACGGCCTCTTCCCTGAGCGCCTCGGCGACACTATCCGTCGCGACAGTGCGGCCGCACCCCCTGACCGGCGGGGGTAGACACCCGCCGGTCAGGGGGTGCGTATGCCCCGACCGGGCGGCGCCGGCAACCGCGTCCGCCCCGCCACCGTCCCGATCTCGGCGCACCAGGACGTGCCTCGGTGATCGTGCCGCTGCCCCGCGGCGCGGCAGCACCAGTACTCACCGGTGCCGCCGCGCCCGCAGGGCAGTGGGGTCGGCTGGGCCAGATAGGACCGGGTCCGGGTGACCCAGTGGTCGAAGTTACTGGGCACGCTCTGGTGGCTGCCGACCATCTCCGGCACCCTGTAGGTCCCGGAACCAGCACCAAAAGCCCTACTAGCAGCTGAGGTTGTTGCCGGCCGGGACGCCCAGGATCTGGGTGAACTGCTGGTAGTCGTTGATCCGGTCCTGCATCTCGGCGGTGTTGTTGCCGTTGCACTCCAGGCTGCCGTTGATGGTGCGGATGGTCTGGCCGAAGCCCGCGCCGTTGACCATGGCGTTGTGCGAGGTCATGGTGCCGGCGCCGGTCGAGGTGTTCCAGTACCAAAGGCCGGTCTTCCAGGCCACGGAGGCGTCGTTCTGCACCAGGTACGGGTTGTCCAACAGGTCGATGCCGAGCGCGTCCCCGGCCGCCTTGTAGTTGAAGTTCCAGCTGATCTGCAGCGGGCCGCGCCCGTAGTACGCCGCCTGGCCGGCCGGGCAGCCGTAGGACTGGCTGTAGTCGCAGTAGGTCGGGTAGTTGGCGGTGTTGATCTCAACGATGTAGACCAGCCCGCCGGTCTCGTGGTCGACGTTCGCCAGGAACGCCGCAGCCTCCTGCTTCTTGACGGTGTCGCTGCCGGTGGTGGCGAAGCCCGGGTAGGCGCTGAGCGCCGCGGTCAGGCCGCTGTAGGTGTAGAAGGAATTCCGGTTCGGGAACATCTGGTTGAACTGGGCCTCGCTGACCACGAAGCTGCCGGGTGGGGTGGTCGAACCTCCGCCGGTGGAGAGGTTGAAGGACTGGGCCGCGGTGCCGTTGCAGGTGTACTGCTGCAGCTGGACGCTGTCCGTCGTGGAGGCGGACGGGACGTCCAGGCACTTGCCGCTGAAGCGGTTGACGAAGTGGTAGGTGCTGCCGGACTCCAGCACCGGCAGCCACTGCTGGTTGTTGCCGCCGCCGTAGGTCCACAGTTGGATCAGCGAACCGTCGGCGCTGGAGACGTTGGAGTCGTCCCAGACCTGGGCGGTGCCGGCGGCGCTGCCGACCTGGAAGTAGCCGCCGCTGGTGGCCGTGAACACCCAGTTCTGGGCGTTGGTGCCGTTGCAGGCGTACTGCTGGACGGCGGTGGCGTTGGCAGTGCCCGCGGCCCTGGCGTCCACGCACTTGCCGCTGTTGACGTTGGTGACGGTGTAGCTGGTGCCCGAGGTGACCGCCGCCGAGGCGGCGGGCGCGAAGGCGACGGTGAGGCCGCTCGCGGCCAGCACGGCCGCGCCGGTCAGCGCCACCGCGGAGGACAGCCTACGCAGCGGCCGGGGCCGGCGTTGGGGCAGGGGGAAGGCATGCATGGGGGCACTCCCTTGCTGTCGAGGGGAAGAAGGTGCGACAGGCATGCGTCCTCGCCGATGTGGGGGCAGGGCAGGACGGCTCGCCACCCGGGACGGGCGAGAGTCAGTGGTGTGCCGACAAGCCTGCGGACGCCCGGCATTGATGGGACGTCAGCACTTTCTTCAGGACCTGATTGAACTTCACATCACATGTCCCCGTCAAGGTCTAGACCTGTCAGGCCTTGTTGCACATGCCGAACCGAGCAGGGCGACCCGTGACCGGACTGCGGCGGGCATTGCGTGACGGGTGTGTTCACCGGCCGGCGTCGAAGGACGGCGCGATGAAGCTTGACCACTGAGAGTCAGCCCAGTTCCGAGCCGCTGAGCAGTGTTGGTTTGCAGAGGCATCGCGTTCGCCCGATCCTTGTTGTCGTCCTCACGTACAGTGCCGAAACGGGGTTCGGATCTGCGTTCGCAAAACGGATCCTGGATGCCCGCTGCACGTGCCAAGAGTCGAACCGCAGGGCTGTGCGTCGCGCGCACGTGCTCGTCGGAGACGCCCAGGTGTTTCAGAGAGGTTGTTGCTCACGTGGAGGCAGTCGTCGAGAGCGTTGACATGTCGCGCGATTCGCGGCTGGCGGCTCACAGTGCCGTCTCGCCAGCGTTGGCCCTGTGCAGTGATCTTGAACTGCGCGACCTTCTGGACGCGGCTGAGCCCATGGGATCCGGCATCGGCGGGACATCGGCGCTGCTGGACATCGGCGGAACCCCGGTCTTCGTCAAGCGGGTGCCGCTGAGCGATCTGGAAAGGCAGCCGGCGAACGTCCGGTCCACGGCAAACCTCTTCGGGCTACCTGCCTTCTCCCATTTCGGTGTCGGTATTATCGGGGGGCCGGGCTTTGGGGCCTGGAGGGAGCTGGCCGTGCACACCATGACGACGAACTGGGTGCTCGCACAGGACTATGAGGGCTTCCCCTTGATGTACCACTGGCGGGTCCTGCCGCACCCCGGGCAGTCGCTTCCCGAGGAACTGGCCGACGTGGAGAAGGCTGTCACCTACTGGGGAGGCGGATCGCAGGTGCGCCGCCGGATCGAGGCTGTGCGCGATTCCTCGACGAGCATCGCCCTGTTCCTGGAGTACATCCCGCAGAACCTGCACGACTGGCTGGGCACCCAGGTCAAAGCCGGGGACGAGGCGGCCGAGAGGGCCTGCGCCATGGTCGAAAAGCAACTGCAGGCTGGGATCTCGTTCATGAACGCCCACGGTCTCCTGCACTTCGATACCCACTTCCAGAACATCCTGACCGACGGTGAGCGTCTGTTCTTTGCGGACTACGGCCTCGCGATCTCCTCCCGGTTCGACCTGTCCAGGGAAGAGGCCGACTTCTTCGCCGACCACCAGACATATGACCGTTGCTACTCCGTCACACACCTGGTGATCTGGCTGGTCACCGCCCTGTACGGGTATAGGGGCGAGGAGCGCAGTGCGTTCGTGCGCGCATGCGCCCATGGGGAGCGCCCGAAGGGGATTCCGCCGCAGGTCGCGGCGATCCTCACCCAGCACGCCCCGCTCGCCGCGGTGATGACGGACTTCTACCGCAAGTTCCAGCTGGAGAGTAGGCAGGCCCCGTATCCGATGGAGGAGATCGGCCGGATCGACAGGTTGGGCAGATCGTCCATCGCCTGATGGACGGGCGACCATCAGAGGTCCGCGCCTGCGGCAGGCTGTGGCTGCCCTGATCTACGTCTGCCGATCGGCCTGCCTGCCTTGCCTGTTGCCACCGCGCGCCCGATAGTCCTGACCGCCGCCGAGCGGCACCGACTGAAGAAGGCCGCCTACGGTCACAGGACCGAGCACCGGGACCGGGTGCGGGCGCGGATCGTGCTCCTGGCGGCTCGGAGCAGGTCCAACGCGCGTATTGCCGTCGAGGCGGGGGTGCACGTCGACACGGTGCGCACATGGCGAGGCCGGTTCGCTGACCTGGGTCTGCGCGGCCTGCTCGACCGTCAGCGCACCGGCCGGCCCCCCGTCTTCACACCCCTGCAGGCCGCGCAGGTCAAAGCGTTGGCCTGCCAGCTTCCCGCCGGACCGGCGCGCCGCTGTCGCGCTGGTCGTGCCCGGAACTGGCCCGCGAGGCCATGTCGCGGGGCATCGCCACATGCAGCGCAAGGTCGTCTCGCCGAACGACTTCACCAACCTGACCCAGGGACCGGCTCCGAGACTTCGAAGATCACTACAACGCCACGGCACAGCCGTTCCAGTGGAGGTTCACCACCTCCGACCTGGACGATCTGCTGGCCAGACTCGACCGGCGCACCACCGATCACCAGGAGGACTCCGCCGCCGCCCAGCCAGCCGGGGTTGACTTCGGAGCCGGTCGCGGGTGTTTTCGCCGGTCGGCTGTTGGGGCTGGACCATTTCACGGCGCCGGAGCATCACATATTTTGGACTTGCAGGTCCAATCCGGCGTCCCTGCCGCGATCGACTACACCGAGCTACCAAGTTGACCTGACCAGCGATCAGACCGGGTCCTCGTCAGCCAGCGAAGGCATCGCGCGTGGACGCAGGACCATGAGCGAGCCTTCCAAGGTCGCCACCATGGCAAAGGGGAACCGGTCGACCTCAAGACAGAGCGCAACGTCATCAGGATGGACTCCTTGACGCACCCCCTCCGCCAGTTCGGCGGCGGCGCGCGACTCGGCAGCGCGGCGGAGGAACGCAGCAGCATCCGTCCCAGCCTCGGTGGCCCTCCGGGCGATGTATTGAGCACACGCCAGATCTTCATCGGCCCGCCCGTCGTCGCCAGTGACCACGAAGGTGACACTGGCACTCTTGCGCGTCCGCAAGAGCTGAGCCGTTGCCTCCGCCACCACGAAGCTCGCGCACAGCACCAGCGGCGCCTCCTTGACCGCAAGGGCGCCGACTGTCCCTGCCGTGGTCTTCTGCACAACGGTCCGTCCGCCAAGGTCAATAGACCGCAGCAGGCCCGGAGAGTTGACGGTGTCGAACCCGGGCGCGGGCGGGCCGTCTTTGAGCGCCACCCAATCCGGATGGCGAGCCTTGAGCGCCAGGGCGTCGTCCAGCGACTCAGCAAGAATGATCTTTTCCGCTCCCTGGGCAAAGGCCCAGGCAGCCACGGTGAAAGCGCGCATGACGTCGACCACGACCGCCACGGATGGGGCTTCGACCAGATCAGCGATGCCAAGGAAACGAGCGTCCATTCCGATCATGATCGCGCATGCCCGACCCGAAGCACCAGAGCCATCGCGTGGCCAGGTGCCGTATTCCGGGTCTCCGACCGCAGCCCGAGGCGGCGGGCGGATGCGGTGCCCGGTCGTGACGCGTACCAGGGCGGGCGATGCCAGGCAGGGGCACGCTCAGGCCTGCTTATGGTACAGACCATTGACTGGTACCCATCAATGCGGTGGAGTGTTATAGAAGGACACGCAGCCCTTCGCCCCTGGGCGCCGACCATCGCAGCCCGAGCCACGCGCGGTCCGGTACGGGCGTTGGCATGGCCTGCGGTCGGCACTGCCGTGTGAGTCCCTGCCCGCCCCGCCTCTTCGGAGCTGACATGCGGTCAACAGTATGCAGATTGGTCATGATCGGGGCCGGTGTGATGACGACGACCCTGGTTCTGTCGACTTCAGCGCCCGGGAGCGTTGCGGTGGCGGCGGCTCAGTCGACCACCTGCAACAAGTACTGCGACGGCCGGGACCCCGCCCTGGCCCCGCAGAGCCGGCAGTCGGTGACCGCCACGATCTACAACCGGAACCTCGCGCTGCACTTCGACGACAACGACGCGATGGGCTGGGCCTCGATCGACAACGGAAGCCCGGGCGACGAGGTATGGCTGGACCGGTCCTTCGACGGCGGCCGGACCTGGAGCTCGGGCAGCAAGCTGGGAGACACCACGGTACCGTCGGGGCAAGGGGGTTGGCGCACCCTGATGTACAACGTCGACGACTGGAACAACCTCGGCGTCGGCGCGCTCCGGGCCTGCGGCAAAGCCGGCGACCGAAGCGAGACCGCCTGCACGGCCTGGGCCCGTACGACCTGGAACGCGTACAGCCGCCCGACCGCGGCGGTGACCGCGCTGATGCAGTCGTACGACAACGGTACCGGCCTGTTCGAGACTACCGGCTGGTGGAACTCGGCCAACGCGCTGACCGCCGTCATTGACAATATCCGGGTCACCGGGATGGCCAGCTACAGGTACGCCGTCGCCAACACCTACAACATCAACCTGACCGCACAGGGCGGCAACTTCACCGACGCATTCACCGACGACACCGGCTGGTGGGGGCTGGCCTGGGTCGACGCGTACGACCTGACCGGCGACAGCAGGTACCTGAACACCGCCCGCGCCGACGCGGACCACATGGCGCAGTACTGGGACTCGGTGTGCGGCGGCGGAGTGTGGTGGAGCACCGCCAGGACCTACAAGAACGCGATCGCCAACTCCCTCTACCTCCAGTTGAACGCCGCGCTGCACAACCGCATCACGGGTGACACGGTCTACCTCGGCCGGGCGCGGGCGGAGTGGTCGTGGTTCGCCGGCACCGGCGTGATCAACAGCTCGAACCTGGTGAACGACAGTATCGACACGTCGACCTGTGCAGACAACGGGCAGACCGTCTGGTCGTACAACCAGGGCGTGCTGCTCGGCGGCCTGGCAGAGCTGTACCGGGCCACCGGCGACCCGGCTCTGCTGACCAGAGGCCGACAGCTCGCGGACGCCTTGACCACGACTGCGTCGCTGAACTCCGGCGGGATCCTGCGCGACCCGTGTGAGACGGGCGACTGTGGCGCCGACGGCCCCTCCTTCAAGGGCGCCTGTGTTCGCGGGATCAGCGCCTTCAACGCCCTGCTGTCCGACCGTCCCTACTCCGCTTACCTCCGGCGGCAGGCCGACTCCGCCTATGCCAACGATCGCAACGCACTCGACGCGTACGGGCTGCACTGGGCCGGGCCGCTCGACACGACGGACGCCGCCCGCCAGCAGAGCGCCGTCGACCTGATGAACGCGGCACCCTGACGGCCTGGAGCAGGGTGTCGGCTCCGGTGTCATCGCCGTCGGATGAGCGTACGGTGCGGCGGGTGGGCCCACGTCCCGAGGCAGGGGAGTCGGCGGGGCGTGGGCCGAGCTTGGTGCCGGCCCAGGCCGGGAACCACCAGTTGCGGCTGGATGCGCTCCCTGCGATTCGGCGTTCGAACACTGGCAGCGTGCGCAGCAGGCGGTCCTGGCAGACCGTGCCCCTGTGGAGGCCGAGCCAGCGAGTGCCAGGTCGACCAGGCCGGAGTGCTGCGGCTCGGCGGACAGCAGCAGCGTGCGGGCGCGGAGCAGGTGGGGTGCGGGCGCGGCCCCGGAGCTGCGCGGACATCTCACGGATCCCCCGGACGCCAGCGGCAGGCAGCTGGTGGCGATGGTGGTGAGGGCCTCCGGGGCTAGGCATCCGACTCATGAGCGGACGTCATGCTCAGTGCGATGTCCACGAGCATGTCCTCCTGGCCACCGACGAGGCTGCGTCTGCCGGCCTCGAGAAGTAGTGTGCGAACGTCGACGCCGTACCTTTCGGCGGTGGCCTCAGCGTGCCGCAGGAAGCTGGAGTAGACGCCCGCGTAGCCGAGCGTGAGTGTTTCGCGGTCGACCCGCACGGGCCGGTCCTGGAGCGGGCGGACCAGATCGTCGGCGGCGTCCTGGAGGGCAAGCAGGTCGCAGCCGTGCTCCCATCCCTCGAGGTCGGCGACGGCGATGAACGCTTCGATCGGGCAGTTGCCCGCTCCGGCGCCGTGGCCGGCGAGCGAGGCGTCGACGCGGGTGGCGCCCTGTTCGACTGCGGCCAGTGAGTTGGCGACCGACAGTGAGAGGTTCTCGTGCGCGTGGATGCCGATCTCGGTGGCGGAGTCGAGTACTTCACGGTAGGCGCGGACCCGCTCGCGTACCGCGTTCATGGTGAGATGGCCGCCCGAGTCGGTGACGTAAACGCAGTGCGCTCCGTAGGACTGCATCAGTGCGGCCTGGCGCGCCAGTTCGGCGGGCGGGGCCATGTGGCTCATCATCAGGAATCCCGACACGTCCATGCCCAGTTCGCGTGCGGTGGCGATGTGCTGGGCGGCGACGTCTGCCTCGGTGCAGTGGGTGGCGACTCGCACCGAGCGCACGCCCAGCCGGAAGGCGTGCCTGAGTTCCTTGATCGTGCCGATGCCGGGCAGCAGAAGTGTGGTCAGCCGGGCATGGGTGAGGCTCGCGGCGACGGCCTCGATCCACTCCCAGCCGGTGTTGCTTCCGGGGCCGTAGCTGAGGCTTGTGCCTGCGAGCCCGTCGCCGTGCGCCACTTCGATCGCGTCGACGCCGGCCGCGTCGAGTGCGGCCGCGATCCGGGCCGCGGTCCCGGGCGGGAGGCGGTGGCGGACGGCGTGCATGCCGTCCCGCAGGGTGACGTCCTGGATGAACAGCCGCTTGGTCATACCGTCACCTCCGAGAGACGCGCAGCGATCCGTTCGCCGACGCGAAGGGCGGCCGAGGTCATGATGTCGAGGTTGCCCGCGTAGGGAGGGAGGTAGTGGCCTGCGCCCTCCACTTCGAGCAGGACGCTGACCTGATGAGTTGCCGGGCTCTGGCCGATGAGCGTGTGCGGGTGGTCGGTGACGGGGGTGATCTGTACCGGCTGCTTGAGCCGGTAGCCGGGGACGTAGGCCGCGACCTGCGCGACCATGTGCTCGACCGACGTAGCGATCCGGTCGCGGACGTCCGGCTCGGGGGCGTCGACGAGACACAGGACCGTGTCACGCATGATCAGCGGTGGCTCGGCGGGGTTGAGCACGATGATGGCCTTGCCTCGCCGCGCGCCGCCGACCGATTCGATTGCGGCAGCCGTGGTCTCGGTGAACTCGTCGATGTTGGCGCGGGTGCCGGGCCCGGCGGATCGCGAGGCGATCGAGGCGAGGATCTCCGCGTACGGCACGGGTGCCACCTGTGCGATCGCGGCGACCACCGGGATCGTGGCCTGGCCGCCGCAGGTGACCATGTTGACGTTTGGCGCGTCCAGGTGGCTCTCCAGGTTCACGGCAGGGACGACGAACGGGCCGAGCGCGGCCGGGGTGAGGTCGATGAGCCGCTTGGCGTGCGGTGCGAGGGCGTCGGCATTGGCCTGGTGGGCCCTGGCCGAGGTGGCGTCGAAGACGATCTGGATCTCGTCGAAGCCGGGCATGGCGACGAGCCCCGCGATGCCGTCGGCGGTCGTCGGCACGCCGAGCCGAGCGGCCCGGGCCAGGCCGTCGGACCCGGGGTCGATGCCGACCATCGCCGCGACCTCCAAGTGCTCGCTCAGCCGCAGCATTTTGACCATCAGGTCGGTGCCGATGTTGCCCGAGCCGATCACGGCGGCCCTGGTCCTGGTCAGCGCGGCCCTTTTCATTCGGCTTCTCCCGTGAATATCGCGCTGACCTGGCCGAGGCCGCTGATGTCGGCCCGGAAGGCGTCGCCGGGGGCGACCGGAACCATCGGGCCCAGCGCGCCGGAGAGCACGATCTCCCCGGCCCGCAGCGGCCGGCCGTAGTGGCGTGCGGTCCTGGCCAGCCACGCGACGGCGGTCAGGGGGTTGCCCATGCAGGCCGCACCCGACCCCTCCGATACGACATCTCGCCCGCGCCACATCGCCATGGCGCAGTCGGCCAGGTCGAGGCTGCCGAGTCGCTGCTGCGCGCCTAGGACGAACAGCCCCGCGGAGGCGTTGTCCGCCACGGTGTCCACGATGCCGATGTCCCAGTCGGCGATCCGGCTGTCCACCACTTCCAGGGCCGCCACGACGAACGCGGTGGCGGCGGCGACCTCGGCCTCGCCGATGGTGTCGGCCGACAGGTCCCGCGCCAGGACGAGGGCGATCTCGGCCTCGATTCTTGGCTGCAGCGTCCTGGTGATGTCGACGGACGCGCCGTCCGGGATCTCCATGGTGTCCAGGAGCACGCCGAAGTCGGGCTGGTCGACACCCAGTTGGGCGCGCACAGCCGGGCTGGTCAGACCGATCTTGCGGCCGACGACCCGGGCTCCCGCCGCGGTGGTGTCCTCGACCCACGCGGCCTGGACGGCGTAGGCCGCGTCGACGTCCCCTTCGGGTAGCAGGCCTCGCACCGGGGGGCCGGGGCGGCGCCGTGCCCGGGCTTCGGTGAGCTGTCGCAGCGCCTCGGCGGCGCCCGTGTCGAGCGTTCTGGAAGCCGACGGCATGTCAGTTCACCTCGAAGGTCGTGCCGATGCCCATGCCGGTGATCCATTCCGGAACCGGTTCATAGCTGGTCCAGACCAGTGGCAGGGCTACGGCGGCCAGCCCGATCAGCCAGGTCCTGATCTCGTGTCCGCCGCTCCCGGCCTGTTCCTCGAGGCCGGGGTCGCCCAGTGCCACGACCGGCGCCGGGTCGGCGGTGCCGAACTGCTTGAGGAACCAGGTGTCCCAGGCGGGGTTGACGTGGGCGTTGGGGTCACCGCCCATCGCGCGGATCCTGGGTACCCGCACCGCATCGTAGGCGTGCGGGTCCTTGCGCCCGTGGATCATCGCGGTGCGCCGCTCGTCGGCCACCGAGGGGTCGCGCGGGTCGTTGGAGGGCAGCCAGTGCGACAGGCCGCCGCTGGCGATCACCAGGACCCGCCCGGCGAACTCCGCCGCGCGCAGGGCCTCGCCGAGGGCTCTACCCAGTCCGACGCAGCGCTCCATGCTGGGCAGCGGCGGTGCGGCGGTGTTGACGATCAGTGGCACCAGCGGGATCCCTGCCGTGCCGCAGACCATGTCGTAGCTCTGCACCAGGCCGTGGTCGGCGGTCAGCGCGTAGGAGAGCGAGAGGTCGAATCCGGACCGGGCGAGCGCGTCGCGGACCGACCAGGCCAGTTCGGTGGCGACCGGCAGCGGTCCTGACCTGCTGCCGAAGTCGCCGAACCCGGCCGCCTGCTCGACGCCGAGCACGAACGGTGGCATCGCGTCGTAGAAGTTCGCGTGGAAGTGGTCGGGGCCGATGACGACGACGGCGTCCGGGGCCAGCCGGGCCACGGCCCGGGCGACCTTGGCGGCGTCGGCCATGAACCGGCCGCCCGGCTGCTCGGGCCCGTGCGGCGGCGTCATGGTGGCGAACGGGGAATGGGACATGCCGACCAGGCCGATGATCTCGCTCATGCCGCTTGCGCCTCTGTGAGCAGGAAGTCCCGGTGGACGCGCAGGTACTCCTCGGGTTTCTCCCACTGCGGCCAATGACCGGCGTCCTCGATCACGTGCAGGCGGGCACGGGGCAGCCATTCCAGCAGCAGCGCCGCCTCGTCGAGCCCGCCGGTCGGATCGTGGTCGGTCCACAGCAGGAGCGTGGGTGCGGCGATCTTGCCGACCCAGGCCGGATCCCAGGCGAAGGCCTTGCGCACCTCGGGGTCCTGCAGGACCAGTGTGTTGGTGATGGCCCGGACGAAGCCGGGGCGGCTGTAGACCGCGCGGCGCAGGCCGACCAGTTCGTCGGTCACCATCTCCTTGTGGTGGAACAGGAATTCCACGCGGCGGCGCACCACCTCGTCGCTGGGGTCCAGGACGGCGGCCATGGTGCTGTCCCGCAGCCGCGTCATGACCTCGGGCTTGTTGGCGATGTTCCCCGGGGTGTTGAGCACCAGCCGGTCCACCCGGTCCGGGCTGTGCGCCGCCGTCCAGGCGGCCACCCAGCCGCCGAGCGATTCACCCGAGAGGTGCGCGGCATCGATGTCCAGGGCGTCCATCAGCCCGACCAGGTGGTCGGACAGCACGTCGGTGGTGTATGGCTGGTCCGGCAGGTCGGACCAGCCGTGGCCGACCATGTCGTAGACGGTGATGCGGAAGTCCTCGGCGAGTCCCGCGACATCGCGGGCGTAGGCCTCGAGATGTCCGCCGGTGCCGTGCAGCAGGACCAGTTCCGGGCCGGAGGATCCGGCCCGCAGGACGCGGGTGCGGATCCCGCCGACGTCGACGTGGCGCAGTTCGTGGTCGACGTCCGCGAGCTCGCCCCAGATGCTGATGTGGGCGGGCAGGTCGCTCATGTCGCGTGCTCCTCAGCTGTCGGCCCGTGGGCCTGGGGGCGGTCCGAACGTGCGTCCTCACGGAAGCGGTCTCGGGCCTCTTCGACGGTGGCCAGGCCGGCGCTCTGGCGCCGGCCGACCCCCAGCAGGCCGAGCAGGCGCGAGTTCTCGATGGTCAGGAACTCGACCGGGACCCGGTCGGAGTCGTTGTAGTGGCGGTGCCAGGTCCACGGCGGGGTGTAGACGAAGTCGCCGGCGGACCAGGACGCGGTCTCGTCCTCGACCTCGCTGTGGCCCTGTCCCGAGATGACGAAGTGGACGGTCTCGTGGTGGTGGCGCTGCATGTCGGAACTGAGGCCCGGCGGGATCGTCTGCCGGAAGATCTCGAACGTGGCGGTCGGCAGTTTGCCGGCGATGGACAGTGTCGTGGGGTTGTGCACCTGCCCCGCTGGAAGGGGCTCCAGCTCGGCGGCGGTCACCACAATCGGTCGCGCGCTGCTCGGCCGCACGGTCTCGGATATCGCGCCGAGGAACTCGGCCATGGAGAATTCGGGTCCGGACTGTGCCATCAGATGGTCTCCGTTCGTCCGCCGTCCACCGTGATCACGGTGCCGTTGACGTAGCCTGCGGCTTCCGAGGCCAGGAACGCCACCACGGCCGCGATCTCCTCGGGACGCCCGGCCCGGCCGGCCGGAACGGCCGCGGCATCCGCGGCGTCCAACTCGGCGTAGCCCTTCCCCTCCAGCCGGGCGCGGTTGTCCAGGACCTGCCTGCGGCGCTCGGTGGCGGTCGCGCCGGGTGCCACGCAGTTGACCGTCACGCCCTCGGCCGCGAACTCCCGTGCGAGCAGCTTGGCGGCGGCGGTGACCGCGGATCTGAGTACGACGGAGGTCGCGAGGTCGGGCTGTGGCTGGCGTACGGCTGAGGAAGTCACGAACAGGACGCGGCCGAAGCCCCGCGCGGCCATGCGCGGCAGGACCAGCCGTGCCAGCCGCAGCGGTCCGAGTAGCAGCAGGTCGTACGCCTGCTGCCACTGGTCGTCGCCCACGTCCAGGATCCGGCCGGGCGGCGGTCCGCCCGCGTTGAGCACCAGCACGTCGAGCGTGCCGTGGCGCTCCTCGACCCAGGTGACCGCCGCCGCAGCAGCGTCCGGATCCGACATATCGTTGACCAGCGCCTCGACTACGGATCCGGTGCTCTCCCGCAGTGCGGACGCGGCTGACTCGAGCGGGTGTGCCCGGCGGCCGGTGACGACCACCCGGTGCCCCGAGAGCGCCAGCTGCTCGGCCGCGGCGTAGCCGATGCCCGCACTGCCGCCGCCGACGAGAGCGGTTCGCTTGCTGATGTCTGCCTCCCTAGGGTTCCGGGCCTCGCGTCGTGGTTCGCGACGGGTCTAGCCTGGCCTCCATGGACCCCGGAGCCAACGATGAGTCCCACTGAGCGGGACAGCGACAAGGGCAGCCTCGGCGGGCTGGACCGCGCGGCGGCCATCCTGGGCGCTTTCGACGCCGAGCACCGGGAGTTGACCCTCGCGGCCCTGGTGGCCCGGTGCGGCCTGCCGCGCTCGACCACGCACCGTACGGCCGAGCGGATGATCCGCCTCGGTTGGCTGGACAAGCCCAAGGACCGGTACCGCATTGGCAACCGCCTGTTCGAGATCTCCGGCCTGGCACCGATCCGGCACGAACTGCGAGAGTCCGTACTGCCGTTCCTGCAGGACCTGCACAACGCGACAAAGACGACGGTGCAGCTCGGAGTCCTGGACGGAGCGCAGGTCCTGGTCGTCGAGAAGATCACCGGGCACCGGCCCATGCCGATGCTCTCCCAAGTCGGCGGCAGCGTCCCGGCCTACTGCTCGGCCCTGGGCCGTGCCATTCTCGCCTACAGCGACACCGGGACCATCGAGGCGGTCCTCGGTGCCGGCCTGCCCGCCAGGACGCCGCGCACCCTCACCAGCCCGGTCGCCATCCTGCGCGAGCTGACCGCGATCCCGTCCCGGGGCTGGGCGGTCGAACGCGAGGAGGGCAATATCGGCGTGAGCTGCGTGGGCGCCCCGGTCTTCGGACCGCTCGGCGAGGTGGTGGCGGCCCTGTCGGTGACTGGTCCCACCAGCCTGGTGCGCGCGGACCGGATCGGGCCCGCGGTCCGGCTCGCCGCGGCCGCCGCGTCCAGGGCCTACTCGCACCGTCGCTGATCCACGCCGAACAAGCAAAATCCCATTGAGTGGGACAACTGCTTGCGGCGCATGCCCGCGACTCCAATGCTGTGACCGCTGGCATACCGACGACATGGTCGGTGCGGTGACCTGAGGAGACGACGATGACTCTCGGTGGTGGTTACATGCTCCCCTCGCGTGAGGGACACGCGATCGCAGCGATCGGGCTCGGCATCACGCTGAAGACGGACGGCACGTCCACCCACGACGCCTACTCGCTGTTCGAGTACACGATTCCGGCCGGGGTCGACGGCCCGCCCCCACACCTGCACACCCGCGAGGACGAATCCTTCATATGCCTGGCCGGACGGCTCGACGTCCGCCTCGGCGACGAGGACTTCGTGCTGGAGCACGGCGACTACCTCTACCTGCCCCGCCACGTGGTGCACGCGTTCCGCAACCCGTACGGGGAGGAGTCGCGGGTCATCTCCGTGGTCTCGCCGGCCGGCCTGGAGAAGTACTACCAGGCGCTGGCGGACATGCCCCCGGGCCCGAAGGACATCTCGCTCATGAAGAAGATCATGGCCGAGTTCGGCATCGAACTCCAACTCCCGCCCGAGGTCGGCTGACCATGCGGATCGCCATCATCGGCGCCGGCGTCGCCGGTCTCGCCACCGCGAAGGTGCTCACCCAGGCCGGGCACGAGGTCCAGGTGTTCGACCGGACGCCCGACGTCGGGGGCGTATGGAGCCGGACCCGACGCTATCCGGGTCTGACGACCCAGAGCCCTGGGGCCCAGTACTCACTCTCGGACTTCCCGATGCCCAAGGAGTTCCCCGAGTGGCCCAGCGGCGAGCAGGTCCAGGCCTACCTGGCCGCCTACGCCACGGCGTTCGGCCTCGACCGCACGCTCCGGCTGAACACCGAGGTGTCCGCCGCGCGCCCGCGCGCCGACGCGGGCTCCGACAACGCCGGTACCGGCTGGACGATCGGGACAACGGACAGCACGGGCAGGCGCGCCACCGAGGACTTCGACCAACTCGTCGTGGCAAACGGCGTGTTCTGCGAACCGGCCATCCCCTCGTACCCGGGTACGGACGAATTCACCGCCGCGGGCGGGCGGCTGTGCGCGGCCACCGAGTTCCACGACGCCCAGGACGCCCGGGGCAGGCACGTCCTCGTCGTGGGCTACGGAAAGTCCGCGTGCGACGTCGCCGTGGCGATCAGCGAGGTGGCCGAGAGCACCGATGTGATCGCGCGGCAACTGCTGTGGAAAGTACCGCGCAGGATCGGCGGCCTCCTCAACTTCAAGATGCTGCTGCTGACCCGCATGGGCGAAGCACTCTTCCGCTATCTGCGGCTACGCGGGTTCGAGAAGTTCCTGCACGGCCCCGGCAACGGTGTACGCCGCAGGATGGTCGACTCCATCGGATCCGTCTCGGTGCGCCAGTTCGGCCTCAGGCGACTCGACCTGGTTCCCCGCGGCAGCATGGAGGACATCGTCCGAGGCGCCATCGGGCTCGCGACCGAAGGCTTCTTCGAAGCGGTCGCCGACGGCCGCATCGGAGTGCACCGGGACCAGACGATCACCCGGCTGCTCGCGCGGAACGGCAGGCCGTTCGCCCAACTCGCGGACGGCGCGACGCTGCCGGCCGACCTGGTTGTGTGCGCGACCGGCTTCACCCAGGCCGTGCCGTTCCTCCCCGCGGAGCTGCAGGAGCGGCTGCTGGACGAGCGCGGGAACTTCATGCTCTACCGCCAGGTCATGCCCGTGGACATCCCCGGGCTGTACTTCAACGGCTACAACTCCTCGTTCTTCAGCCCGCTCAACGCCGAGATGGCGGCCCTGTGGATCGCAGCGGCGATCGCCCGAGCACTACCGCTGCCGAGCGTGGAGGACATCCGTCAGGCGGTCGTCGATCAGTTGGCGTTCATGGACTCCGCGACCAACGGGCACCACTGCAAGGGCACGAAGATCATCCCCTACTCGATGCACAACGTCGACGAGGTGCTGGGCGACCTCGGCCTCAACATCAACGTCCTGGTGCGCGCCTCGCACTGGCTCAACCCGATCAACCCGGCGGCGTACCGCCGCCTCACCCCGGCCCTGCTGCGCAAGCTCCCAACCGATACGACCGATCCCGGCGCCAACCCCACCCCGGGGATCCCCGGCTCGACGGCGCCTCACCGGCCCCACACCGCCGACGACGCGGTCAGCGCCCCCGCGCAGCCGCAGCACATGGCCCGTGACTAGCGACGGCCTTACACCTCGCGTGTCCAGTACGACGCGCTCGGGCGGGCCTGGCAATTGGGCGGCGCAGTTGCTCGCGCCGGCGGTGCCCGCCACCGGTGCGGCCCGCGCCGGTGGCGCCGGCCGGCGGCGTTGACCGCATCGACCGGCTGGAGCTGGACTTGGGCATCGACTGGAGACGCGTCGAGGCAGCCATGGACCGCGCCACCGCCCGCTTCGGCATCGGACCTCTGGTGTCGGCAACCCTCCGCTCCTCCGCAACGCGGGTCCAATCCGGGCCCGCACCGGTTCCCTGGGCGGTTACCCGGTGGTGTCCATTGGCGAGGACGAGCTCATCATGGCTTGCGGGCCACCGCGACGTACAGGGGAATCGGCTCACCGGGGGCGGCGTAACTTGGTTGGTCGGGTTCGGGCCGCCAGTCGGTTGCCACCACGACACCGGGGTCGACGAGTTCGAGACCGTCGAAGAAGGGGATGACCTCCTTGAGGGAGCGTGCCTGTGCGGGGATGCCGCTGTTGCGGTAGAACGCCACGATCTTCCCCCAGGTGTCCGCGTCGAAGTCCGGGGTGACGTGGGACAGCACGAGGTAGCTGCCCGAGGGCAGTTCTGCGACCAGTTGCCGGACGAGGTCGTAGGGTCCGAACTCGTCGGGAACAAAGTGCAGCAGCGCGTTCATGCTCAGGGCGACGGGCCGGCTGAGCTCGAGGGTGTCGCGCAGCTGGGGAGCGGCGAAGATCTTCCCGGGTTCCCTGATGTCGGCCTGGATGTAGGCGGTGCGTCCTTCGGGTGTGCTGCGCAGCAGGGCTTGGGCGTGGGCCAGGACGATGGGGTCGTTGTCGGTGTAGACGATGCGGGCGTCCGGGGCGACGGCTTGGGCGACCTGGTGGAGGTTGGGCTGGGTGGGGATGCCGGTGCCGATGTCGAGGAACTGTCGGATGCCGGCCTGGTTGGCGAGCCAGCGGGTAGCCCGGTGCATGAAGGCGCGGTTGATCTGGGCGCCGGACTTCATGGTGGGGAAGATCGCGAGGACTTGTTCGGCGAGTTCCCAGTCGACCGGGTAGTTGTCTTTGCCGCCGAGGTAGAGGTCGTAGACGCGGGCCGGGTGGGGTTGGCTGGTGTCTATCTGGTTGGCCGGGACGCCGTGTTCGGTCATTCCGCTCTCCTGGGCTGGGTTGTACGTGTGCGGGGGTGGTTCGAGGGGGTGGTTCGCGGGGTGGTGCCCCGGTGGTGCGGTCAGGTGAGCAGGAAGTCGGCTTCGCCGGCTTTGGCGCCCTGGATGAACGCGGTGATCTCGGGGTTGGTGTAGATCAGGGCGGGGCCGTCGGGGTCGGTGGATTGGCGCAGCGCGACCCGGCCGTCGTTGAGCTTCTTGGCTTCGACGCAGGCGCCGCCGTTGGAGCCGCTCCAGGGCTTGTGCCAGCCGTCTTTGCCGAGTTGGGCTGCGGGCATGCCGTTGAATACGGTGGATTTGCGGTCCATGTCAGATCTCCTTGCGAATGCCGCCGAGGAAGGCTGCGGTGGCGTCTGCGGGTACTGCTTGTGCTCCCAACCGGTCCAGTGCCTCGCGGTGGGCTGCGACGTCGACGGGGTCGTCGAGGTAGACGGCACCGGTGAGGTTCTCGCCGTAGACGATGTCCGGCAGTTCCGGCTCCTGGAATCGGAAGAGGTGGAAGGGGCCGAATGCGGCGGAGTGCAGTCCGGCGGCGAACGGCATGACCTGGAGGGTGACGTTGGGGATCTGGGTCGCCTCGATGAGGCGGTCGACCTGGGCGCGCATTACGTCCGCGGTTCCGGCGGGCCGGCGCAGTGCGGTCTCGTCCATCACCACCCACACGTGCGGGGCGTCTTGGCGGGTGAGCAGGGACTGGCGTTCCAGGCGCAGGGCGACGTGGCGTTCGAGTTCGTCGGGGACGTGGGCGAAGCCGAGGCGGAGTACGGCGCGGGCGTAGTCCTCGGTCTGCAGCAGGCCGGGGACGTGATGCGGCTCGTAGGCGCGGATCACCGTGGCGGCGCCCTCGAGGCTCACGTAGAGGCTGAACCACTCGGGCAGGACGTCGCGGAACTGGTGCCACCAGCCGGGCTGGTTGGCGTCCTTGGCGAGTTCGATGAAGGCGTGGCTCTCGTCCGCGCCGACTCCGTAGGTCTGCAGGAGGGTACGGACGTAGAGGAGCTTGAAGCCGACCTCGGCCTTCTCCATCCGCCGGACGGTGGCCGCGTTGACATCGAGCGCCTCGGCTGCCTGATTGAGGGTCAGTCCGGCGGTTTCGCGCAGGTGCTGGAGCCGTCGGCCCAGCACAATCTGGCCCACGGTCGGGCCTGACCGAGGTTCCCTCACGCCCTGCCTCCTTGACGGACTGTCATGCCAGCAGTGTGCCATGGCGCCGGTGCGGTAGACACGCTGCCGCTTCAATTCTGCAATCTGCAGATTGGCTCTTGCTTTCTGGTGGTGACATTGAGCATAGTGAAACCGTGACCCAGACCCCGAAGCTGCGGCGCGGACGGTGATCGGGCATGTCCCAGTGCCGCACCGGCCACGCCGCGAGGCCCGTAGCGCCCTCCCCGCGCCACGGCGGACCCGGGCGATGCTCCCAGCGGTTGCGTGTGGATGCGGCGCGAGCGGAATCCACCGCCAGCAAGTCCCGCGCTCTCCGTGTCCTGCCGGCGTCCCGCATCGAGAGCGCCGACTTCTCAGTACCCGGCCCGGCGGCAGTTGCGCTGCGCTCCCCAGGTCCGTCCGCGTCAGCCCGACCCCGCACAGGCCGATGGAAGGCGAACGACGGTGGCACTTATGTATGGCATGACCACGCCTGATTCCGCGCAGTGGGACGACGAGATGGCAGCGCCGTCCCACGCGGTGGAGTTCCGGCTGCCCGCACACGCCTCCTCGGTCGCCGTCGCCCGCCGCCGCCTTCGGCTGTGGCTCGGGACGCGGGAGTGCGACGACGGGGTCCTGGACATGGCGGTGCTGGTGATGTCCGAGCTGTTCACCAACGCGATTACCCACACCGACAGCACGGAGATCACCTGCGTTCTGCGCGCCGACGAGGACTCGGTGCGGGTGGAGGTGCGCGACCAGGGCTGCAAGCCGGGGCAGCCTCGCGTGCGCCAGGCCGCCGCCGACGAAGAGAGCGGTCGAGGCCTGCTCATCGTCTCGAGCGTGACCAACCGGTGGGGCGTGGCCCGCGACGAGCACGGCACCGGCCGGACCATCTGGGCGGCCCTCCCCACCGCCGCCGTCTGACCAGCCGCTACGAGCCCCGCATCGAGCTGATTGCCCATCACGCTGGCCTGGGCGGAAGCGGACACTGGCAGCTGGACGGCACACACGCCAGACGTGGAGCGTGCCATGTGCGGCCTCGATGACGGTAAGCGGTCGGTGGAGGCGCCTGCGGATCGCTGGGTACTTTCCGTCCCGCCGCCGTGAGCGGCATCCGCAGGCGGGCCGCCCCGTCGGTCAGCTGGCGGCGAGGAGTTCGAGCGTATCGATCACGCGGTTCGAGAAGCCCCACTCGTTGTCGTACCAGGCGACCACTTTGATGTGGCGGCCGTCGACGCGGGTGAGAGCCGAGTCGAAGATCGCCGAGGCGGGATTGCCCGTGATGTCTGTCGACACGAGCGGGTCATCGGAGTACTCGAGTACGCCGGCGAGCGGCCCCTGCGCTGCGGCGCGGTAGGCAGCCAGCACGTCCTCGCGCGTCACGTCGCGAGCGACGGTTGTGTTGAGTTCGACGATCGATCCCACCGGAACCGGCACGCGGATCGAGTCGCCCGACAGCTTGCCGTCGAGCTTGGGCAACACGAGGCCGATCGCCTTGGCAGCGCCCGTCGTGGTCGGCACGATGTTGACTGCAGCGGCGCGGGCGCGGCGGGCGTCGCGGTGCGGACCGTCCTGCAGGTTCTGCTCCTGTGTGTAGGCGTGCACCGTCGTCATGAAGCCGTGCTCGATGCCGGCGAGATCGTCGAGCACCTTGGCCAGCGGCGCAAGCGCGTTGGTCGTGCACGAGGCGTTCGAGACGATCGTGTGCACGGCGGGGTCGTACGCGTCGGTGTTGACCCCGAACGCGAGAGTGACATCGGCGCCGTCCGCCGGCGCGCTGACCAGTACCCGTTTCGCGCCCGCGTCGATGTGGGCGCGGGCGGCCGTGGCCGACGTGAAGCGGCCGGTCGCCTCAAGCACGATGTCGACGCCTAGCTTGGCCCACGGCAGCTGTACCGGTTCGCGCTCGGCGAGCACGGTGATGCGACGGCCGTCCACAACCAGGGCGTCCCCGTCGACAATCACCGGGCGGCCGAGCCGGCCCGCCGTCGTGTCGTAGGCGAGCAGTCGCGCGAGGGTGGCGGGCTCCGTGAGGTCGTTGACGGCGACGACCTCCAGGTCGCTGTTGCGTTCGAGCAGTGCGCGCAGCACATTGCGTCCGATGCGGCCGAATCCGTTGATGGCGATGCGAGTCATGAGTGGTGTCCCTTGTTCGGTTCGTCTTCAGGTTCTCGCGCAGCATCCGCTGGTGACAGCGGCGTGATCGCCACGGTCCGAAAGGATCGCGCCACGTGGTGGTGGGCTACCCGCCCTGGGTGAAGGTGCGCCGGTACTCGCTCGGCGTGGTGTCGAGGATGCGCTGGAAGTGCAGCCGCAGATTCGTACCGGTGCCCAGACCGACGTCGGCGGCGATCTGCTCGATGCCCCGCTGCGAACGCTCGAGCAGCTCGCGGGCCATGTCGATGCGGGCGCGCATGACCCACTGCATCGGCGTGTACCCCGTGTCTTCGACGAAGCGGCGCGAGAACGTACGCGGCGACACCGCCGCATGCCGGGCGAGCACGTCAAGGGTGAGGGGCTCGCCGAGCCGGTGCAGCGCCCACTCTCGGGTGGCGGCGAACCGCTCGCCGAGCGGCTCGGGCACGCTGCGCGGCACGTACTGGGCCTGACCGCCGCTGCGGTAGGGGGCTGCGACCAGGCGCCGGGCCGCGTGGTTCGACGCGGACACCCCGAGATCGCCGCGCAGAATGTGCAGGCACAGGTCGATGCCCGAGGCAGCGCCGGCCGACGTCAGTACGCTGCCCTCGTCGACGAACAGAACGTTCTCGTCGACCTGAACGAGCGGGCGCTTCGCCGCGAGTGCTCGTGTGTAGTGCCAGTGCGTCGTGGCGCGTCTGCCGTCGAGCAGGCCGGTGGCGGCGAGCGCGAAGGCGCCCGTCGAGATGGCGGCGAGCCGCGCGCCCCGATCATGGGCGGCGATCAGCGCGTCAACGACGGCCTGCGGCGGGTCGTCGCGGTCCGGGAACCGGTAGCCGGGGACGAAGACGATGTCAGCCCACGCAAGTGCATCGAGGCCTTGGGCAACGTGGTACGACAGGCCGTCGCCGCCCGTCACGAGACCGGGCGCCGCGCCGCACACCCGCACCTCGTACGGCATGCTCGCGCGGGTCGTGAACACCTGTGCAGGAATACCGACATCGAGCGGCTTCGCACCTTCGAGTACGAGGACGGCGACATGACGCAGGGGTGAGGCTGGCACGGGAAGAGGCTACGCGGGGGTGCAGGGGGGTGCATCCGCCCAGTTCCCCAAGCCGCACAGGTCCGCCGGGACGCTCCGGGGCGCGAGCCCTTTTCTGGGCACCCGCCTCGCCGCCGGAGCGGCCTTCGGGAGGCGATCTGCCGCCGTCCGGGATCCGAAACCGAACGAGCTGCGCCGCTGGTTGCCTGCCGGCGAGGGCGGACTCCTGCAGCTCCGCGCTGATCTGCCTCCGCGTCCCGTCCTTCATAGCCGCCGGTATCGGGGAGTGGAAGGCGGTGCCGGCTACGGCGCGGCCAGGGGCGCATACCCGGCTCCCGGCGCGGGGCGACCTGCGGGACCTATGGCCTGGAAGCCGAGCGGACCGCCCACGAGAGGACCATCGGCCCTGGCGCGTGACGGTGGACACGATCAGACTCCAAGAGTGGTTCCACGGTTCGCGCCGAAGGGAGGTCGTCGAGATGAAGGAAGCGGCGAAGCCGACCCTACGGGACCTGTTCGGCGAGATCCGCGATGTCGTCCAGGACTTGCCGATCTTCCTGACTTCACCGCTGTACAGGAGTTGGCACCTCCGCTGGGGTGCCACGCCGGCCGAGATCATCGAATCCCTCCCCGGTGACGCCATCATGCAGCACGCCCAGTTCAGGGCGACGAGAGCGATCTCGATCGATGCTCCTCCGGCCGCGGTGTGGCCATGGCTCGTGCAGGTCGGCTGCCTCCGCGCCGGCTACTACAGCAATGACCTGCTCGACAACCTCGGCCATCCCAGTGCGACCGCGATCATGCCCGGGCTCCAGCACCTGGAGATTGGCCAGTGGGTGCCGATGTCGCCCACGCCCTCCGACACCACAGCCCTCAGAGTCCACTCCTTCGAAGTCGACCACTGGCTGCTCTGGAGCAAGCACGACAGCAGTTGGGTGTGGCAGCTGACGCCCGCCGACCCCGACGGGACCAGGCTGGTCACCCGCATCCACGCCGTCTACGACTGGCGACACCCGGTCACAGCACTCTTCGGCGTCCTCCTCATGGAGTTCGGCGACTTCGCGATGCTCCGAAGAATGCTTCGCGGGATCAAGGCACGAGCGGAGTCACTCAACGACTCAGGGAGCAGCAGCTCACCGCGCACCTGATCCTGCGCCGGGTCAAGCGCCTCAACCTCGAGACCACTGGTGTGGCGGTGCGCGGTCGACCTGGGCGGCAAGGTGGCCTGGTACGGTCTACGACGCCCGCCTGCTGCGCCCGCTGGTCTTCGAACGCTTCCGCGCGCTGAGCGTGCCGTGATCGACCACGCCGACACCGGTTCGAATACTGACGACTCCCTGACCGGGGGCGGTGCCGGCTGCCAGGAGGGGGCCGGTCCGCTGCCGACGGGTGGCGGGCCGTGATGCTGGGGATGCCTCCCTGAGCGACGTGATCGACCGCAACGACCCCGACCTGACCCACCTGCTGTTCCTGCTGGAGCTGCTCCCGTTGCGGACGACAGCGACTTCTGGTCGCAGTACATGGAGATGAACGACGGGATCAACCAGAGCGGCTACCTGCTGGACAAGGTCGGCGTGCACGTCATGCAGATCGAGGACGACGGCGACAAGGTCGCCCGGCACCAGGTGGAGGCGCTGGCCTCCTACACCCTGATGTTCTTCGCCGCCCGTGGAGCGGTAGAGTCCGGTAACTTTTGCGGCGTCAACTCCTCGACGTCACCACACATCACAGCTGGGGTACGGATGTTCTTGATTTCCCGAGGACGACGGCCGGGGCGGGGAACAGTCAGCGCGGGCGTGACCGCCGCGTTGTGCGGCCTGTTACTCGCGGTCGCCGTGGCTGCTCCGCAGGGGGCCAGCGCCTACATACTCTCCCCCGTCGACGGGAGCTACCACTTCAACGCGAACGGGTGGACCGGGACGCTGACCGTATCCAACGCGGAGAACCTGAGGCCCAGCGTCGTGATGACGTACGACGAGCGGGGATATCCGGAGGATCTCACGGGGACCTGGTCGCCCTCGACGGGCACCCTGACGGTCTACCGTCCGCTGCAGGGCGGCGTGAGCCAGACCTACACGCTCTACCTTGGCAACCACATCCCGAGCAGCCCGGTGTTCGGTGGATACTTCACCGAGTCCGACGTCCCGGGAATGCGCTACGGGGCATACGCGGACGACTTCGTGGCCCCCTACGCGCTTCATCTGTCGGCCCTCGGCGGTGCGGGAAACCTCCTCGGCAGCGGTGCCGCCACGGGTGCCGCCCCCGGCAGCCCCACCACTGTGACCGCGCAGACGGGGAGCGGCGTCATCCGTCCCGAGGCCGTTCCGCTGCCGGACTCCCTCATCGGCCTCTATGCGTTCAACGGCAACGGCTGGACGGGAGACCTGCTGATCGACTGGGCCAACTGCCCGGCTCCCGCGGACGCAAATCTGTTCTACGACGAGATCGGGTCCTGGCAGGAGATCCCCGACAACTCCTGGAACCCCTCTACCGGGACGCTCACGCTGGTGAGGCCGCTGAGCGGTGGGGTCACGCAGACCTACACCCTCTACGAAGGCACCCATCAGCCGGGCAACCTGATGTTCGGCGGCTACTTCACCGAGTCGGACGTCCCCGGCATGCAGTACGCCGCCTTCGCTCAGCACACCCCCGGTGGCGTCGGCTGCTGACGGACACCGTGCGCCCGTCGCGCTGCTGCCGCGGCAGTCGGCTCTGGCGAGCCTCCTTGACGCTCGAGCGGAGTCAGGGCTCAGCGCGATTCAACGTCTGCGGGTTCGGGTGTGTCGGGCACGGCCCCCTCTTCGACGGGTTCGGTCGGGGCGCTGATGAGCGCGGCCTCGGCGTGCTTGTGCGCGCGGACGGTTTCGCGGCGCGGGTGGTCGATGGCGCGGTTGCAGTCAGCGGTGGTGCTCCAGCCGGCCGGGCTGGGGCGGGGCGCCGTCGACCGCTGACCAGCGCGGTAGCGACGGCGTCGGCGACCGCGTCTTCGGCCAGGTCGAATGTCGCCGAGCCCGCGCACGAGTACGGCGACGGATCTGCCGTACTCGGCGCGGAAGACGGCCGCGATCTCCTGCGGCGTCATCGGGGTGGGGCTCAGAAGGGTTCGACGTCCTGGAACGGGCGGACCTCGATCGGCAGCGTTGTGGCGGCTGCCGCCTTGCGGCCCCAGGAAAGCGCCGCGTCCAGGTCGGGCGCGGTGATCACCCAGATACCGCCGATACACTCCTTGCCTTCGACGTACGGACCGTCGGTGATCAAGCCGTCGGCCCGTACCACCGTGGCGGTGCCGGGCGCGTGCAGGCCGCCGGTGAACACCCACGAACCGCTCTCGCGCAGCTCCTCGTTCAGCCGCTGCAGGTCGGCGGTTATCCGGGCCTGGGTCTCGGCGTCGGGCGATGCGCCGTCCGGCTGGTAGATCGAGAGCAGGTACTGCGGCACGGGTCCCTCCCTTATCGGCGGGTGTAGCGGGCGATGATCACGCCCTTGGGGGTGGTGACGGAGTCGGTGAGCTCGAACTCGGTCAGCGGCGCGGGGCCCTCGAACAGGCGCGTGCCGCTGCCGAGGGTCAGCGGGTGGATCAGCAGCTGGTAGTGGTCGATCAGGCCGGCGGCGTGCAGGGCGTGGATCAGCGAGGCGCTACCGATGATCGACAGGTCGTTGCCGGGGGTGGCCTTGAGGTCGGCCACCGTCTCGGCGGCCTCCCCGCGCAGCAGGATCGAGTTCTGCCAGGCGTCGGCGTCCTTGAGGGTCCTGGACACGACGTACTTCGTGGCCGCGTTCATGTGCGTGGTGAACGGGTTGCCGTCGGTCGCGCCCGCCCACGCGCCGATGAAGTCCTGCCAGGTCCGCTGGCCGAAGAGCATGTCGCTGGGCTTAGACATGCTCTTGCCCATCTCCTGGCCCATGACCTGGTCGTTGTACTGCCCGCCCCAGCCTCCGTGGGTGAATCCGCCGCGGGTGTCCTCGTCCGGGCGGCCAAGGCCCTGGACAACTCCATCGAGGGTGACCGACATCGTCGCCGTGATCGACCGCATGAACTGCTCCTTCCATATGCGGACCGCTCTTCCGCGGCCCGGCTCACCCTCTACACGAACAGCCCCCGGTGAAATCGACAATTGCCATCCCTGATCGTGCGTGGGTATCCCGGCTTCAGGCCGGGGAGGGAAACGCATCCTTGGCCCGGAGGTGCGGAGCGCCGTAGGTCTCTACGCCTGCGTGGTGGCGGTCAGAACGCTGCCTGACCGGCATCGAAGCGTGGTACGCGCAGGGAGATCAGGATTCTCTCGGCTCACCACAGCGCCAGGGACTACGGTCGCGAGCATGCTCGAACACGATGCCCTCAGTGCCACCCGCGAGGCCTACGACACTGCTGCCCCCATGTATGCGCAGCAGTTCCGCGACGCGCTGCATGACAGACCCTTGGACCGCGCGATCTTGAGTGCCTTCGCCGAGGTCGTAGGTGCGAGTGGGGACGGTCGGGTCGCGGATCTGGGGTGCGGGCCCGGCTATATCACTGCCTACCTGGACGAGTTGGGACTGGCGGCCTTTGGCGTTGACACCTCTTCTGCGATGATCGAGTTGGCTCGACAGGCCTATCCGGGCCTGCGGTTCGACGTGGGTTCGATGGCCGCGTTGAATATCGCTGACGGCGTACTGGGCGGCGTACTGTCACGTTGGTCCATCATCCACACTCCGCCGCAAGAACTCCCGGTCATCTTGGCGGAGTTCCACCGCGTGCTGGCACCTGGCGGCCACCTTCTGGTCGGCTTTTCGGCCAGCGATGATCCGTCTCACCCGACGCAGGTCTTCGATCACACAGTCGCCCTGGCCTACCGGTGGTCGCCGGATCACCTCGCCGCGATGCTGCGCGAGGCCGGGTTGGCCGAGGTGGCCCGGATGGTTCGCGAGCCTCAGCCCACCGACCGACGGCAGTTCCAGGAGATTCACCTGCTCGCCCGCAAAGCCGAGGCAGGGGCTGCCTGACCGAACGCATAGCCGCACCCCCCGGCGGGGAACCGTCAGGCTCCAGGCGTCGACTCACGATCAGGACGCACCGCCCATTCGGGCGCCGATCTGTTCGAACAACGGGACTCCGAGTGTCACGCGATCCTACAGATCAACACCCCTCCACGAACTTCTGCGGAGCAGCACCAGGGACACCAGCCGGCCGCGAGGCGGCAACATCACCCGCGACCACTAGAGGCTGTCTGGCGGGGGGAGCGATCCATGTGCGAGGAGGTTCGCATACACGCCTTCCAGTGCGGTGCTGAGTGGGTCCAGCAGTTCGCGGGGAATTCCACCGAAGAACAGCCGCTTGATCAGTTCGACATGACCGGGGGCGGCTTGTTCAAGGGTGACGCGGCCTTCGGCGCTCAGGCGGACTTCGGTGGCGCGCCGGTCGGAGTCGGCGGTCGCAAGTTCGACCAGTCCTCGGCTCGCCATCCGCTTTGCGTGGTGGGACAGCCGGCTTCTCTCCCAGCCGATCTGGGCGGCGAGGGCGGTGACGGTCATGCTCGCAGATTCGCTTGCGCCGAGCGCGGTGAGCACGTCCCAGTCGGCGAGGGACATGCGGCTGTCGGCCTGTAGTTGTCGGTTCATCTCATAGACCAGCCGTAGCTGGACCTTGATGTAGGCCAGCCACGCCCGTTGTTGCTCCTCGTCGAGCCATCCTGTGAGGGGCTCGGGTGCGGGCCGCTTGCGGGGCATCACGTGGCAGGCCTTCCTCGGTCCAGCCGTCCTCGGCTCGTCTGCTCATTCTCACACCCTCGGCGTGCCACCAGGAATATTGCGACCCATCCCAGGCTTATGCTTGACATGTCACGTAATCTACAGGGGAGGACAACGATGAACCAGCTTGAAGGCAAGACGGCCCTCGTGACCGGCGGCACGTCCGGGATCGGGCTCGCGACGGCCCAGCGCTTCGCCGAGGAGGGCGCCCACGTGTTCGTCACCGGCCGCCGCCAAGCCGAGCTCGATCAGGCGGTCACTTCGATCGGTCGCGGCGCGGTCGGCGTCCGCGGCGACGTGTCCGACCTGACCGATCTCGACGCCATCTACGCGGAGATCGCTCAACGCGGCCGCGGCTTGGATGTCCTGTTCGCCAATGCCGGTGGTGGGTCGTTGGCGACGCTGGAGGAATTGGACGCCGCGCACTTCGACCAGACCTTCGCCATCAATGTCCGGGGCACGGTGTTCACCGTGCAAAAGGCTCTGCCACTGCTGAACGAGGGCGCCTCGGTCATCCTGTCCGGCTCGACTGCCGCCACCAGCGGCACTGCCGCCTTCGGCGTCTACGCCGCGACTAAGGCCGCCATCCGATCGTTCGGACGGACGTGGGCGGTGGAGCTGGCCGGCCGAAGCGTACGGGTCAACGTGATCGTGCCCGGCCCAACCGAGACCGCCGGCTTGCGCGACCTGGCCGGCGACGAAGCCCAGGCCGACGGACTCATCGCTCAACTGGGCAGCGGAGTGCCGATGGGACGAGTCGCCCGCCCCGACGAGATCGCCAACGCCGTGTTGTTTCTGGCCTCCGACCAGAGCAGCTTCGTCACCGGCAGCGAGCTCTTCGCCGACGGCGGCGAAGAACAGCAGTAGTCGCAGGCGCGGGCACCCGCGCGCGCTCCGTACCACTCCTACGCAGTTCTGACACGACCTTCAGAAGGAGGACCTCATGTCAAAGGCTGTCCTGCTCACCGATTTCGGACCCCCCGGGGTACTCAAGCTCGGCGACGTCAATATCGGCGACCCGGGCCCGACCCAAATCCGCCTGGCGATTCGCTTCGCCGGTGTCGGGCCCACGGATCTGGCAATCAGATCCGGGCACCTGCGCAATGTCTTCCCCGCGTCTGCGGGCGCCGTGCTCGGCTTCGAGGCCGCAGGGGTGGTCGATGCCGTCGGAAGCGCGGTCACCGATGTCTCCACCGGTGACGAGATCGCGGTCTTCCTGCCCGGGCTCGGTGGCTATGCCGAACTCGTGCTGGCCGACTACTGGGTGCGCAAGCCGCCATCGGTCGACTGGGACGCCGCAGCGGCATTGCCGGCTTCTGGTGAGGCCGCGGTGCGTGTGCTCAATCAGCTGCGAGTTGCACCGGGCGAGACCCTGCTGATGCTTGGCGGCACAGGTTCAGTTGGCACCATCGCCACCCAGCTCGCCGTCGCGCGCGGCGTCCGAGTCGTCGCTGCGGTCCGACCCGATGATTTCGGCGTCGCCGAGAACCTCGGTGCGATCCCAGTAGAGTACGGCGAGCACCTGGCCGACGCAGTGCGCTCGGCCGTCGGACGAGTCGACGCGGTGATGGACGCAGCGCGCGCCAGCGATCTGGAAACGGCGGCTGAACTTGCCGGCGGTCCCCAACGCGTCATCACGCTCACCAATCCGAGTGCCGAGCAGCTCGGCGCCACCCTCTCCGGACCGATCCCGGCTGAGATCCCGGCGGCGCTGACCGAAGCGATGAAACAACTGGCTGACGGCAATCTGATACTGCGCGACCGAATCGTCAGACCGCTCGCGGACGCCGCAGACGTTCACGCGCAGCTGCAGGCCGGGACCCTCCGCAGCAAAGCCCTGCTCGTGGTCCCGTGACCGCTGGCCCCCTCGTCGCTGCCATCGCCACACGGTTGGCGATCAGCCCCCACTGCGCCCGCGCCAAGGTCGACGCGGGCACAGTCTCAAAGCCGATTCACTCCGACACGTCCGTGCCCTAGACGCCGGGAACGCGACAAGCTCAGCTGAGACAACGGGCGTTGCCCCTGATGTGAGGACGCCGGAGACACTGGATCTTGGTGTTCAGGAGAACGGAGTCCCTGTGGGGATGAGGGACTACCCGGCGCAGTGCAAGGCTGACGCGGTCGCGTTGTACCACTCGCGTCCAGGTGTCTCGGTGGCCTCGGTGGCCACTGATCTGGGGGTGAGCACCGAGACGCTGCGGAGTTGGATGCGCGCGCCGCGCCCGGTTGCCGCGCGCCCGGTCCCGGCTGGACCGGCATCGGTCGAGACGCCTGTGGAGGAGGAGAACCGGGAGCTTCGCCGGCAGGTCGCCGAGCTGAAGCAGGAACGCGAGATCCTGCGCCGGTCGCGGTGACGCTTGCTCAGGAGCCTGAACAGGGCCGCGATCACCGCACGGTCCCCGTGGCTGAAGACGGGTTTGGGGCTGCTGCGCTGCAGGCTGGCCAGCTGGTGCCGTTGCACCACTGTCTCGACAGCGGTAGGCGAGACGGAACGTCACGATCCCCAAGCGTGCGGAACCGGGCTTGCGTACGCCCTCGACGTGAGTACACCGTGACCCTGAAGCTGCAGCTCAGTGCAGGTGACGGGGTTATCGGCACCCAGGCCGGATTGAAGAGCCAGGACACCTGCGAGGAGGACGTCGGGACCATCCCGCGCCCCCACCGCCACCTCGCCGACGATCTCGAGGCAGCGCTGCCATAGCACCCAGGGGTCCGTCAGCCACCGGCGGACAGCCTCGGCGGAACGCCGCTGCCCGCCCTCCTCGCCGAGCACCGCATCATCGGGTCGAGCGGAACGGATGACCCCCAGCGCGACACGGCCGCGCCAGCACGTGCTGCAGCTATCGCAACCCCAGCATCGTCAAGTCTCGCCTATGAGTTGATCACGTCGGGCAGAATACTAGCGGTATCGCGAAGCCTGACTGGCAGCCAGCGCGCCGTCTTCCGCAAGGAACCGCGGCGGCGGACACGACAGCAGGTGCAACTTCAATGCTGAAATCGGAGGAATGCGGCGAGATGGTTGAGACGTCTGCGTTACACACAGATGAGATGCACGACGAGTCCGACGAGGTCGAGCCGGCCAACCCGGAACGGCTGATCTACTTCTCGGACGCCGTGATCGCCATCGCCATCACACTGCTTGCGTTAGAGCTGCCGGTCCCGAGCGGCGATGTCCACGGCAACCGCGGCGTCCTGGACTTCATGCGCGAGCACCTGACGGAGTATGTGGCGTTCCTGATCAGCTTCACGGCAGTTGCCATGCACTGGCTGTTCCATCAGCGTCTGTTCCGCTACGCGAAGGGGCTGACGGGTGGCGCGATCCGATGGAATCTGCTGTGGTTGCTCATGATCGTCATCATGCCTTTCGCGACCAAGCTGCTGACCAGCCAGGCCGATGCGTTCCAGGTCCAGTTCATCCTGTATGCGACCATCCAGGCGCTGGCGGGTCTGTTCCTCTGGCGGTCCTTCTCCGCACTGCAGCGGTCCGGGCTGCTGCGGGCGCACACCCCGCCTTTGGTGATCACCAACACCCTGTCCTGGATCGCCGCAGTGATCCTGACGTTCGCCGCGTCGATACCCGTCGCGCTGGTTACTCACTCGGCCTCGCTGTGCTGGATGCTGCTCCCGGCGGTCCGGTTCGCCCTACGCTTCGTCCGCCCGGGGCGCCGCTGACTCGTCCGCGCGGGCACCGCAACCAGGTGCGGGAGGCCGGTCACGTCCGCTTGTGTGGTGTGAGAGATCGTCGGCCAGGTGAAGCCCTCCCGCGGTCCCGGCCCCCGTCACGAGCACCGGCCGAATACTGCGCCAGGTTCAAGACACCGAATCTGTAGGCTGCCCTGATGACTGAGGACTATCGCTACCCGCCGATCGAACCCAGCACCTCCGGCATGCTCGACGTCGGTGACGGCAACGCGATCCACTGGCAGGAGTTCGGCAACCCCGCGGGCAAACCCGCCCTCGTCGTGCACGGCGGACCGGGTTCCGGCACCGGGAACTCCTGGCGGCGCAGTTTCGATCCAGATCGCTATCGGTGGTTCGGTGTCGACCAGCGCGGCTGCGGGCTCTCCACGCCTCACGCATCGGATCCGACCACCGACATGTCGGTCAACACCACGCAGCACCTGATCGATGACATGGAGCGGATTCGTGAGCACCTCGGTGTCGAGAAGTGGCTGCTCATGGGTGGATCGTGGGCGTCGACGCTGATCCTTGCGTACGCGGAGCAGCATCCCGAGCGGGTCTCCGAGATCATCCTCATGGGGGTGACAATGACGCGGCGCTCGGAGATCAACTGGCTGGACTGGGGCGTTCGGCAGTACCTCCCGGCCGCGTTCGAGCGCTTCCACGCCGTTGCTCCGGAGGCGACCAATGGCATCGAGATGGCCGCCGCCTTCAATCGGCTTATGGAGGATCCTGATTCCGAGGTGCGGGCCAAGGCTGCGGCCGACTGGTGTGAGTGGGAGGACGCCGGCATCGCCCACGAGATCAACGGTGCGCCCGGCTCGTACAGCGCCAGGGTCGATGACGCCCGCCTGGCCTTCGTCCGCATCTGTACGCACTACTTCAGCAACGCCGGATTCCTGGAGGAGGGCGTGCTGCTACAGGAGGCAGGGAAGTTGGCCGGCATCCCCGGCGTCCTCATCCACGGACGCCTCGACCTGGGCAGTCCGCTCCAGACCGCCTGGGACCTCGCCGAGGCGTGGCCGGATGCCGAGTTGGTCGTCGTCGATTCGGGCCACACCGGCAATGATCAGATGCGCATCGAGATCCGTCGCGCCCTGGACCGCTTCGCCGCGCGCTGAGTCGGCGTCGCTTCACCCCCAGGTCAGCGGCCACCGAGGCCACCGAGACACCTGGCGCACCAACGGCTCCAGGCCGCCGTACGCCACCAGCGTCGGGTCATCGAACGCGGACCCGACCGCCATGGCTTCGCAGACGTCAACCGGTGGATCCGGGTTCAGTGGCGTCCGCGCCTGGGTGTCACCCGGGCGCAGGCTTCGCTTCGGTAGTAGGCGGAGCCCTCCGCGATCCGTGCGGTCACCAGATCGCCTGCTTCGGCTTGGGAGATGGCCCAGGCAGCGTTGACTAGTCCGATGTGGCTGAAGGCCTGGGGGAAGTTGCCGAGGAGTTCGCCGCTGACCGGGTCGACTTCCTCGGCCAGCAGACCGACGTCGTTCATGGCTGCGGCGGCCCGCTCGAAGACGGAGCGGGCGGCGGCGGTGTCGCCCGTCATGGCCAGCGCCTGGGCCAGTGCGAATGTGCACAGCACGAATGTTCCTTCCGTGCCCGGTAGCCCGTCGTCGGCGACGTAGCGAAAGACGAGGCCGTCGGGGCCGGTGAGGCGTTCTCGGATCACCTCGATGGTGGCCCGCATGCGCGGCGCGAAGGCGGGGATGAAGCCCACCAGGGGCATGGCCAGGGCGGCGGCGTCGAGGGCGGTGGAGCCGAAGGCCTGGGTGTAGGCGCCTATGGTCTCGTTCCAGGCGTGTTGCTCAATCGCGGCGCGGATGTCCTTGCGTGCTTGGGTCCAGTGGGGGATGCGGTCGGTGGCGTTCAGGGGTTCGGCCAGTTTGAGGGCCCGGTCCAGTGCGACCCAGCACATGAGTTTGGAGTAGACGAAGTGCTGGGGTTCGCCGCGTACTTCCCAGATGCCCTGGTCGGGTTCCCTCCAGCGGATGGCCGCGGTGTCGGCCAGGCCGACGAGGAATCTCTTGGTGTCGGCGTCCAGGTCGTTGAGGTAGTCGCGTAGGCGGTTGGCGGCGGACAGCAGTTCGCCGTACACGTCGATCTGGCGTTGGTTCCAGGCGGCGTTGCCCACTCGGACGGGGCGGCTGCCGCGCCACCCGGACAGGTGGCCCAGTTCGCGTTCGGTCAGGTCTCGTTCTCCTCGGATGCCGAACATGATCTGCAGGTCGCGGTGGTGTTCGGGGTCGCCGGCTGCGGCCTGCGCCATCCAGGTGAAGAATGCCTGGGCCTCGTCTGGGCAGGCCGCTATCCACAGCGCGTCCAGGGTGAAGGACGCGTCGCGGACCCAGGCGTAGCGATAGTCCCAGTTGCGTACCCCTCCGATGGATTCCGGCAGGGAGGTGGTGGGGGCTGCCACGATCGCACCGGTGGGCCGGAAGGTCAGGGCTCGCAGGACGCGACCGCTGTGGTGGACCAGGTCCTCCCACAGCCCCTCGTAGGCTTGGTGCAGTTCGGACCAGGACTGCCAGCTGCGAAGGGTTTCCCTCAGATGCCCCAGGATCTGGGGTTGGGTCCACAGCCGCGGAGTCTGTCCGGCTGGAACGTGTTGGACTGCGAAGGCCGCTTGTTCTCCCGCCTGCAGCGTCAGGCAGGCGCGGGCGAGGTCGGTGATGTCGAAGCGCACGGGGGCGGACAAGCCCAGGGTGTCTGGTCCTCCGTGGCAGCGCAGGCCGCCTTCGATGGGGGTGAGCAGGGGTCTGATCAGGCCGTACTCGGGCCGTGGGGCGAACTCGACGCGTACGTCGACTGTGCCGCGGGTGCATTCCACGACGCGTACCAGTAGGTGCGGTGCGTGCTTGCCCAGGTCGTGGCCATGCTGGTTGGGGCCGCTGGCAAGGGCGTCGGTCACGCTGATCGCACCGGTGTCGGTACGGAATTCGGTCCGAAGGACCATGGAGCGATCCAGATATCTGCGGCTCGCGGTGTACGCGCCGGCGGGGTGGATCGACCAGTGGCCCGCCTCGCTGTCCAGCAGACGGGCAAACACCGCTCGCGCATCGAAATGCGGCATGCACAGCCAGTCGATCGATCCGTCACGGCTGACCAGGGCGGCGGTCTGGCAGTCGGACAGCAGCGCATAGTCGGAGATCGGCAGGTTGCTCATGTGCGCCGTGCCCGTTCAAGGACTCGCGGCCGTTCGAGGGTCCGCGCCCGGCGATTGCGGATTCCGCGGGTCGTCGGCCGCAGATGCGCCTGCCTCGGTTGTCGAAGTGGCAGTCCCGACCGCACCCGGGCCGCAGGCCCGCAGCTCCCTGGCGCCACGGGGTGTGAGTGGAATTTCGGCGCCGCGGGAGGCCCGGCGGTCGCTGCGAGGTCCGCTCGCCGGTTCGGCCGGTTCGCCATCCCGGAAAGATCCACCCAGAGCCTTCCACGGAAGCGTCGGGAGATGATCGACACGGTTCCACACCCTTCCGCCCGGAGCCGCCCTCAGCCCTGATTCTCCACTGAACCATCCCGTGCTACCTCTCAAGCGCCGTGGCGACGGCGTGGGCCGGCGCCTCGGCTGTGGCCGAGCGCTCAGGTCTGGCGGGTCTGTGCGGACCCGGCGTCGCGCAGGTAGAGCACCACGGCGCAGGCCAGGATCCAGACGGTCAGTCGAACCAGGGCTCCCCGGCCCAGGCCGGGTGCCGCCGGGCACGGCTATCCGACGTTGTCCATGGGGTGCAGGCCGCTGACGGCCTGCTGCATGTCGCGGAACAGTGCGGTCCGGTCCAGACCGAGGACCTGGAGTATCCGCCGGTGCAGCGGTGAGGGGGCGGCCACGCATACCGGCACGCCTGCCTGTCGGCCTCGGTGCCAGGTCTCGGTGATCAACCCGCCGGCTTCGGAGCCGATGAAGGAGGTTCGGGTGAGGTCGAACACGACAGCTCGGAGCTCGGCCAGGCGGTCCCAGAGCTGGTCGCGCGCGCAGAGTGTGACCTGACCGATGTTGGCCAGGTCGACCTCGGGCGGCAGCGTGACAACCACGCAGCCCGGCAGGGTTCGAATGTGCAGTGACACTGGCCCTCGCCTCCCGCGGCAGACCAAGGGGCCCGGCAGCAAATCCGGTCCAGTGAGACCCGTAGCTCCGGTTGCCCGGCGCCCCGGTCGGTTCCTCCGCGATGTCCCCACCTGGGACGGCGAAGCAGACGCGAAGGGCAACCACTCCCCGCGCCTGGCCAGGGGCGCGGGTCGGGACGCGGACGACCCCTTGCGTGTGGGGGGTGAGGCGATACCCGCGTCAGGCCGGGGAGCGCCTCGCTTCACACACCATGGCCACCGATTATTACCCCGATGCTTCCGATTCGTTTCGGGGGGCGTACATTCCCCCCTATACGGACATTGCGCCCGCCCAGCAGAGGACCCCGGCCTCGACCAGACGGGGGCTCCGCTGGCGCTGTCGGCCTACAGCGTGAACAGCTTCGAGTCGCCCTGGTACTTGTTGGCAAGCGCGGTCACGTCCTGCGTCAGCCAGACCTCGTTGCCGTTGTTTTCAGCGCGTTAGAACGTGATGACGACCTTGCCGGGGAAGTGCTTGTGGGCGTAGTCGGCAAGGGCCAGGGGTGAGTCGGCGAACGAGTACCGTGCGCTGATCTCCACTTCCACACGAGCGCCTCGTGCTCATTCAGCCAACGCGGCTCATCCATGGTGGGCATGCTACTAGGTTGATGTGTCATCAAACCCGGCACCCTCTCGCCGACGACACCATGCGGTGGACGCGCCTGGCGGAACTGTTTCGGGCCGAGAAGGCCATCCATCGGCATTGACAGGATCCCGTCAATGCCGATTCACTTCCTTGGAGACAGGTATGGACCAATGCTCGGTTCTTGGTCTGCCTGCGGGGCGTCAGCCGATCGGCGCACCCGCTGGCCGGCGTCCCCCCATCGCGGAATCGAGGCGAGTTTCGATGTCCTTACGCGGTGCCGCCATCGTTGTCGGGGTTCCACGGCTGCTCAGCTTCCTGCTGACGGCCGTCTTCGTGGCTATCGCACTGGTCCCGGCCGCGACGCCCGCCACCGCCGCCACCACGGTGTGCGTCCTGGCCTGTGACACCCGAGATCCCTCGCTGGCCCAGCAGGAAAGCTTTCCGGTGCCGAACAAGGACCTCAACGGCCGTCGCCTCGAACTTCACGTGTCCGATGCGGACGACATGGCGTGGGCCAGCATCGACGGCGGTGTGACCGGCGATTCGGTGTGGCTGGACCGCTCCTGGAACGGCGGTGCCACCTGGGAGGGACTGCTGGGCAAGGCGAGCATCCCGGGCACCTGGACCGGCACCAGGACGTTGATGTACAACATCACCGACCCCCGCAACCACAGACGCGCACTGGTCCGGGCCTGCGGCGACGCAGCCGCCGTCGGCTGTACGAACTGGGCCTACCCCACTGTCTGCGACACGCTCTGCGACGGCACAGATCCCGCCCAGGCGGCCGGCGACGACCAGCCGGTACCCTCGTCTACCCTGTACGGCCGCACCATCCGGTTGCATGTCGACCAGAGGAACTCCACGGCCTGGGCGAGCATCGACTCAGGCGGCGCCGGTGACGAGATCTGGCTCGACCGCTCCTGGGACGGCGGCGCGACCTGGCCGGACGGCTCCTCGCTCGGCCGCACCAGCACACCGTCCGGAGCCACCGCGACCCGCACCGCGATGTATGCCACCCGCGACCCGCGCGGTCTCCTCTACGGCGGCGCGGTACGCGCCTGCGGCCGTGAGGCCAGCCACCAGGAGGGCAGTTGCACCGCGTGGGTCCGCCCCGCCCCGACCCGGGCGCGCGCGGCGGCGGACGCGCTGATGTCCTCGTACGACCCGTACAACGGCTGGTGGCCGAGCAGTTGGTGGAACTCCGCGGCCACCCTCACCTCCCTCATCGACTTCGCCAAGACCACCGGCACGCACGACTACGACTGGGTCGTCGCGCGCACCTTCGACCAGAACAAGGGCACCTTCGCCGCCGGCGTGCGCAGCTCGGACGCGATCGAGGGCGACTTCATCAGCCGGGCCAACGACGACGCCGGCTGGTGGGCCATCGCCTGGCTGGACGCGTACGACTACACAGGCAACTCCCGCTATCTGCACGAGGCGGTCACCATCGCCAATTACGTCCAGCAATACTGGGACGCCGGGACCTGCGGCGGCGGCGTGTGGTGGGACCGCGAGCGCACGTACAAGAACGCGGTGACGAACGGACAGTACCTCTGGCTGACCACGGCGCTGCATCAGCGCATCCCGGGCGACACCCTATGGCTCCAGCGGGCGCAGACGGCTGCGGCCTGGTACAGGTCCAGCGGGATGATCAACTCGTCGGGGCTGGTGAACGACGGGTTGACCTCGGCGTGTGGCAACAACGGCAGCACCGTGTGGAGTTACAACCAAGGGCTCGCCATCGGCGGCTTCACCGAGCTGTGGAAGACGACCGGTGACAACTCGCTGCTGACCACCGCGCGCACACTGGCCGACGCCGCCATCAGCAGCCCGACGCTGACCAGCGGGGGAGTGCTTACCGAGTCCTGCGACATCGGCTCGGCCTCCTGCGACGACAACCAGAAGCAGTTCAAAGGCATCTTCATGCGACACTTCGCCGACCTCGCGAAGGCCACCGGCTCCAGCACCTACCTGAGCTACGTCCAGAAGCAGTCGGACACCCTGTGGGCGCAGGACCGCAGCCCGGTCAACGTCCTCGGCGAGCGCTGGGCCGGCACCAGCCCCGACCCGAGCGACTGGCGCACCCAGGCCAGCGCCCTCGGCGCGCTCACCGCCGCAGGCTAACGGCCGGGAATGCCTACACGCGCGGGTTTCGGGAGCCGGCCGCCCAATACCGATGACGAACACCCTGCAGCGGCAGTGAGCGTAGGACGTACGGCCTGGCCCTCCAATCCCGGAAGGAGGGTGACTTCGCGTCTGGCCGGCAGCCGGAACTCGGGTTGGTGTACCTCGGCGAACCTCAACGCCGGGTGAATCACCCCGAGGCCTCCTGACATCTGTTGTTGTTCTGCTGCGGCGCGCTTCGGATCGGCGTTGCGGTGGAAGCGCACCGCCGCGGACAGCCGCAACACCGCGGCTCGCAGGGCGAGAGCGGTGCGGTCGACGTCCTCGGCGGCGTTCCACCTCCAGCGCCAAATGATCCGCGGTGCCGACTGGCGACCGGTTACCTCGGTCCTCAACTCCGGCTTGTGGGTGGTGGTCAGCGTTGGTGGACTTCGAGGAAGGTGCGTACTGCTGATTCGAGGGCGCCTTCGATCCAGGCGGCTTTGAGGCTGGTGTGTTCGCCGGCGAAGTGGATGCGTCCTTCGACGGTACGGGACGCGGCGTGTAGTTCGTGGAGTTGGCCGGGGGTGAAGATGACGGCCTCGCCGAGGGCGTAGCGTGCGCGGGCCCACGACTGGGTGGCACCGACGCCGGTGTATTCACGGCGTACGACAGGGCCGAACATGCGTTCCATGTCGTTGAGGGCGAAGGCGTAGCGTTCGCCGTCGGTCAGGGAGTCCCAGCGGATGGCGTCGTCGGACCAGGTGTAGGCGGCCAGGACGACGCCGCCCTTGGATCCTGGGGGGGATTGGGAGGGGAAGTAGGTGAAGCGGCTGGGGCTGTCGGACACGCAGCCGCCGCCGGTGAAGCCGCCTGGTCCCTGTTCCCAGAAGCGGGTCTTGAATTCGAGGAGGACCTTGGTGGCGCTGTCGTAGTGCAGTTCGGTGACCGCGCGGCGCTTGGGGTAGGACATGGGGGGTTCGACGGTGCAGAACCGCAGGGCGCTGAAGGGGATGGTGACGATGGCGTAGTCGCCCTCGTAGACGTCCGTCGGCGTGGTGGGGGAGCCGTCGCAGGAGTCCTCGGTCCCGCTCTCGGCGGTGGTCTCGACGCGGACACCGGTCTGGCTGTGGACCAGGCGGGTCATCCGGCGGCCCATCGTGATGTCGTCGCGCAGGGGTGCGGCCAGGGCGTCGGTCAGCGAGGCGGTGCCGCCCTCCAACTCCCAGTAGCGGTTGGTCGGGGAGATGATGGCGCGGTCCATCAGGGTGGGGATCAGCGAGTAGTGCAGCCGCGAGGTGAGGTTCTCCAGGGTGCCGGCGGCTTGGACCTGCGCCGGGCTCCAGCCGGCCTCCTCGACCAGGTAGCGGTGGGTGGAGTGGCCGTCGTACTGGTGAAGGACCTTCGTCCAGCCGTCCAGCTGCGCGGTGATGGTGCCGGTGGTGGGGACGGTCACCTTCCGCAGCGCCTGGTCCAGGGCCTGGGACATGGTGGTGGCGGTGGTGGCGGTGAAGCTGGCGTTGATGTCGGCGGGCGCGGTCGCGTAGGCGGCGCGGCTGGTCTGCCGGCTGTTGACCAGGATCTGGGTGCGGTTGGCGGCGGGTGGGGCTTTGAAGGTGCCGTCGTCCTTGCCGTTGGTCCAGGTCTGGCCGGTGAACGCCCGGTAGGTGACCGGTGGAGTGGTGCCGGTGGGCTGCGCGCCGGGGGTGATGTCGGCGTTGTAGAACAGGTGCCGCTGCACACCGAGTTTGTCGGCCAGGGCCAGGACCAGGGGGTGGAAGTCGGGCAGGCGCATCGCGCCGGCCTCGGCATGCAGGGCCTTGTCGGCGAAGATCCCACGGAAAGTCTTGATGCGGCCGCCGACCCGGTTGCCGTTGGCCTCGATGACCACGACCTGGTGCCCGGCCGCCTTCAGCAAGGTGGCGGCGGTCAGCCCGGCTACGCCGGCGCCGATGACCAGGACCTTCTTGGCCGTGGTCGGCGGTGCGGGCGGGAGCTTGCCGTCGATCAGTACGTTCAGGTACAGCAGTTTCAGGTCGCTGCCGTCGTCGCCTACCAGGAGCAGTTTGCGGGCCAGGTCCCGGCTGGCGGCGGGGTCGGCGCCGCCGGGGAAGTTCTCGGGTGAGGTGGCCGGCGCCGGGACGGGAGTGGTGCCCGGCCGGACCTGCGGGGCACCGGTGAAGGCGGTGCTGCTGGTCAGGGCGGCCAGGGCGGCGGCCGAGCCGAGGAAGGCGCGGCGGCCGACACCGGCGCCACTTCCTGTTCCTGTCGGGGCGTCAGGGGAAGGGATCACGCGCTGGGACATGCGCTCTCCGGGAGGGACGTGGGTGGCGGAGCGGACACGACGTCAACACCGTCGCGCGCCGAACGGCACGCTGCGCCGCCACGATTCCCCCGCCCGAGTGATCCGACCCTGGGTCGGGCACATGTTCCATCGCGCCTGGCCACCATCCCAGCGGTACTGCTCGCCGGCACACCAGGGCGGCTGCCGCTGCCGCAGGTCAACCTGCCGTACGCAACCGGCCAGGGGCGCCGCTGGGGTTCGCGGAAGGGTCGCCTTCCCTCGATCAAGGGTCGTTCACTAAAACGAACGCTAGGTTCGCCATCTCGATACGGTTCGGTATAGTGAACGCATGGTTCATTCAATAGGGACTCTTCGGGTAGGCGCACAGGTCAGCGCCTACCTCGATGACACCTACCTGGAGCAGGTCGATACGCGGGTGATCGCGGTCGGCGCGAGGGAGGGGACGCCATGGGCGGCCGTCGAGCACTGCCTGTTCCATCCGCAGGGCGGGGGCCAGCCCGCCGACCGAGGGTGGCTGGAGGACACGGAGATCATCCCGGTCCGGGACCGCGAGTCGGGACTGGTCGTGGCGATGGCGCCCGAGGGCGGCAGCCTTCTGCCCCTCGCCGAGGGGCAGAAGGTGCGAGCCCGGATCGACCTTCAGACCCGGACAGCTCACGCCGCGCTGCACACGGCCGGACACCTCGTCGAAGCGGTCGGGCGGATGCAGGGGTGGAAGATGGTCGGCAGCAACCATTTTCCGGGTCAGGCACGCATCGAGTTCCAGGCGCCCCAGACGGACGCGTGGCTGGCCGACCCGGAAGGGCGGGAGGGGGTGACTGCCGCGCTGCGCGCCGCGGCGGCAGCGGCGGTCGCTGACGACCTGCCGGTCTTCGCACAGTGCCTCGCCGACGGGCGGCGCGTGGTGCGCCTGGACGCGCTGCACGCTGCGCCGTGCGGGGGCACGCACGTGCGCAGCCTCGGCCACCTGGCCGAAGTGGTGCTGCCGACGCTGAAGGTCAAGAAGGGCCGCATCCGCGTGTCCTACAGCGCAACGCACAGGAGCCGCTGATGACGCCCCCGCCGCCCGGCCGCCAGCCAGTGAGCAGTACCGCAGCCGCGGTCGGCGCGAAGATCCGCTTGCGCCGCCAGCAGCGCGGCATGAGCGCCGCCGAGATGGCCCGGCGCGCCGGGCTGAGCAAGGCCACGCTGTCGCAGCTGGAGGCTGGCAACGGCAATCCGACGATCGACACCCTGGATGCGATCGCAATCGCCTTGCGGATCCCGATCGCTGACCTGCTGGCGCGTGACGCCGACACCGGGCCGGTCTTCCGGCCCGGCACGGACAGCGAGCCCGGCGAGGTCTCCCGGGAACTGCTGCGCCGCATCAGCAGCGGCAACAGCCTGGAGATCTGGCGGCTGCGCATTCCGCCCGAGACGGAGCTGTCCGGCGTGCCGCACGCCACCGGCACCATCGAGCACCTGCTCATTGCCACCGGGCACGTCACCGCCGGCCCGGTCGACGCCCCGCAGGACCTGGGCCCAGGCGACATGCTCGCCTTCGCCGGGGACGCCCCGCATTTCTACCGCACCGGCGCCGAGGAAGTGGATATCACCGTGGTCTTCGCCTCTCCCATCAGTACCTGATACCAAGGAAGACCCCCTCATGGGCACCAGTATCGCCACCACCCCCTCCAGCCGTGCCTTCATCAGCGACAACATGGCCGGGGCATCCCCGCAGATAGCCCAGGCCGTCGCCGACGCGGCCGCCGGGCAGGTCCTGCCGTACGGCAACGACCCCTTCACCGACAGCGCCCGCCGCAGGCTCAGCGGGATCTTCGAGCGGGAGGTCGATGTCTTCCCGGTCTCCACCGGGTCCGCCGCCAACGGCCTGAGCCTGGCCGCCCTCACTCCGCCATGGGGCAGCGTGCTCTCTCACCCCGACAGCCACATCAACCACGACGAATGCGGTGCCCCGGAGTTCTTCACCAACGGCGCCAAGCTCGTCGGTGTCCCAGGCCCCCACAGCAAGATCGACCCCGAAGCGCTGCGGGCGGCGGTCCGCCGCCGGGCCGGTGACGTGCACAGCGTGCAGCCGTCCGCGGTGAGCATCAGCCAGGCCACCGAGAGTGGCAGCGTCTACACCCTGGAGGAGATCCGCCGCCTGTCCGCCATCGCCAAGGACGCAGGACTGCGCGTTCACATGGACGGCGCGCGCTTTGCCAACGCCCTTGACCATCTCTGCGCCACCCCGGCCGAGATGACCTGGAAGCCGGCATCGACGTCCTGTCCTTCGGCGCCACCAAGAACGGCGCGATGACCGCCGACGCCATCGTTTCCTTCGACCCCGCGCTCGCCACCGAGCTCGCCTTCCGCGCCAAGCGCGCCGGCCAGCTCGCCTCCAAGATGCGCTTCCACGCGGCCCAGATCGACGCGTACCTCACCGACGGCCTGTGGCTGCACAACGCCCGCCAGGCCAACGAGATGGCCGCCCGCCTCGGCAACGGCCTCAAGGCCGTACCCGGCACCGGCCTTCTGGCCACGCCGCAGGCCAACATCCTCTTCTGCCGCTTGCCCCAGCAGGTCACCGAAGGACTCCGCGCCGAGGGCTACGCCTTTTACCATGACCGCTGGGAACCGGGGATCGTCCGGTTCGTCACCGCCTTCTCCCACAGCGCGGATGACATCGACCAGCTCCTCGACGCGGTCCGCCGCCACAGCCGCTGACCGACGGCCGGGGGAAACGTCTCGGTCACACAGGCACCCTAGGCACGGGGAACCGCTCGCCACAGGGCTGGCCTTCAGAGGAGTCAAGCCGGTCCCGCTCTGGCCACGACTCGTAGCCCACGTGGCCACGAAATGCGGACGAGCCTTCAAGAAACAGCCTGGTCCCCGCCGTCACCGAGGTCGCTGCCGGACTTCCGGCTCCAGGCGGAGGAGATCGCCGGGACCGAGTGGCGGCCAGTGGCCGCGATCGGCGACGCAGGCCTGCGGTCCGGCTCCTGGCTGCGCTGCAGGGGGCCGTGGCGGCAGGGCAGCAGCAACGGGTGGGCGGCTCGGGTCGCCCGTCGATCGGTTAGAACTGCCAGTTCCTCAGGCCTATAACAATCATCCATACGAAGAACCAGGCGCTGATCCCCACCACCGCGATCACACCGGCGACGACCATCCCGAGCACGGCCCAGAACCCCGACGCGGTGAGCAACAAGTAGATCAGGCCGCCGATCGCGAGCGGTGCCGCTGGCAGGAAGAAGGTGAAGAACCTTCGCACGGCTGGATCCATCGCTCCCCCTCATGAATGGGGATCAGAGGCAGTGTCCCGCAGGCCGGACGGGCGGTCATGAGTCCGCATACTCAACTCGCGAACATGAGCGAGCCGCGTGCACCCCCGCCGAGAGCCTGTCAGGGACCCCAGCCGGGGAGGACCCGGTGATCACAACCTATCGGCACAGACAGCGGCATCCCTGCCGCCACCACCCGCTTGCGCCGGACCAGGCCAGTTCAGGTGCGGTGCGAGCACGTGGGCGGCTGTGTCAGTGCGGCTCGGTAGGGTCGGCGGTCATGACGTCGCCTGAGGATCTGGACACCGTTGACTGGTCTGCGTTGGAGCACGCCTATGGAAGTACCGAGGACCTGCCGGACTTGATCCGTGCCCTGTACTCGCCGGATCTTGAGGTGCTCGACGAGGCCGGCTACGAGGTGGCGAACAGGGTGAACCATCAGGGCTCGCTCTACTCCGCAACGGTGGAGGTGATCCCGTTCCTCGCCCACGCGGCGCTGCACATGGCGGCTCAGCGCGAGGATGTGGTGACGTTCCTGATCAGGTTGGCCGAGCGGGATTCCTCTGACGATCCGGTCGGCGATCCGTTGGCAGGACTGGTGCGGGCGGCGGTCCAGGCCGAACTGCCTGACCTGCTGCGCTGATGGACAGCGGGCTCTTCAGGCCGCCCTCGCCGGACAGTCGGTCCAGGTGCCGACGTGTGAGTCGACGGCGAAGCCCGACTTGGGTGCGGCGCGGACGTTGCGGCCGCCGTGGGGCACCGTGCAGGCCGTTGTGAGAAGGCGTCAGGGGTTGGCCGGCGGAGCGCCCCTCAGTCCTCGCACAACCCTCACCGCGGCCGCGGGCAGCGGCACTCCGGGCCGAGCTCGTACAGGCGGAACTCCGCATGAATCAGCGGCCGGCCACACGCCCGACGCCGCGCCGCGCCGCGCAGCGCGGAGCCAGCCGCTGCGAACCGGCAAAAACGGCTGCACGATCAAACGGAACTCCGGCTTTTCGGGCCAGCACCGAAAAGCTGGCGCTCAGCACACAGGCTCCGCTGGACTTACCTCCGACGCCCCCACCCAGGGACGCCACCGTCACGGAATCCGATAGGGGACCTCACATGCGCTCACGCTCCCGTTTGCACGCCGCCATACTCGCGCTTGGCGTTGCCGCCTCCAGCCTCACCCTGGCTGCGGTGCCGGCCATGTCCGCGCATGCCGCCTCCGCTTCCTGCGGTTCAAAAATGCTCGGCCCCGCCGTGAACATCACCGACCCCTGGGGGAACCACGTCGGTTCCTTCTACATGGGCTGGAACCAGTGCGGGGCGGCCTACGCCGAGGCGTACCTCCCGGGCTCGGTGTACGGAAGCGGCCAGATGCTCATCAAGACCGGCTCGGGCAGCGCCTACAAGGACACTGGTGGCCCGTCGGGGCAGCACTACTGGGACATCGGCTGGCTCAGCATCTACAGTCCCCCGAGCTCGGACCGAAACTACGTGGGCACGATGAATTTCGACACCGGCAGCTACTCCTGTGCCGGCCAGACGTACACGTGGAACTTCAGCGGTAGCGGCGCGCAATACACGAACCCCGACGACGGGTCGCCGGCAGGCGTGACCTGCTGGGTGGACTGAGATCAGCCGATGTGGCCCTGGTCCGTCAACTGGCCTGGGCCACATCGGTCTCGGGGAATCGACCATCGTGAGGTCGGCGACCAGCGGCGGCGTGGACCGGTAGCCGAGCCACTCCACGCACGTCGCAAGGAGCCGTCGTCGAGGCCGTCAGGGTCGTGATGGCCACCGGCCCACCCCGCTGGTGGGGTTGGCGGTGACTAGCGTGTCACCGAGGTCGGTGAGGGTGTGGCGAACCCGCTGACCGTGCCGGGTGCTGGTGATCAGCGAGGCAGCGCGCAGCGCGGTGGCGTGCTCGGAGGCGGTGGGGGCGCTGACGCCCAGTCGTGAGGCCAGCTCACCGGTGGTGCAGCCACCTCTGATGGCCCGCAGTGCCCGTGCCCGCCCGTGACCGATCAGCGTGGCGAGGCCGTCGCCGGTGCCGCGCTCGAGCACGGCGGCGGGTCGTGCGGGGTACACCAGAGTCGGCTGCCGATCGTCGGCCAGGACCGGCAGGACCTGATCCAGCCCGAACACGCTCGGCGTCAGCACCAGGCCGCGGCCGCCCAGCCCCACTCGGGCGTCGCTGTTGAGACCTGTGACCGGGATCGCGAACGCCCCTTCGACGCTGTTCCAGTGGATGCCGGTGTGCAGGGCTCCGGTTGCGGCCGCGAGCCCGAGTGATGCGGCCTGCTCGGTTCGTGCGGCGATGTCGCGTCGCAGGGTTGCGCGCATGGTGTCCCAGTTGTCAGCCATGCAGGCGGCGAACAAGGCTCTCATCGCAGCGGTAAGGTCCCTGATCTCGCGCCGACCGCCGTCGCGCAGTCTGAGCAGGGCGTGCGGCGGCCGGGTGAGCCCCGCTCGGGCCAGGTACAGGGCGATTTCGGTACCCAGGCGGTCCCCATCAGATGCCTCCAGGGCGCCCAGTTCGGCGTCCACATCGTCACTGGCACTGGGCACGTAGGGGACCAGCGGGAGCGGGATGAAGCGCGGGTGGGCGTTGATCAGCTGGACGATCGGTATTGCCCGATGCGGGATGTGACGCCGTGCCGACGCCCACCAGCGCTCCCGTGCCCCGTCACCACCTGGCCTGGCGCCGTCGTGCAGCGCATCAACCATGTTGCGCAGCGGTGAGATCGCCAGCCTCATCCTCGCCAGATCCTCGGCCTCACAGCCGAGCAACAGGACTGATGCCCCCACAGCAAACCTTCTCCCCGTAGCCGCGGTACACGAACGTTTCGAGCATAAGCCCGCCTTGGGCATGACAAGCTCTGTCGGCCCGACTCGGCCCTCGCAAGGCGAAGCCCGCTCCAAGCCGGAGGTTTGGCGGACCACGACATGCAGGCGGCCGTCGCTGAAGGGGCGGGGCGGCCGGGGCGCTCGACACCGTGAGCGGTGCTCACTGACCACGCGGTCCCGGTCGTCGCGCTGTAGTCGCAACGGCCGGGTGTGACGGTGACCTGACGACGATCGCCGTCCTTCGAGAGAGCTCCGGTGCCACCGGCATCCGGTCACTCTTCAACGCGGATGCGCGGTGAAGACCTGGTGCAGGATGTCGGTGTAGGCGCCGTGGCCGCTGGAGCTGGGCCAATCCGTGGACGATTCGACCGCCGTCCCCTCGCCCCACTCGTTGTAGGTCACGACCAGTTGGAACGGCGCACCCGAGGTGGCGACGGTGGTCGCGTCCTGGCGGAAGCGGGTGAGGTCGCGTGGGACGGTGGGCTGTGCCGCGTCGTTCTTCCAGAACCCGGGGGACAGGATCGCCGAGTACCCCTTCTGCACGTCCAGGCCGGAGGCGTACTGGTGCCAGCCCTGCGGTTGGTCGGCGCAGCCCTGGTAGCCGCCGAACACCTTCAGCACGACGTAGTACCCCTCGGTCTTGTTGGCCTGGGCCCACCGCGTGGCCATGTCGCAGCCGTCGCCGCCTGCGGCGTATACGAAGATCACCGGTTTGCCGGCGATGTGCAGCCATGCCTTCTGGTCGGAGTACTTGCGCAGGTACTCCAGGTCCTGCCTGATCGCCGCCGCCGAGGGGTTGGCGTACGCCTCCTGCTCGTAGTACACCGTCCAGGAGAAGCCGAGTTTCGCGCCCTCGGACATCAGCAGCGGCAGCCGCGTGTCCTCGCGCTTGCCCGCGCCCCACCAGGAGGAAATGCCCGCCTGGAGACCGCCGTACTGCATGTCCTTGATCTGGCGGTCGACGGTGGTCGCGACGCCGACGTCGTACCGGCCGGCCGAGGGCGTGTAGTGGCTGCCCGCACCGGTGAAGTTCTCGGGGTACCAGGGGTAGTAGAAGGCAGCCCGCACCGGCAGCCTGGTGTTGGTGACGGCCGCCGCCTTTGGTGCCGCGGCCTCGGGCGACGAGGTGCCGCTCGGCTTCGCGGTCACGGAGGGCGCGACCGTCGGTGCGGACCGGGTGACGGACGGCTGAGCGCCGGCGACCGCAGGGGCCGACGCGGCGACGCGGGTCTGCTCGTGCTGCCCGGGCCGGCCGAGGGTGTAGGCGGCGGTGGCGGTGCCCAGGACCAGGGCGACGGAGAACAGGACCGCGGCCTTGCCCACGGAGACACCCCCCGCCCTCCGCGCGGCCCGGCTCGCCGCTCTCCCGGCCCTGACCGGACCACGGGAGGCCACGGTGGCCAGATCGCTTCCGGTCCCACCGGTCCCACCGGTCCCGCCCGCAGCGCCGCCTCCCGCACCCGACGCAACCAGCGCCAGCAGGACCGGCGGAACGGACACCAAGGCCAGGTCGGCCAGCAGCCGATCCGCCGGCACCAGGTCGACGGGCACACCGCCGCAGGTCGCACAGGTGCGCACGTGCCTGGCGGTTCGCTTGCGCCACAGGCCGTCAGGCCGCCCGTCCCAACCACGCAGCACACTGTCCAGGTCCGGGCACCGCGGCACCGCCTGGAGCGCTCGTACGACCGCCCGCGCGACTTCCAACCGGGCCTTCATCCGCTGCACCCGGACCGCAGCCTGAGGCATCGGCACCTCCACCGCAGCGGCCAGTTCGGTCCGGGTCAGCCGGCCCGCGACCTCCATCCACCACAGCGACAGCAACTGCCGGTCGTCGGCGTCCAGCCAACGCGTGGCCTCGGCCGCCTCCCGCCGCTGACCGGACAGGCTCAACACGGTGATCGTCAGGTCGACGAAGTCGGCTCCGGGATCAGCGAGCACCGCAGCCTCGTCGAGGCCCTCGATCCCGGCGGTCACCGGTGCGCTGCGCCGCACCCGCCAGTGCCGACGCACCTCCCGCATCGCGATGGCGACCAGCCAGGACCGGAACGCCTCGGGGTCACGCAGCTTCCGCACATCGCGGATCATCTGCAGCATGATCTCCTGCACGACGTCGTCGGTGTCGGCGGGGGCGTCCAGTGCGCGACCCACGATGTTGTAGATCAGAGGCAGGTAGTCGGCCACGAGGGTGTCCAGGGCCCATTGGTCACCTTGCTGCGCGGCACGCACCAGGGCAGCCTGCGACCGGGGCGCCTGCGACCCCTCGTACTCACTGCGTGAAATCTCGGTCATGGTTGGAGGAGGGCTCCCGAACGGCGTCGGCATAACAGAAATCGGCGAATCACCTTCGCCCGGCCTGTTCGGCATCATGACACGTCCCGGGTCCGGCCAAGGCCGTCGCAGGGCAACCGGCGCCGCACTGCGGTGGCTGGTCGGCCCCGACAACCGTGAAGTCCTGGTCGACGAAGGCAGGCGGCCCTCACATGCGCGTACGGCACCGCACACAGGGGCGGATCCGGCGCCGCTCATAACCGAAATCAGGCCGATCGAGCCGTATCCCACATTCGCCCGGAGCGGCTTGACCCACCGTCACCCGCAGACATTGAATCCCTTCCACAGCCAGCGAGCGCCCGTTCGCAAGAGTCGGCGCAGCGTGCGCAGGCGAGAACTCGATGCGCCTGCCCGTCGGTCATCGCCCCACCTGCTCCCGCATCCCCGATCGAATCCGTCCCTGGATGCAACGTACGGCAGTCGCCGAGGCCGAGCGTCCGACTTCCCTCCACGGAGAACCACACCATGTCAGTGAATCACCGCAGGCAGATCTGGTCGCGCCGCAAGGTCCTCACCACGGCGCTCGGCGGTACCGCAGCCGCCGCGGCCGGTGCGTTCGGCATCGCCAAGGCCGCCACCGCGAGTACCTCGGCCAGTGCAACGGCAAGCGCCGCCGGAGACGTCGTCGGCAAGATCACGGTGGGCTACCAGGGCTGGTTCGCCGCACCCGGTGACGGCTCCCCCATCAACGCCTGGTGGCACTGGAGCGCCAACGACAGCAAGGCGCCGTCCCCGTCGAACACCAACCTCAAGTGCTGGCCGGACAACCGGGAGTACATCAGGACGTACCAGACCGGGTACGCCGCGCTGGGAAACGGCCAGCCGGCGACACTGTTCTCTTCCTACGACCAGCAGACGGTGGACACCCACTTCCTGTGGATGCAGCAGAACAACATCGACACTGCGGCCCTGCAGCGGTTCAACCCCACCGGCGGCGAGGGCCCGACCCGCGACGCGATGGCCGGCAAGGTCCGCAGTTCGGCGGAGTCCCACGGCCGCAAGTTCTACATCATGTACGACGTCACCGGCTGGACGAGCATGCAGTCCGAGATCAAGGCCGACTGGACGAACAAGATGAAGGCCCACACCGCCTCCGGCGCTTACGCGGTGCAGAACGGCAAGCCGGTGGTGTGCGTCTGGGGCTTCGGATTCAACGACGGCAACCATCCCTGGGACGCCGCGACCTGCCTGGACGTCGTCAACTGGTTCAAGGGCCAGGGCTGCTACGTCATCGGCGGGGTGCCGCGCGAGTGGCGCACCGGAGTGAACGGCTCCCGGGCCGGGTTCGGCGACGTCTACCACGCCTTCCACATGCTGACCCCCTGGATGGTCGGCGCCATCGGCAACGCGGCCGACTCCGACTCGGTCTACCAGAACGTCAACGTCCCCGACCAGGCCGACTGCAACGCCCACGGCATCGACTACCAGCCCTGCGTGCTCCCCGGGGACCTCTCCGGGCGCCAGCGGGCGCACGGCGACTTCATGTGGCGGCAGTTCTACAACATGATCCGGGTCGGCGCCCAGGGCATCTACATCTCCATGTTCGACGAGTACGGCGAGGGCAACCAGATCGCCAAGACCGCCGAATCCCAGGCCTGGACACCGACCAACTCCGGCTTCGCCGCACTCGACGAGGACGGCACCGCCTGCTCGGCCGACTACTACCTGCGCCTGACCGGTGACGGCGGCCGCATGCTCAAGGGCCAGATCGCCCTGACCGCCACCCGCCCCACCCAGCCGGTCATCAGCACCGCGCCAGCCCTCAGGACGATCACTCTGCGCTCCAGGGCCAACAACGACTACGTAACCGCCGAGAACGCCGGCGCCGGCTCGCTGATCGCCAACCGCACCACCGCCGGACCCTGGGAGCAGTTCGACGTGGTCGACGCCGGCAACGGCAACATCGCGCTACGCGCCAGGATCAACGGCAAGTACGTCACCGTCGAGAACGCGGGCGCCGACCCGCTGATCGCCAACCGCACCGCGATCGGCGCATGGGAGACCTTCAGACTGATCACCAACTCCAACGGAACAGTCAGCCTGCTCGCCCAGGTCAACGGCAAGTACGTCACCGCCGACAACGCCGGCGCCAGCGCACTGATCGCCAACCGCACCAGCATCGGACAGTGGGAACAGTTCGACCAAGCCACCGTGTGAGTGCAGCGCGTCAGGAGTCGCGGCCCGGGCCGACACCAGTTCCGCCAGCCTGATGCAGGTCGCCGGGGAGCCGCAGTGCCGGGCCGCGCCCGTCGGGCGCGGCGGCGGCGTTTTCCCAGACCGCGCGGACGGCGTCCGGGTCGGGGATCAGTCCCGGCTCCGTGGCCGGGGCGAGTTGCTCGGCGAACTCCTCGGCCGCTCGGCCGGCGGCCACCCGCGGCCCCGGCCGGCGGGCGCCCCATCGGGTGCGGGTCGGTGAAGAGTCGTCAGGGAGGCGACCAAGGTGTCGGCCGCCTCCGCCATGCGTGAGACCGCGACGCGGTCGGCGGGCGACCCGCCTGTTCTTTCCCCTCCCCGTTCGAGCGCGGAAGCCGTGCTGCCTCTCGGCGAACCCACGGGCGTGTCGGCCGTCGATGGACACGCGCGTCAGCAGTGATCGTCCGATCTGAAGCCGATTGGCCCCGGTTGCCGTGAACCCCGCGTCTGTGACACGCGTATCCGTCTGTGACACGCGTATCTCCGATGCAGCGCACATGCGGCACACGGGACGCGTGGCTCCCGTACGCGGTTGGAAGGGGGTCATCCGAGCATCGAATTGGCATGACCGCGTCATACAAGCACGGCATTGTGCAAGCACCCAGCCTGACGGAGGATTTCGATGTCACAGAACAAGCTCTGGCCGCACGCTCTTTCGCTCTTCCGTGTCATCGTCGGGGCGCTGTTCGCGTGCCACGGCGCGGCCACGGTCTTCGGTGTGCTCGGCGGCGCCGCGGGGTCCGGGGCGGCCTCGCCGGTGGGGGCCTGGCCCGGATGGTGGGCCGCCTTGATCCAGCTCGTCGGCGGAACCCTGGTCGCGGTGGGGTTGGGCACCCGTGCCGCGGCCTTACTCTGCTCCGGCTCGATGGCCTACGCGTATTTCAGCGTCCACCAGGGCAAGGCGGTCCTGCCGATCCAGAACGGCGGTGAGGCCGCCGTGATGTTCTGCTGGACCTTCCTGCTCATCGCTCTTGCCGGACCGGGGGAGTGGGCGCTGGATGCACTTGTGGCGCATAGGCGGACGACGCCGGGCCGAGTGGTGCAGGCAGCCGACCCGGCATCCGAGAGCGTCACCGCGTAACCACCGCTTCGGCCCCCGCCCGTACCGGGACCGTCCTCACGCGCACGTCCGAGGGCCCCGAGGGCCCTCCCGGTGCGGGCCATGCGCGCCGATGCCGGAAACGGCAATAACTCGAGTCCGCCCCGTCGTCGCCCGACCTCATCGAGCCTGCCTCTTGTGCGGTCGCGTTCGTCGGGGCGGTACCGGCTGAGTCCGATGATGGTTGCCCCCGACTGGGCGGGCGGTTCCTGCTCGCCTGCGCCCCCAGCTCGCGGACCCTCCCCGTTGCGGCGTGCGCGAGGTGTTCAGACTCGCGGGTGCTGTCGCGGCACTACAGCGGGACGGGAACGCTGACAGGCCCGTGGTACCACGGACACTCCTCGTGGTTGACGGTTGGTCAGATTTGACGACGTTGTGCGCCAACGCTTGACAGCCATGTGCACGGCCCGTAGAAATCAGCTGGCTAGAGAGCGCTCTCTCGCACGAGTAGCGCCAACCGGCTCTGCGGGCAGTTGTGTTGTGGCATCACCCTGCCACAGCTTCGCCATGCCCGCTGCTGGAACCGAGAAGGCGCGAGCCGCGCTGAAGGGAAGGCAACGTGTCCGTCATACCGCGTATCGGCCGGGGAGTCGGCCGCCGAAACGAACCTCCAGGGCAGTCGTCCAGGACGCCGGCGAGGGGGCGCTCGTTCCTGGCCACCGTGGCACTTCTTGCCGGATGCCTGACCGGCGCCGTCACCACGACGATGGTCGCCGCCCCGGCGGCGCAGGCGGACACCGTGCCGCCGGCGCCGCCGGGTTGGACGACCGTGTTCGGCGACGACTTCGCGGGGGCGGCCGGATCCGCGCCGTCGTCAGCGAACTGGTTCTACGACATCGGCACCGGTTACGGGACGGGAGAACACGAGCAGACCACGAACTCGACCAACAACTCCTACCTGGACGGCAACGGTCACCTTGTTCTGAAGGCCATCAACAATGGTGGGACCTGGACCTCGGCACGGCTCGAGAGCACCCGTGAGGACTTCCAGGCGCCGGCCGGCGGCAAGCTCGAGATGACGGCCTCGATCGAGCAGCCCAATCCCGCCAACGGGCTCGGCTACTGGCCGGCGTTCTGGGCTCTCGGATCCCCGATGCGGGCGGGCGGTGGTTGGCCCACGTCCGGGGAGATCGACATGATGGAGGACGTCAACGGCCTGAACCAGGCATCCCAGACCCTCCACGACTCGGCGAACAGCCCCGGACACACGCTGATCGCCTGCCCCGGCGCGGGGTCCACCTGCCAGACCGGCTACCACACCTACTCGGTCATCATCGACCGCACCAACACCAGCGCCGAGACCCTCCAGTTCCTGATGGACGGCACTGTCGAGAGCACCATCACCGAGGCGTCGGTGGGCACCACGGCCTGGCAGCAGGCCATTGACCACGGCTTCTTCATCATCTGGGACCTCGCGATGGGAGGCAACTACCCGGACGGGGTCTACGGCTCCGCGACCCCCACGGCGGCGACGTCCTCTGGCGGGGCCATGAGCGTGGGATATGTGGCCGTGTACGAGCAGGGCGGCAACTCCACCCCCACCGGGACCGCCACCGCGACCGGCGCGTCCAAGGGGATCAACGGCCTCTGCCTGGCCAACCAGAACTCCCTCAACACGGAGGGTAACCCGATCGGTGTGAGCGCCTGCGACGGAAGCGCGGGCCAGCAGTGGTCGCCGTACAGCGACAACACCCTCCGGGTCCAGGGCGGCTGCCTGGACGTGGTGAGCGCCGGGACGACCAGCGGCACCAACGTCGACTGGTATCCGTGCAACGGCACCGCCGCCCAGGGTTGGACCCACCAGGCCAACGGCGAGCTGCTGAACCCGAGTTCCGGGCTGTGCCTGACCGATCCCGGCGGCAACACCGCCTCCCGGCTCGACATCGAGACCTGCACCGACTCCGCCCAGCAGCAGTGGACAGTGCCCAGCGGTGGCGGCACCGGAAACACGGTGACGGTGACGAGTCCCGGCAGTCAGAGTTCGACGGTGGGTACGGCGGCGAGCGTGCAGGTGCACGCGAGTGACTCGGCGTCGGGTCAGACGCTGACCTATGCCGCCACCGGACTGCCCGCAGGGTTGTCGATCAATGCCTCGTCCGGGCTGATCTCCGGGACCCCGACTGCGGCGGGTACCTCCAACGTGACAGTGACCGCCACCGACAGTACCGGGGCGGTCGGATCGGCCGCCTTCAGCTGGGTCGTGAGCGCGGCCGGCGGTGGGTGTGGGACGACCAATATCGCGCTGAACAAGACCGCCACCGCGTCCTCGACGGAGAACGCCGGAACGCCGGCGCAGGCTGCGGTGGACGGCAACACCGGTACCCGTTGGTCCAGTGCGTTCTCCGACCCGCAGTGGTTGCAGGTAGACTTGGGCTCGGTGCAGAACATCTGCCAGGTCGTCCTCGATTGGGAGACGGCTTACGCCACGTCCTTCCAGATCCAGACGTCCAATGACGGCACAACGTGGACGCCGATCTACTCCACCACGACAGGTACCGGCGGCACCCAGACCCTCAACGTCACCGGCACCGGCCGCTATCTGCGCATGAACGGCACCGCGCGTGCCACCCAGTACGGCTACTCCCTGTGGGAGCTGCAGGCCTTCGCGGGAACTGGCGGTACCGGCGGCGGGTGTGGGACGACCAATGTCGCGCTGAACAAGACCGCCACCGCGTCGTCGACGGAGAACGTCGGAACGCCGGCGCAGGCTGCGGTGGACGGCAACACTGGTACCCGTTGGTCCAGTGCGTTCTCCGACCCGCAGTGGTTGCAGGTGGACTTGGGCTCGGTGCAGAACATCTGCCAGGTCGTCCTCGATTGGGAGACGGCTTACGCCACGTCCTTCCAGATCCAGACGTCCAATGACGGCACAACGTGGACGCCGATCTACTCCACCACGACAGGTACCGGCGGCACCCAGACCCTCAACGTCACCGGCACCGGCCGCTATCTGCGCATGAACGGCACCGCACGCGCCACCCAGTACGGCTACTCGCTGTGGGAGCTACAGGCCTTCAGCAGCTGAGCGCTCCTGCACCGGGTGGGGCCGGGAACCCGATTCCCGGCCCCACCCCGCACAAAAGGCACAGCCAGGTGACGCTGCTACGCCAGTCGCCCCAGGGGCGGGCGCCGCCTTCAGCCTCGGTGTCGGTGGTGGGGGCGTACCGATGCCGGTGTTCTCGAAGGCCGCTGGGAACGAGGAGTGCCGTTTGCGCGCGGCGCGGGCCAGGTGGATCTCGTCGCCGACGACGATGAGCACGCCTATGCCCTGCGCGAGTGGGCTTGCCGCCACCCGCACGGCCGCGTCGAGGTTGCCAGGGCCGTCTGTGCCGGGCAGGCCCGAGTTGCGCATGGCATCGGTCACCACGACTGGGCCGGTCTTCGCGGTGCGACCGCGAGGACCGTGGTCGGCTCCCACGGACACGCCTTTGTATCGGCAATGCCGTGCGACGCCCTGCGCGAGTGGGCAAGATGGGCGAGACTTAAGTCCCATCAATGGACCCGTGTGGGCTCGTCGTCCGCGTGGCACGGCCCCCGCTGGAAGAATCCCGCGTCGAGGAGGATACAGCTTGGCCGGCGATCGTCGCCCCCTTCAGGCGTTCCGGGAAGACGGCCGCCTGCGTTCCTGCGCGCGGCGTCCTCGGGCCGTGGTGGGCTGACGGGTGGACGAGCTCTTCGGCCGGAACGACGAATGCGCCACGTTGCGCGTCCTTCTCCAACACGCCCAGCGCGGGATGAGCGCGGCAGTCGTTCTTCGGGGCAGCGCAGGAGCCGGCAAGACCGCGCTGATGGACTACGTGCACCGCGCGGCGTCGCCGGACTTTGAGGTGCTGCGCTTCGACGCGGTCGAATCCGAGGCGCAACTCGGATACGCCGCCCTCCACCAGCTGCTGCTGCCGTTCTTGGGCCGCATCCCCAAGCTGCCGGAGCCGCAGCGCGACGCGATCAGCCAGGTCTTCGGGCTCCAGCGGCGCAAGACCCCGCCGGACCGCTTCCTGGTCGCGATGGCCTCGCTGGGGCTGCTGGCCTCCCGGGCCGACGGCCCCCCGCTGCTGTGCCTGGTGGACGACGCCCACTGGCTGGACGACGATTCGGCTGAGGTCCTGAGCTTCATCGCGCGAAGGATGTACGCCGACTCCGCCGCGATCGTGTTCGCCGCACGCGACGGCGCCACCCATGCCGAACGGCTGACCGGCCTGCCCCAGCTTCCGGTCGACAGCCTGGACCCCGTCTCGGCCGGCCAACTGCTCGAGTCCGTCGTCAACGGCACCCTGGCTCCGGATGTCGGCTCGCGTATCGTCGCCAGCACCGGAGGCAACCCTCTGGCGCTGATCGAGGCGGCCAGGGAACTGCACGCCGACCAGCTGAGCGGCGAGTCCCCGCTGCCCGACCCCGTGCCTCTGGGGCAGAAGCTGGAGCGCAGCTACCTCAGCGACGTCGCGGCCATGCCGCCGCGGACCCGCACCCTCCTGCTTGCCGCCGCGGCCGACCCCACCGGCGACCCCAACGTGCTCTGGCGCGCGGGCGCCGAGCTCGGCTTCGCCGCAGACGCTGCGGAAGCAGCCGAAGAGCGTCAGCTGCTCGCCATCCGGGACACCGTCAAGTTCCGTCACCCGCTGATCCGTTCAGCCATCTACTACGGCGCGCCCCTCTCCCAGCGCACCCGCGTCCATGCCGCTCTGGCCGCCGTCACCGGCGACCTGGGCAACGCCGAACTGCGGGCCTTCCACCTGGCAGCGGCCGCCACCGAGCCCGATGAGAAGGTCGCGGCAGAGCTCGAGCAGGCCGCCGAGCGCACGCGCGACCGCGGCGGCTGGACGGGCAGTTCCACCCTCCTCGCGCACGCCGCCACGCTGACCGCCGACCTGCCCGCCCGCTCGCGTCGCCTCCTCGCCGCCGCCGAATCCAGCGCGATGGCCGGCTCTCCGGGCCGCGCCCAGGCCCTGCTCGACGAAGCCGCCGCCTACCGCGCCGACCGGCGGCACAACGGCCAGATCCAGCGCGCCCAGGCCCACGTCCACCGACTCATGGGCGAGCCGGCCCGAGCCACCAACGCGCTGCTTGCAGCCGCGCGGGAACTGGGCCCCGTCGACATCCGCCTGGCGCGGGACGTACTCGTGGAGGCCCTCGTCCAGGCCCAGATCAGCGACGCCCTGGCGCCTCGTGGCGCCACCCGCCGCAGCGTGGCCGAAGCCGTTCGCGCTCTTCCCCTGCCGCAACACGTGCAGGCAACGACGGGCGATGTGATCCTCGAGGCCGACACGGCACTCCACCTGGAGGGACTGGCAGCGGCGACACCGCTGCTCAAGGAAGCGATCGCCGCGGCCAGCAGCGAGAACTCCACGGCCGCGGAACTGTTCCCCTGGCTGGCCGCGGCCTGCTCACACGCCACCATCCTCGGCGACGACATCGCCCTGCACGAACTCGCCCGCCGGATGGAGACCGAAGCCCGCCGCCAAGGAACCGTGATCCCGATGGCGCTCGCGCTCAGCCACAGCGCGCTGTCCGAGCTCATCGCCGGACATCTGGCGGAGGCGGAGCGCTTCTTCGACCAGCGCGCGGCGCTGGAAGAAGCCCGCGGAGCCACCATCTACCTGGGTGCCCTGCTGGTCGCGGCCTGGCGCGGCGAGGTGGACACCGCCGGCCAGCTGCTGAAGGCCGTCGACGAACACGCCGCCCGCACCGGCCAGGGCTACCAACTGGTCTTCCGCGACTACGCGAACGCCGTCGTCGAACTCAGCCAGAGCCACTACCAGGAGGCCTACCTCAGCCTCAAGGACCGCATCGGAGAGGTCTGCCAGCTCAAGTTCGCAGTCGTCGACATGGTCGAGGCAGCCGCCCGATGCGGCATGGATGACAGAGCCGCCGAACTGACGGAGCGCCTGCGGCGCCTCGCCGAACGCACCCCCGTGCCCGGCCTGCTCGGCGATCTCGCCCGCGCCCGGGCCCTGACGTGCGACGCCCCCGAGCAGGCGGAACAGCTCTACCTTGAGGCCATCGAGCACCACCGCAACACCCGCGGACCGGGTCGGCGGGCGCGCAGCCACCAGCTGTACGGCGAGTGGCTGCGCCGCGAGCGGCGCACCAAAGAAGCCCGCAGTCAACTGCGCACCGCCCACCAGCTGTTCGAAGAGATGGGCGCCTACGGCTACGCCGCCCGCACGGCCCGGGAGTTGTCCGCCGCGGGGGACCCCGTGGAACCGCGCGACACCGCGGGCACCGGGGATCAGCTGACCGCTCAAGAGGCCCGGGTCGCCCATCTCGCGGCCGCGGGAGCGACCAACGCCGAGATCGCCGCCCAGCTGTTCCTCAGCGCGCACACGGTGGACTACCACCTGCGCAAGGTCTTCCGGAAACTCGACGTGCACTCCCGGCGCGAACTCGCCAACCAGCGCATGTTCACTACCCCGCAGTAGGCGCCGAGCCCCCGGCGCAGGCGCTGGCCGCCATCCCGGGACGCGCGGAGCAGTCGCGGGCGGCCAACACGGAAAGCAGCCCCGATTCCAGGGCGCGGGCGTAGTCGGCCATGTCGTCGTGGGCGACCAAGGCGAACAGGGCGGCGCCGGGCCCGGAGGGGTCGTAGACCCCTTGGAGGGGGCCGGTGTGGGGTTCGAGATCGATGTCGTGGTGGCGCAAGGTCCTCGGCGATGGCCAGGAGCTCGGCGGCGCCGCGTCCCAGCCAGCTTCATGGCTACCGCTCCCGGACGGTGTAGGTCAGGTGCGTCACCCTCGGGGAGGGCTCGGCGCGGACCGGCTGCAGGGCCACGCGGGACGCGTCCACGCCCTCGAACAGGCGGATCCCGGAGCCGAACAGCACGGGTGACAGCGCGATCGAGAACTCGTCGATCAGGCCGGCGTTCACGTAGTCCAGGATCGTCGCGCCGCCGCCCGCGATGCGGACGTCGCGGTCGCCGGCGGCCTCGCGGGCCAGGTCGAGCGCGGTCTCGATGCCCTCGTTGACGAAGTGGAAGGTGGTCCCGCCCGGCCGCTCCCAGGGGTCACGCTTCTCGTGCGTCACGACGAAGACCGGCGTGTGGAACGGCGCCTCCTCCGGCCACGCCTGCTCGCCGAGGTCGAACATGCGCTTGCCCATCACGCTCGCGCCAGTGCGCTCGAACGTCTCCCTCGCGATGTCGTTGTCCCGTCCTTCCTCGCCGCCCTCGCCGAGCTTCAGGTTCTCCCGGAAGAACCGCTGCGGGAAAATCCACTGCTGCAGTTCCATCCACTGCGCCGTCCAGCGCTGCACGTCCGGGGCGTCCGTGCGCTCCTCGGGCGCGATGAACCCGTCCAGCGACATCGACACGCTGAAGAACACCTTCCCGGCCATCAGCCCTCCGCTCCCTTCCGGACGATCTCGGTGACGTAGGCAGCCAGGTTGCTCAGGGTCTGCCGGCCGCCCTCGATCGCGTGGTACTTCTCGACAGCCTCGTCGCGCAGCTCCTTGGTGAGGAACACGGTGCGCATCTCGATCCGGGTCGCCGCGCCGTCCGGCGCGAAGGTGAGGGTCGACTCGAAGGCGTTGGGGTCGCCGCGGGACTCACCGTGGCGCAGCGCGATCCGCTCCGGCGGGGCGATCTCGGTCCAGGAGATCCACTCCTGGTAGTCCGTCCCGTCCGGTCCGTGCATCATGAAGTCCCACTCCCCGCCGACGCGGAACTCGAACGCCCGCGTGGTGGTGGTGAACCCCTCCGGCCCCCACCACCGCGACAGGTGCCGGACCTCGGTGAACGCCTCGAACACCAGCTCCCGTGGGCCGTCGATGACCCGGGAGATGACGATCTCGCGGTCGTCCGTCGCGGACTTCATCGGCGCTCCTCGTCCCGTCGCTCTCATCAGCTACTCCTCCTGCCTTGCCTGCTTCAGGTCCTGCACGTACGCGCCCAGCCGGTCGAAGCTCTCGTTCCAGAATCGTTCGAACCCACCGGTCCACTCGTGGACCGGTCGCAGCCCGCGGGCATCAAGGCCGTACAGGCGCTGCTTGCCTGCGTTGCGGTCCCGCACCAGCCCGACCTCCCGGAGTACCCGCAGGTGTTTGGACGCGCTCGGCTGGGTCATCCCCAGCTCCCGGGCCAGCTCGGTCACCGGCCGCTCACCCGCCCGCAGCAGCAGCAGGATCTCCCGGCGCTGCGGCTCGGCGATCGCGTTGAAGACATCTGACGTCGTCGCTGCTCGTGCCATGACCGCCATCATATTCCGATATCGGCATGCGTCAAGCCGGGGGGAAATCAGGCGAGTCCTGTCAGACGACGATCGTTCCTCCGCGGCTTCGCCGCCGCGACGATGGCTGGAAGCGCTGGCTCATCGTCGAAGGCACCGCACACAGCGACTTCTCCGACCTGCCCGTGCGCCGTGTCCGGACGCGCCCGCCCATCGTCGGTCGGTCACCGATGCCATCGGCCGGATCCTGCGGCGCTACCTGGAGGATGGGACATCCAAGCGGACGTTCGCATACCTCACTCGCAGATCTGGAGCAGGTGATTCCCGATCGCTGTCCGAACTGGCCACGCGTGGTCGCGTAGCCGCCGCTACTACGTGCCGCACGGGATGACACGGCAGTCCACCCGGCGAATGGTGGTCTCGTAGGCGACCTCATGGCTGGTCCCTGGCAGCCCGGGTGGCCCAGGCAGCCGTCCGGGGACCGGCGCAGGCACGCGAGTGCCACGCGAATGCCACGGAACATGGCACGACCGGCCGCCATGTCAGCCGGGCCGCACCGCGTGGCCCCGTCTCACCGTCAGCATCCTTGGCGGTCGCGCCGGCCCGGGCCGGCGCGACCGCACACGATGGGAAAGAGGAGAGCAGATCATGACTTCACAGGCACCCTCATTCACCGTGGTCCTGGTCCATGGTGCCTTCGCCGACGCCTCCAGCTGGGCCAAGGTCATCGACCGGCTGAGCCAGGCGGGCGTCGCCTCGGTAGCGCCGAGCAACCCGCTGCGCGGACTGACCGCCGACGGGGAGTACACCGCGAGCGTGGTGTCCCAGATCGACGGGCCGGTCCTGTTGGTTGGGCACTCCTACGGAGGCCCCGTCATCACCTACGCCTCCTCCAAGGCCGACAACGTCAAGGGCCTGGTCTACGTCGCCTCCTTCGGTATCGACAAGGGCATGTCCACCCTCGGGTCGAACGCGGCGTTCGCCCCGGCCGAGCTGGACTCCTCCCTGCTGCCGAAGGCCTTTCCGCTGGGCGACGGAACCGGGACCGAGTTCTACATCCAGCCCGAGCACTTCCACTCGGTGTTCTGCGCGGACCTGCCGGCCGAGCAGGCCGCCATCATGAACGCGACCCAGCGACCGGCGACCGACACGGCTTTCGGGGAGCCGCTCGCTGTGGAGCCCGGCTGGAAGAACGTTCCCAGCTGGTTCGTGGTCGCCGGGGCTGACCACGCCATCAACCCGGACGCGGAGCGGGCCGCGGCGCAGCGGGTCGGGGCGACCGTGACCGTGGTCGAGGGCGGCTCCCACGCCATTGCCCTCTCGCGCTCGGACGAAGTGACCCAGGTGATCCTCACCGCCCTTCAGGCCGTCGCGAAGTGAGCACGACCGGGGGAGGCCGAGAGCCTCTCCCGGCAGTAGTCCACGGCAGCGGGTGCGCGGGCCCCGGTGAGGGGCGTTTCCACCGCAACCGCGCGGAGCCGACACGTTTCCGCCGAAGCCGCCCGGAGCCGACAAGGGCCCTCGGACGGTTGGGTCGAGGACACGCGAGCCCCGGGCGCGGTCGCTCGAACCCACGTCGCTCGCAGGTCCACCAGGTTTCCCAGCTCCACAACTGACCGGCCTGCCCGGCACAACTGACCGGCCTGCCCGGCCCTCCCCGGCGGGCGGCGACACGGGGGGCGACCCGGCGGGCGGCGACAGCCCGCGCCCGCGGGCCCAGCTGCCATTCCGACGGGAGCTACCAAGCGGCGGCCGCACCGCGGCCAACCCGCCGCGGATCCCGGTCTTCAGCGGCTCCGGGCCGTGGCGTGGTAGTCGACGGCCCGGATGCACCCGTGGATGTGGTCGTTGACCACGCCCACGTTCTGCATGAACGCGTACACGCTCGTAGGCCCGATGAAGCGGTAGCCCTGAGACTTCAACCGCTTGGAGAAGGCCTCCGCGTCCGGCGTGACGGTGGGCAGTTCGGCGAGGGATCGGGGTGCTCGCTTGCGATCGACCTCGTAGGACTTGGCGAGGGCCGGGAGGTCAGGCGACGCGGACAGCATGGTGCGCGCGTTCTCGATGGTGGCCTGGATCTTGGCGCGGTTGCGGATGATCGAGGGGTCCTCCACCAGCCGGTCGACGTCCCGGCCGGTCATCGAGGCCACCTTGGTGACGTCGAAGCTGCGGAACGCCGTCTGGAACGCGTCCCGCTTGCCGAACACGATCCGCCAGCTCAGTCCGACCTGGAACAGGCCGAGGGTGAGGGCCTCGAACATCGCGGACTCGTCGTGGGTGCGGGTTCCCCACACCTCGTCGTGGTAGCGGGCAAGCGCGGTGTCGCCCGTCCCGGCCCAGTCGCAGCGCGGCTTCCCGTCGTATCCGATGACTACATCGCTGTCCATGCGATCCTCCAGCGTCCTGTTCCCGTCCTGTTCCGCGGCTGATGGCGCCCCCGCTGGCACTGCTTCCCCTTCAGGTTCCCATCCAGGCGCGGGACACGGTGCGGTGCGCAGGCCCAGCTGGGCGCAGCGATTGCGGCCACGTAGCCGCCCGGCCCGGCTCCCAGGACGACGACGTCGAAGTCGGAGTCGGGGTTCATGGCTCCACCTCACAGCTGTTCGGGTCAGTCTGTCGGTCGCCCGCTCAGGTCGCCGGGTACAGCAGGTCCAAGGGCCCGGACAGCGCGGCACGGACCCGCCGTGCGGCCTCGTCGACGAGCACCTCCGGCTCGTCGCGCTCGATCGCGTCCATCGTCTTGGCGGCCACCTCGGTCGGCGCCGCCTTCGGCGCGTTCACCCCCACGGTGGCGTCGGTGTCCACATAGCCGACGTGAACGCCCACGACCAGCGTCCCCTGCTCGCGCAGGCCGACACGCAACGCGTTCGTCAGTGACCACTCCGCGGCCTTGGACGCGGCGTAGCCCGGGAATCGGTTGTTCGCCCTCCACGACGCCACCGACAGCATGTTCACCAGGGCTCCGCCACCGTTTGCGGCGAGCACGGGCGCGAACGCCCGCGAGACGGCCCACACGCCCAGGTAGTTCACCTCCATCTCCCGCCGCGCGCCCTCGAACGAGCCGTCCAGCAGACCGGGCCCGGCCTGGATGCCGGCGTTGTTGATGACGATGTTCGCGTCGCACGCCAGTGCCGCGGCCTCCTCGACCTGGCCGTGGTCGGTGACGTCGAGTCGCACCGGTTCCAGCCCGGGCAGGTTGAACTCCACGGGCTGGCGGACCCCCGCGTACACCTTGGCGGCGCCCCGGGCCAGCAGGGCGCGCGAGAAGGCGAGCCCGATCCCGCGGTTCGCACCGGTCACCAGGGCGACCGCTCCCTCGATCCTCATCGTCCGACACCTCGTTTCACGGGTTGCTGCGTGTTGTCGTCGCCGGCGCCGGTCTGCGGGACGGCCCCTGCTGTGGCGGCGGAATCCCGGTGCAGCTCGGTGAAGGCCTGGCGATCGCGGGAGCTGACGTGCGTGGCAGCGCGGTCGGGTCCGGGCTGCGGCGCCGCGGGGCTGGTGGGCCGGTGGCCCCGTTCCAGAGGTCAGGCCTTGGCCAGCAGCTCGCGAACGTGCTGGACGAGCTCCTCGTTGGTGTAGGAGTGGCCACCGATGCCCCAGCCTCCGGGGACCGCCTCGGTCAGGGCCACCCAGGTGCGCTCAGCCAGCGAGGGGTCCCCAGCGGCGGATGCGACCAGCTCGGAGATCTCCTTGACCAGGCCGAGCTGCTGCTCACGGTTGAGCGCGCCGGCGTTGGTGGTAACGGCGACCCGCACGTGGTCGGTGCTGCCGCCGGCGCTGGAGAAGCTCTCCGCGTCCAGCTCGTGGACGAAGGCGGCCGTGTTGTCCGTGAAGAACGGGATGACCGGGACCTTCTCCCAGCGCATGATCGCCTGGGCGAGCTCCTGGGCCAGCGCCTTGCGGTCCTTGATCAGACCCTTGGCGGCGTAGACGTCGATCATGGGCATGCGATCAATCCTCGCTGTGCGATGTGAACTGGATGGTGAAGCGGACTTCGCCGTGTAGCGAGCATCCCTCACGTGGGCGACCAAGAGATCCCGCAGCGCACGTAGTCCGCGCGGACGGGTGCGTAGGGCCCGCGCTGTGAGGTCAACAAGACGGCCCGGATCCCTACGGGCCATCCGACAGGTGCTCGATCTTGCGTCCGGTGGCGCCGGCCGCGTCGCGAACGAAGGCAAGGTTCAATCATCGGACCAAAGCGACTTCGTGTGGTTCCATGACGGTGTGTTGCCAAGTACCTACGAGAAGCAGGACTGCTCGCTCGCCCGTGCCTTGAAGTCGTGGGGGAGCGTTGGACCTTGCTGGTCATGCGTGACGCCTTCTACGGCGTCCGCCGCTTCAACGACTTCTCCGCGCACCTCGACGCGCCGCGAACCGTGTTGAGCGCGCGGCTGTCTGCCCTGGTCAAGGCGGGCCTGCTCGAACGTCGGCCTGACCCTCAGCACGGCGGGCGCCACCTGTACGAGGTGACGGACAGGGGAAAGACCCTGTGGCCGCCCCTGTACGCCCTGCGTTCCTGGGGCGAGTCCTACGCGGCCGACGACCGCGAGCCCCGCCGGGTGTTCACGCACGCGTCCTGCGGCCAGCCGCTCGACGCCACCGCCCGCTACGCTGCATGCGACGTGGTCCCGGAACCGCAGGACGTCATAGTGATGCCCGTGTGGCTTCCGAGCAGGACACCGTGGAAGGGATCGTCGCCGAGATGCTGAAGCTGCACGGAGACCGGGACAACCCGTACACCCTGTGGCTCTCCGCCCGCCGGATCGTGGCCACTCGCGGATAGACCAGTTCCCCCAGTACGGAGAACGTCGACGCTACTGGCCGGCCAGGCGACATGGATGCTCCGAAGCGACCCACTGCCTGACGGCGCCGTCCGCCCGGCGTGTGCACCAGCAGATGCAGCAGGATCCCACCACGGCTGGGCAAGATGGACGAGACCAGATCCCCTGCTCCGGCCAACCGGGCAGGGCATCACTCTTCGGCACGAGGACGACGTCGCGTGGATGAGCTGTTCGGGCGGAACGACGAATGCACCGAGCTGCGTGCCGTGCTCGATCGCGCCCGACAGGGAATGGCAGCAGCGGTCCTGCTGCGCGGCGAACCTGGATCCGGCAAGACCGCGCTCCTGGACTACGTCCACCGCACCGCTGACCCGGAGTTCGAGGTGATGCGGTTCGACGCCGTCGAATCGGAGGCGGAACTCAGCTACGCCGGGCTGCATCAACTGCTGCTGCCGCACCTGGGACGCATTGCCAAGATCCCCGAACCGCAGCGCAAGGTCCTCGGCCGGGTGTTCGGGATGGAGCGGGCCAGCGCGCCCCCGGACCGCTTCCTCGTCGCCCTGGCAACGCTGGCCCTGGTCGGCACCAGAAGCGACCCCCGGCCGCTTCTGGTCCTGGTCGACGACGCTCACTGGATCGACCGGGAATCCGCCGAAGTCCTGATGTTCGCAGCTCGCCGCCTGTACGCGGACTCCGCCGCGATGGTGTTCGCCGCCCGGGAGCCGGGCGGCCGGACTGATCCGCTCGCGGACCTGCCCACACTCGCCGTGGACAGGCTCACCGCCGATGCGGCCGCACGGCTGCTGGAATCCGCCGTCGGCACCGCCGTACACCCGGATGTCAGCGCGCGCATCGTCGCCGGGACGGGCGGAAACCCGCTGGCTCTCATCGAGGTAGCCCGAGAACTGCGACCGGAGCAACTGACCGGTGAGGTCCCCCTGCCCGATCCAATTCCGGTCGGCCACGCCCTCGAACGCGGATACCTGCGCGAGGCGATGACGCTGCCACCCCGGACACGCACGCTGCTCCTGACCGCAGCGGCAGACCCCACCAACAGCCCCACCCTGCTGTGGCGGGCCGGCTCCGAACTCGACTTCGACGCGAGCGACGCCGCCGCCGCCGAAGAGCGCAACCTCCTGATCGTCCGCGACAACGTCAAGTTCCGGCATCCGCTGATTCGTTCAGCGCTCTACTACGGCGCCACCCTCGCCGCGCGCGTTCAGGTCCACGCCGCGCTCGCCACCGCCACCGGAGACCTCGGCAACGCCGACCAACGCGCCTGGCACCTGGCCGCAGCCGCCACCGGGCCCGACGAAGCGGTGGCCGCCGAACTCGAACTCGCCGCCGCGCGGACCCGGGACCGCGGCGGCTGGACCAGCGCGTCCAGCCTGCTCGCTCGCGCGGCCGTACTCACTCCCGCCTCCCCAGACCGGACCCGACGCCTCCTGCAGGCGGCAGAGGCCAGCGTCGTCGCCGGATCCCCGGGCCTCGCCCAGGCACAGCTCGACGAGGCAAACGCCCTGATCAACGACCAACGTCAGCGCGGGATGGCGCTGCGCGTGCAGGCCCGCGTCCACCGGCTGGCCGGCGCGCCCGGCGAAGCCACCGCCGCCTTGCTCGCGGCAGCACGGGAGTTGGGCCCGACCGACATCCGCACGGCCCGCGACATCCTGGTGGAAGCGCTGGTCCAGGCGCAGATCAGTGAGTCCCTCGCTCCTCAAGGTGCCACCCGCCTCAGCGTGGCCGAGGCCGTCCGATCCCTCCCTCTACCCCCAGGGGAACCTGTCCGTGCCGGTGACCTGATGCTCGAGGCCGACACCGCACTCCACCTGGAGGGGCTCGACCGCGCCACACCGCTCCTCAAAGCGGCCATCACGGCCGCGGCCGGCGAGCAGGCGACGGCTCCGGAGTTCTTCCAACTGCTGGCCGCTGCCTGCTTCCACGCCACCATGCTCGGAGACGACGTGACGTTCCACGAGCTCGTGCAGCGCATGGAGTCCGAAGCCAGGCACCAGAGCTCCGTCATCCCGCTCACCCTCGCCCTCAGCTACAACGCCCTGTCCGAACTCATCGCCGGACATCTGGCCCAATCGGAGCGCTACTTCGACCAGCGTGCCGCCTTGGAGGAGGCCCGCGGCTCCGAACTCCACCTCGGCACCATGCTGATCGCCGCCTGGCGCGGGCAGGCCGAGCCGACCGCCGAACTCCTGGACGCCGTTGCGGAGCACGCCACCCGGACAGGCCAGGGCTACCAACTGGTCTACCGAGACTACGCACGATGCATCCTCGCCCTCGGCCAAGGGCGCTATCGCGACGCCCTTCTCAGCCTCGAGCCCCGCATGGGGGACGGCTGCCAACTCAAGTTCGCGATCGTGGACCTGGTTGAGGCAGCCATCCGCTGCGGCGAAAACCGGAAAGCCGCGACCCTGCGCGAGGACCTCGCCCACCTCGCCAGGCGAACCCCGGTGCCGGGCCTGCTGGGCGACCTTGCCCGCGCACAGGCGGTGACCTGCGAAGTGGCACAAGAAGCGGAGCAGCTCTACCTGACGGCCATCGACCACCACGAGAACACCCGCGGACCGGGCCACCGCGCCCGCAGCCACCAACTCTACGGAGAGTGGTTGCGACGAGAGAAGCGCACCAAAGAGGCCCGACGCCAACTGCGGATCGCCCTCGACCTCTTCGACGCCATGGGCGCCCACGGTTTCGCCGCCCGCACCGCCCAGGAGCTGTCCGCAGCCGGAGACCCTCACCAGCCGCGGGACTTCCAGCACCGGGACGACGAACTGACCGCCCAGGAAGCCAGGGTCGCGCACCTGGCGGCGTCCGGGGCCACCAACGCCGAGATCGCCGCGCAACTGTTCCTCAGCGCCCACACCGTCGACTACCACCTGCGCAAGGTCTTCCGGAGACTCGACGTCCACTCCCGACGCTCGCTGCGCCAGCGCTACGGCCGCTGAGCCCTGGCATCGACAGCCGCACGGCCCCGTGCTGCAGCCACGACGCCGGGGGGGCGAGCCGATGGCGATCATTCGTTCGGGCTCGCTCCTGCGGCTCATGTGCGGGACGGGGAGTAGCGCCCCACCAGGCGATCTGCCATCAGATCTCGGCTGCGGACTGGCTCAGAAGGTGAACCGCGTGCCGATGCTGTTGGGCACGAAGGCCTCGCCAAATCGGGCGGCCATAGCGTGCTGGGCCCGCCAGCCGGTGCAGTGTGCGGGGACGAGCACCTGGGGATCGAGCAGGGCGAGGTCATCGAGCACACGCGGAATGAGGGGTTCGAACAGCGGCCCGTTGAGGTGGAACCCACCGAGCAGTGCGTGCAGCGGCTGCTCGCCGGTCAGTCGCCGGGCGTAGCGGCTGATGTTGACCACGCCGGCGTGGCCGCAGCCGGTGATCACGATCAGTCCCTTGCTGCGGACGTTGACGATGAGCGCTTGATCGTCGAGGACGAGCGGGTCGGGCTGCCAGACCTCATCGATCCAGGCCTGCTGGATCGGGAAGCCCGGCTCGTAGCCGCTGACGCGTGGCACCTCGCCGGTGATCAGGACGGATCGGTCGAGCAGGAAGCTTGGTTGCTGGTTCTCGATGATGTCGAAGCCGACCTCTCGCAGCGCGGTCGCGCTGGTGGTCGGTAGCTCGAAGGGCTCACGTCCGGGGAATACCGCGCGGCGACGGCGCCAGAAATGTGGATGGATGAGCACCGGCATACCGGTCGGGCCGAGGACGCGCAGCAGTCCGTCCAGGCCGGCGGTGTGGTCGAAGTGCCCGTGGCTACAGACGATCGCCTCGATCGAGGATGGATCGACGTCCAGGCGACGCATGTTCTCCACGACCCCGTCGGGGCTGGCACCGGCGTCGAACAGCACCCGATGCTCGTGCCCGGCTTTGGAGATGGTGACCAGCATCGAGAATCCGTGTTCGGCGATCAGGGCGTCTGGGACCTCACGGTCGGTCATCACCGAACATCGCCGAGCGGGCCGCGGCTGTGGGCCTACCCGGTGGGCCGGCCCCTGGTCGGGCATGAACAGATCCAACGAGTTGTCCATCAGCGTTGTCACCGTGACGGCATCGACCGGTTCGAGGTTGAGTACCTCAACCGGTCCCACGTCGTGCAGGAGTCGGTGCGGATTGTGCTGCGGAGATTCATCGACGCACATACCGTGCTCCTCGCGCAGGAAGTCGTGCCAGGCATTCTGACCGTACACCTCCTGGTAGACGCGCTGGCCGAGCCCGCAGCGGAGCCTCACCCAAATTGCCCATCTCGCAGCCCAGGTCGGCGCGACCAGTAGCGGGCAATCAGACTGAGGCGGTCAACCGGCAGAGGAACGCTGCGGCACGGTCGGCTTCGGGGAAGCCGGTCGCCGGGCCGATGGGGCTTTGGAAGTCCGCTTGTCGGCGTTGCGGATTCGGCCGATACGATCTGCGGAAGGCCCTGCCGTGCCCCTGGGCGGTAGGGCTGCCTCCATGTTCTGGGCGCGTGCACCGCCGGCGCGCAGGACATGGAGACCCAGGCCTGTCCTGTGCGCCGTGGCCGCGGTGCGGGAAGGCCTCGGGGCCTTGTTGGACAGGACCGGCTCCGGGCTCGGTGGGCGGCCGTCAGCTGGGGCTGTTCGCGCGCAATTTGGTGAGTTCGGTGGTCCAGAGGGTGGTGTGGGCGGTGAGTTGGGCGCGATCGTGGGCGGGTACGGCTTGCCTGTCGTCGCGGACCTGCATGCTCCTGCGCCACCAGGCGTCGTGGTCGTGCTCGGTGGTGGCGCTCTCTGCCAGGTGACTGTAGCGGGCGATGAGTTGGTTGGCCGTGGCCAGGAAGGCGTCGTACAAGGTGGCGGTGCTGGTGCCCGGGTCGGCTTCGTCGGGCTGCTGCGACACGGTCATGGCCAGCTCCTGCGGGATGGGCAACGGCTTCGGGGAGAGTCTTTCCGGAGTCGGCATCCCTGATGCCCCCGACACGCTGAAGGTCCTGGTATGCCCTCCCACGGGCTGGCCGCCCTGATCGCGGCTTCGACCTGCAGCACCCGTGCCGGCGCCGCGCGATGGACGTAGTCGTCGTCACGAGCTTGCTGCTGGCCCGGCTGCTGACCGACGTTGCTCGCACACGCGCGCTCACCTGTTCACCACCTCGCTCGCCGAACTGGTCGCGGCCGGGGCTGCCGGGCGAGGGGCGCGCTGCCCGGGCAGGCCGTGCTGCTCTGAATCCATCTGACCGGGCCTCACCGGTTGGAGGATCATCGTGAATCACAGATCTCGTGCTCCCGAGCAGGAACGGTAGACCGGCGTCATGACCAGGGAATCAGGGTTCGTCGCGCGGACCGGGCACGAGCTCGACAACGCGATCGGCGAAGGGCGACGGCAGCAGGTCGCGCAGGCATGGGAGTCGCTGCGACAGATCCGCCTCCTCACCCAGCCCGAGCATCCGGAGCTGCCCGCGGCCTGGGAGAGGAACCGCCTCCTCCAGGCCGTCGGCCTGGCCCTCGAAGCTGCCGACACCTCGTTCTGCGCGCTCGACGAGCACGGCGCCGTGGACCACACCGGAGTCCAGCTCACCTTGGACACTCCTGCGCTGGTGCGTGGGGTGTGGCGGCACCGGCGCGGGGAACGCCCGATCGACGCCGGCGACGAAGCACTCGGGCGCTGCGCCGAGATCCTCAGGCAGGCGGGCTGGGACGCGCTGCTCTACCGTGCCGGACGCACCCGCTACATCCTTGTCCAACCCCGCCGGGATAGCTGAATGCCCCGGCTGCCCGCAGCAGCGCTATACCGCTCGACCAGGCCAGATGATCAATTGCCACCGGCACGGCCGCCCTGGGACCGGATGGGCTCGTGCTCTGGGGAGCTGTGACCGACGGCCAGGTTGTTTTCGACCTGTTCGAGCCCGTCCAGTAGTGCCTTTTGCTGTGCGGGTGTCATCTGAGCGGTCGTGATCGCTTCGAGTCGCGCCCACAGCTGCTCCACCGAGCGTCGTAGTCCATTGCCGGCGGCGGTGGTCTCCACCAGCGTGGCTCGCCCGTCGTTCGGATCGGGCCGACGGCGGACGAACCCGGCCCGCTCGAGCCGTTGCACGGTGCGGGTCATCGCAGCCGAGTCCGTGTCGAAGACCACGGCGAGGTCCGCCTGCCGCTGGGGTCCGGTATCCCACAGGTGCATCAGGAGCAGTTCGTGGCCGGGGTGCAGTCCGACGGCCCGGAACAACTGCCTGGCGTGCATGACGTGAAGCCGCGTTACCCGGATCAGAGCGTTGCTTATGGGGCCGCTGCTGGCCGCGGTGGCGGAGGGGGCGCCTCCGCGTCCGGGCTGTCGTGAGGTCATGGATCATCCTAGCCGTTCTGCAGCTTCGGACCGGTTCGCGCCGGCTGGCGGGCCCCGCCGCGTGATGAGGAGTCACCGGCAGGTGTGAGTCGCTGCTGCAGCGCTGGAGCGTTCCGGGCAGTACTCGGTCTTGCGTCGGCAAGTTTGCTGTCCAGGTCACATAGGTTCTGCTGGGAGACCGATTTCCCATGGATGACAGCCTACACTCCTCAAAGTTCTCCGTCTCTCTGGAATAAAGTCCCGACCGCCAGCATTATGCTGTCTAGAACAGCTAATGGGCTCGGCCTCCTGTCGGCCTGTGCGGTGGAAGGACGTGATGTGGGCCAAATCGCCCTGCTGGCCGACGGCGCGATCCAGGTCGAGGCCTCATGGCCGCGGTCACCCGATCGGGCAGGCGCTGTCGCCGTTCGAGTCCCTGCGGTCGGCCCACACGATGAACAGTCCCGGTCGCTCCCCAGGAGTGATCTCGCGGCACGAGCCATGAGCTGGTTTCTCATCCCATTCAAGATCATCCGCAATCGATGTGAGGTAGAGCGATGAAGGCAATCCAGATGACCGAGCAGGGCGGCCCTGAGGTGCTGCGGCTGGTAGAGCTCCCCGACCCGCAGCCGGGGCCGGCCGAGGTACTGATCCGCGTGGAGTCCGCTGCGGTCAATTTCTCCGACGTCATGCGCCGCCGCGGCGACGTCTACCCGGCGGCCACGCCGTCGCCCTTCGTGCCGGGCGCCGAGGTGGCGGGCACCGTCGTCGCCCTCGGGCCCGGTGTGGACGGCCCGGCGGTCGGCACCAAGGTATTCGGTACCGTCGGTGCCGACGGCTCCGGCGGATACGCGGAGCTGGCGCTTGCCTACACCCCGAGCGTGATCCCGATCCCTGAAGGGCTCGGCTCCGACGCCGCGGCAGGGATCGTGGTCGCGGGACTGGCGGCGACCGTCGTCCTCACCGAGCTCATCGGGCTCGGAAAGGGCCAGAGCGTGTTCATCCCGGCCGCGGCCGGGGGCGTCGGCCAGTACGCCGTGCAGATCGCAAAGCTCCTCGGCGCCGACACTGTGATCGCGGGGGCCAGCACTCCGGCCAAGCGTCAGATCGCACTCGACCTCGGGGCCGACCACGCCATCGACTACACCCGGGATGACTGGCCGGAAGAGGTGCGGGAACTGACGGGCGGTGTAGGGGTGGACGGCGCGCTGGAGATGTCGGGCCCGGCCCGCCTGGCCCAGACGTTGCGCGCCTTGGCTCCGTTCGGACGTCTGGTCGTCCTGGGCTCTGTCGGTGGAACCACCGAGGGCCTGGACCCGGCCGCACTGGCTCCGCTGCTGTACGACCCGGCTCCCAGCCAGTCCCTGATCGGCTTCAACCTGGGCATCTGGTTCGAGCACCGCCTGCCGGAGGCGGGCAAGGCGTTGCAGCGCCTGGTGGGATGGGTCGCTTCGGGCGAGGTGCGCACGCCGGCGACTCAGACGCTGCCCCTCGCCGAGGCGGCCGAGGCCCACCGTCTTTTGGAGACCGGCCAGACCACGGGCAAGCTCATCCTCAAGCCCTGATCCGCCGGGCCGGCCCCTCCGCTGCGACCGGCTCCGGCCGTATCGGCCGGGCCGACCCTCGCTCCACCGACTGAGTGGTCGGCTCTCGAAGTCCTTCGGGGGTTGACCTGAGAGTCCGAGCCGTGCCGAGAGGACAGCGGCGATCTGGTGCTGTGCGGCGAAGGTCGGCACCCCCGTGCCACATCAGGAACATCCGCCTTCCGGTCAGACGGGCAGGTCTCCTGACGGTCACGCCGACATGGCCTGTCCACCGCCTTCGGCATCCTCCGCGCAGGCGGCGGCGAGGCTGTCCAGCGACAGCTCCAGCGCGTGGGCCAGGGCCGCCACGGTGAAGAAGGCCGGGGTCGGGGCCCGGCCGGTCTCGATCTTGCGGAGTGTCTCCGCGGACACCCCGGCCGCGGCTGCCACATCCACCATGCTGCGGTCGCCGCGGGCCTGGCGGAGCAGGGCACCGAACTGCTCTCCGCGTTGCCGCTCTCGCGGACTCAAAGGAACTCTCACCATACCCGTGATACTAATACCGGTATAAGTATTGGGTAGCATCGCATCGCAGGGAGTCACGACACATGGTGGAGATCAAGACCGACACAGCACTGGAGACGATGCGGGAAGCCGGACGCGTCGTGGCCCACGCCCTCGCGGCCGCCCGCGAAGCGGCAGCCGTGGGAGTTCGCCTGCGCGAGCTCGACGAAGCCGCCCGCACCGTCCTGACCAAGGCCGGGGCGCGCTCTCCGTTCCTGGGCTACCAGCCCTCCTTCGCCCCCACCCCCTTCCCCGCGGTGATCTGCGTCTCCGTCAACGACGCCGTCGTGCACGGCATCCCCGACGACTACCGCCTGCGCGACGGTGACCTGGTCAGCGTCGACTGCGGAGCCGAACTCGACGGCTGGACCGGCGACGCCGCGATCAGCTTCACGGTCGGCACCCCTCGTCCCGCCGACCTGGAACTCATCGCCGCCACCCAGCAGGCCCTGGACGCCGGCATCGCCGCCGCCACCGTCGGCCACCGCATCGGAGACATCTCCCACGCCATCAGCACCATCGCCCGCACCGCTGGGTGCGGTATGCCGGCCGACTTCGGCGGCCACGGCATCGGCCGCCGGATGCACGAAGACCCACACGTTCCCAACCACGGACGCCCCGGCCGCGGCTTCCCCCTGCGCCACGGCCTCGCCCTGGCCATCGAACCCATGCTCATGGCCGGAGGACGCAACGACTACCGCACCGACCCCGACGGCTGGACCCTGCGCACGATCGACGGCACCCGCGCCGCCCACATCGAACACACCATCGCCATCACCCAGGACGGCCCCCGCATCCTCACCCTGCCCTGACCTCGAACCCGCCCACATTCGGCAATCAACCCCCGAAGGACTCCGAGAGCCGACCAAGGGGACGCCGCCATCCGGGCGGTGATGCTGCGTCAGCCCAGCGCGCGGTCGAGGTTGAAGGCGGCGCTGATCAGCGAGAGGTGGGTGAATGCCTGGGGGAAGTTGCCGAGCTGCTCGCCCGTCGGGCCGATCTCCTCGGCGAACAGACCGAGGTGGTTGGCGTAGGTGAGCATTTTCTCGAAGGCGAGCCGGGCCTCCTCCAGCCGGCCCGCGCGGGCCAGCGCTTCCACGTACCAGAACGAGCAGATCGAGAAGGTGCCCTCGGGGCCGCGCAGGCCGTCCGGGCTGGCGGTCGGGTTGTAGCGGTAGACCAGCGAGTCGGAGACCAGGTCCGTGGTGAGCGCGTCCAGGGTGGAGAGCCACTTGGGGTCGGTGGGTGAGATGAACTTGGCCATAGGCATCATCAGCAGCGAGGCGTCCAGCTCACCGTCGTCCAGAGCCTGGACGAACGCGCCCCGCTGGGCCGACCAGCCGCGTTGCATGATCTGCCGGTAGATCGCGTCACGGGATTCCCGCCAGCGGGGCAGGTCGGCAGGCAGGCCGCGGCGGTTCGCCATCCGCATCGCCCGCTCCAGCGCCACCCAGCACATCAGCCGCGAGTACACGAAGTCCCTCCGGCCCGCGCGGGTCTCCCAGATTCCCTCGTCGGGCTGGTCCCAGTGCTCGCAGAGCCAGTCCGCCATCGCGCCGAGCTCGTCCCAGCGGTCGCTGCTGATCGGCTGTCCCCACTTGTCGTACAGGTAGGCGGAGTCCATCAGGGCTCCGTAGATGTCCAGCTGGAGCTGGTGAGTGGCGGCGTTGCCGACCCGGACCGGTCCGGAGCCGAGGTAGCCCTCCAGGTGCGGCAGCTCGTACTCGGGCAGCTCGCTGCGCCCGTCGATGCCGTACATGATCTGCAGCGGGCCGGTCTCCCGGCTTCCGTGCAGGATGCCGCGCTCGCAGAGGAACCCCATGAACGCCTCGGCCTCCGAGGTGAACCCCAGGCGCAGCATGGCGTAGACGCAGAAGGCGGCGTCGCGGACCCACACGTACCGGTAGTCCCAGTTGCGTTCGCCGCCGACCTGCTCGGGCAGGCTGGTGGTGGGTGCGGCGACGATCGCACCAGTCGGCGCGTAGGTGAGCAGCTTCAGCACCAGCGCGGAGCGGTTCACCATCTCCCGCCACCGCCCGTGGTAGCGCGAACCGGCCAGCCAGCGGCGCCAGAACCGGACGGTCGCCTCGGCCTGCTCCTGCGCCTCGGCGCGCAGGCACGACCGGGTCGGGACGTCGTCGCCGATTCGGTCGAGGGCGAACACGTTGGACTCGCCCTCGCGGAGCTTGAAGTGCGACCACACGTCCAGGCCGTCGCTCTCCAGTGGTGCGGTGGCGGTCAGCGCGAGCGTCAGTGACGGGGAGCGGAACACCGCCTCGTTGCCTTCGAGGTGCGCGGTGTGCGCTTCGGCGCCGTAGCCGAAGCGCGGGGCGATCCGCGCCCTGAAGGGGAGGGTTCCGCGGACGCAGATGACCCGCCGGATCAGCCGGTGCCGGGCCGCCTCGCGCGACTCGTCGACCACCGGCATGAAGTCCTGGATCTCCGCCACGCCGTCTGCGGAGAAGAACCGCGTGATCAGGACGTTCGTATCGGGGAAGTAGAACTGCCGGGTGCGGGTCGGGACGTCGGCAGCCAGCTCGAACGACCCGCCCCGGTCGGCGTCGAGTATGGACCCGAACACGCTGGGCGCGTCGAAGCGCGGGCAGCAGTACCAGTCGATGGTGCCGTTCGTTCCGACCAGGGCGGTCGTTCGAAGATCGCCGATCAGGCCGTGCTCGGAGATCGGTACGTAGCGGCAGCTCTCGGCCTGCTCGAAACCAGTCGTGTCAAACGCCATACCGGCCTCCCTGCCGCTGCGACGCGGGCCTGGAGAAGAAACCTCCGCACTTCATGCTAGATGATTGATTCCAAGGGGTCCTGGGCTGCGCGTTGAGGCGCTGAACAGCAAGAATGCGGTCTCCTGTTGCGGTTGTCGGCAGCAGTAGGGGATGAGCATCACGGGCAGACGGTGTAGAGCCCCGCTTCCGGACCTGGGAGTTGGACGGGACCTGGGAGCGGCTGTCCACCGCGATCTTGGCCGAGGCCGAGGCGGCCGGAGCGATCGAGTGGATCGTGGGTCTGTCGCCTGAGACGCGGGGCTCAGCTGTGGCGTAGCGGAAGCCCGAGCGTGGGCTCGCCTGGGCTGGAGCGCCCTGCCGCACCGGCTGGGAAAACCGCTGTCGGGCAAGTGAATCAAGGTGGTAGAACCACTGCTGTGCATAAGACTCTGGAGTTTTCCGATCTGCTGCGGCTGATTGACGAACGTGCGACCGCCTTCCGCGCCGTGATCGCCTCGGCACCCAGCCTCGACGTGCAGGTGCCGACCTGCCCCGAGTGGACGCTGTTCGATCTGGCGCAGCACCTGGGCCAGGGGCGTCGCTTCCGGGCCGCCACCATCGCCGCGGGACCTGCCGACGCTCCCCCGGCCGAGGCCGTCGCCGAGCGCACCGTGCCGGCCCCCCGGGAGCGCGAAGAGCTGCTGGCCTGGTTGGCCGCGACGACGCAGGAGCTGCTGGACGCGCTGCTGGCGGCTGACCCGGAGGGCAGTTGCTGGACCGGGTGGGGTGCCACACAGTTGACGGACACCTGCGGTTCCGTCGCCCGGCACCAGGTCCAGGAGATCGCGGTGCACACGTACGACGCTCAGGTCGCCGTGGGCGCCCCGCAGCCTCTGCCGGCCGAGGTGGCGCTCGACGGTGTCGAGGAGAACCTGTTCATCAGCTGCTTCACGACGAGCGCCTGGCCGCACAAGCCCACCGCCTTCGACATGCACGCCACCGAGGGCCGCTCCTGGCGTCACACGGTCGACGGCGACGGTGCACGGACCACCCGGCTGCCCGCTACCGGCGAGGACCCGGACGCGGCCGGTCTCTCTCTTCGCGGCACGGCCAGTGATCTGGTCCTCTTCCTGTACGAACGCATTTCGGCGGACTCCCTGGAACTCGACGGGGACCCAGGGCTGCTCGACCTGCTCCACGCCTGGGAGTGGTGGGCGTGACGACACGCCACCGCGTACAAACCTGCCGCCTCCATCGCGAACGGGTCTCGTACCGAACGGTGGCGGTCTCACCAGATGATCGGCTCCAAGGGGTTCAGGGGTAGAACGTCAGCGTGACGATGTGCCGTCGTATGGCTGGGTCGGCCGCGAGTTCGAACAGCATCGGAAGCGCCCGCAGGTAGTCCTGACACCGGTCGCGGTACTCGCGGCGGGCGCCCTGCAGGACGGCCTCCGGGACTTGCTCGTTCTCCAGCTTGGCGGTCACCTGCCGTTTCAGGTCCCACATCGAGCGTCGAGGCCGAGCGCCGCTCTCAGTACAGGCTTCGTCGGCCTGGTCTTCGCAAGGCGTCACGTCCAGCACTCGAACAACCCGACAGTCTTGGTGAAGCCCCGCCGGAGCTGCTACCAAGGAATGAGGTTTTCTCAACGAAATGATCTCGTGAGGTGACTCGGCCCAGGGGATCCCGCGAGCCGCGATGAGTCCTGCTGCCTCCGGCGGTCGTACTGTCGAACCCGTCACCGAGGAGGACTTCTGATGCGCAGTGTGACCTATTCGATGGGCGTCTCACTTGACGGCTACATCGTCGGGCCGGACGGCGGCTTCGATTGGACGCCGCCCGACGAGGAGGTCTTTCGCTTCGTCACCGACGAGATTCGAGAGGTCGGTGTCTACCTGTTGGGGCGGCGGCTGTACGAGACGATGCTGTACTGGGAGACCGCCGACCAGGATCCACCGCTCGACGACTCAATGCTCGAGTGGGCCGCGATCTGGAAGCCGCTCCCAAAGGTGGTGTTCTCCTCCACGTTGTCGGCGGTGCAGGGCAATGCCCGCCTGGCCTCCGGCGGCCTGGCGGAGGAGATCGAGCGGTTGCGAGCCGAGCCGGGGGAGGGCGACATCGCGATCGGCGGCGCGACTCTCGCCGCCGAGGCGGCCGCGTTGGGACTGATCGACGAGTACCGGGCCAGGGTCTGCCCGGTGCTGGTTGGCGGTGGCATTCCGTTCTTTCCCCAGCGCGAGCGCCGGGTGGATCTCGAATTCGTCGAGACCCGCACCTTCAGCTCGAGAGTCGTCTACCTCCGCTACCGCGTGGCGCGTTAGCCGGCTCGTCCGTGCCACACGGCACTCCAGCGAGGCGATCACCGACGGCATGACAGTCGGGGCCGGTCTTCACTCGGGGAGATGCGTGGTGGTCATCTGCTCGCCGCAGCGGTGAGTAGATCGGTCACCAGTGCGAGTGGGGGCCAGTCAAGGCGGCCGTGGCGCGCCACGGCGTACGCCCGCAGCTCGACCTCCGGGGCGGTCAGCGGCAGCAGTCGTACCCCGGCGAGCAGTGGGTAGTCGACCGGCAGCAGCGCCACGCCCAGGCCCGCGACGATCATCTCCTGCACCAGTTCGAGGCTGTCGGCCTGGTGGGTGACCCGGGGGCTGAACCCCGCCATCGACGACAGCGTGCGGATAACTTGCTCGTCCGCTGTGTTGCGGGAGTTGACGATCCAGTCGTGCGCGCGGAAGCGGGCGAAGGTGTCCAGGGTCGTCCCCTCGTGGGCCTCGGCTCCCACTGGGACGCCGAGTCCCCAGCCGGCGGTCCACAGTGGTCTGGCGCTGACAGTGGGGTCGGCGGCGGCCGGAGCCAGGTTGTAGTCGTAGGTGAGGGCCAGGTCTGCCTCGTCCGCCGCCAGCAGCGCCAATGCCTCGGCGGGTTCGTGCTCGCGCATGAGGACATGAACCCGCGGATTGCTCACGGCGAGCTCGATCACGACGGGCAACAGGTATCCGCGGAATGCGGTGGCGAAGCCGGCGACCCGCAGGGTGCCGTTGGGCTCGGCTCCCGGGCCCAGGTCGCGGTGCGCCGTCTCGACCGCGGCCAGGATCGTCACCGCGTGCTCGGCAAGCCGCCTACCCGGCGGTGTCAGCCGGACCAGGCGCCCGGAGGGCTCGATCAGCGCGGTGCCCATCTCGCCGGCCAGGGCGGCGATCTGCTGCGAGACCGTCGAGGTGGTGATTCCGAGTACATCCGCGACCGCGCGCATCGACCCCAGCCGGGACAGCTCCGCCAGTATCTGCAGTCGCCGTGTCTCCATCCGGCCATTGTTCAGCAATCCCGAACGGAATGTCCATGATCGGCACGTGGACACCAACGGTCGCCAGGCCATCTACTGGGGTCCATGAGCCCGCTGGAACCCGTGACCCGTCCCCTCGCCCCCCGCCTGCCCCTGCCCGGCGCCCAGGGCGGAGCCCTGATGGCCCTGGGGTCGATGTCCTCGGTCCAACTCGGGCTGGCCCTTTCGGTACCCCTGTTCGCCCAGCTCGGCGCCCTGGGAACGGCAGGGCTACGACTGGCCTGGGCCGGCCTGCTGGTCCTGGTGCTGGTTCGGCCGCGCCGCCGCGACTTCACCGGCCGGGACCTGCTGGTCTGCGCGGTGCTGGGCGTGGTCACCGCCGGCATGGTGCTGTTCTTCATGCTCTCTGCTGCACGTATCCCGCTCGGCACCGCGAGCGCGCTGGAATTCCTCGGCCCGCTGGGGGTGTCCCTCTACCGCCCCGGCGCCGGGCGAAAGCACTGGACTGCGCTGGCCGCCGTCGGCGTCGTGCTGCTGACCGAGCCCTGGAACGGCGGCATCGACCCGGCCGGCCTCGGATTCGCCCTCGGCGCTGCGGCCTGCTGGGCGGCGTACATCCTGCTGACCCAGCGCGTCGGCGACCGGGTCACCGGCCTGAAAGGGCTGGCCGTTTCGCTGCCCGTAGCCGGCGTGGTCGGCATCCTGGTCAGCGGACCGTCCGAGCTGGGCCGGGCGACCTGGCCACTGCTGCTCATCATGCTGGGGCTGGCCGCACTGAGCACCGTGCTGCCGTTCTCACTCGAATTCCTCGCGCTACGCCGCCTCACCACCTCGGCCTTCGGTACCCTGATGAGCCTGGAACCCGCCATCGCGCTCGCCATGGGCCTGCTGGTGCTCGGCCAGGTACCCGGACTTCTGCCCGCAGTCGGCGTCGTCTTCGTGGTGATCGCGGGGGCTGGTGCGACTCGCACCGGCGCCCGCGAGGCAGCTGAGCGAGAGGCCCGGGAGCCAGTGACGTGTGACATCGCCGCCAGTCCAGCGCCGCCCGCACCATCTCCCCGGGGCGGGCAGGGCCGGGTTCCAGCACGCCTGGCATGACAAGGAGGAGCTTGGCCGTATCGACCTGCCTGCTCGCTCGTAGTCCGCTGATGTCGACAAGCGGGCCCCACAAAAACTGTCTTGTGGTCGCGCGCCCTGCGGCCATTCCTGTGAAGTGGCACGTACGAGGAGCGGGCAGCAGCCGTGGCTGTGCCCACCCTGGCGTTGCCGACCCTGGACGGCCGGTGGACCGATCCCTGGAACGCGAGCCCGCTCGGTGACCTTTGCCCGGAGGAAGCCGGGGCCGAAGCGAACTGGCGTCTTTCCGACGCCTACCTGCGCGGGCTGACGAAGGATGCGCTGATCGTCCAACTCCTCTGCCACTGCTGACTGGGCACCCCTCGAGGTCGGGCGCGGGGCCCGCCCGTGGGAGCGGGCTGCGCATCTGTGCCCGCCCACGACCAGGCGGCAAGACTCACCGTCGCCCCCAACGCGCCTCGACCGTCCTCCAGAACGGCCTGCGCGGGGCCCGGCTCGGGTACAAGAAGCGCGCGCTGCCTCCGAACGGGGCTCGGCCGCGCAGTCACACCAGCAGGGGTTTGAGGGCGCTCCACTGGCGCAGGCCGGGATGGGGTGGCTGATCGGATCCGATGCCCCCGCTGCGCGGGGAGGGCACCACTGCCCACCGGTCGCGTCCGCGCCCAGGGCGGTTCCAGCTCTTCGGCCCCGCGACACACTGTCGTCTCGCTCTTCCCAGCGGCTCTTGCAACCGCCCGCACTCCGCCATGGCCGAGCAACCTCGCCTCGTCGGCCACGGCCAAGCGCCGCTGCCCTCGTTGAGGTGCGGTAGTAACACCGAGAACCCGTGGGTGAGTTGAGAAATGATCTCGTGCATGATCGCCATACCAGCCCTACGAGCCGACAAGCGTGAAGCAACACCTTGATTCTTTTTGAGCCGACGGTAGTGCGCGGTCCGCAATCGCCCGGTCAGCCAGCAGGCGGCCGTCGTGGTCAACTCCCGCTCCAATGCGGGGAAGAGGTCGTCGACAGCAGCTGCTGGACGAGGCGCCGGAGGCGTTCGCGATCTCCATGGCTATCAGGTCCGGCGAACAGGTCGAGTGGTCACAGGCCGGGCAATTGGTTCCACCACCCGGCGCTTGCGTCCTCGGCGGTGGCTGCTTGATCAAACGGAACTCCGATCAGCTTTTCGGCCCAGGCCAAAACGTTAGCCATGGACACGTTGCACGCGGTGAACTATCACAGCAACCCGCCGCCCCACCTGGGCGGACACCACTGCCACGAGGAGACAGCCAGCATGCTCCAGCTCCGCAAGACCCGACGCGCCATCGCCCTCACCGCCGCCACCCTCGCCCTCGGCGGCGGGGTGACCATCACCGCGACCGGCGCCGCCCACGCAGCGCCGACGAGCTGCTCGTGGACGCGCGAAGGAAATGACGGCACCGAGTACGTCAGGGATGGCAACGGAAACCTTCTCATCGCGGGGTGGATCGAGCAGCAGTACGACTACTGCGGGAGCACTCGGGCCGTCTTCTACTGGAACAACTCGTTCCGGACGACGGGCCACCCCGGCATCACCGGAGCCTGGGTCCACGCAATCAACCAGTCGTACGACGACCTCGGCACAGGGTCGGACAGCGGCGGCTTCGTGGGATCCTCGGCCGGGGCCAGCGTGCCCACGGCTTCGATAGGCGTGCACGCCGGTGGGACCAATTCCTGGACCGGCGAGTCCGACCTCCGCGTCACGTACAGCAATGGGGCGGTGCGTGACTGCACGGCCTGGAGCGACACGCACGACTACCACACCGGAAACACGATCGCTGGGGGCGTCAGGAACGGCACATGCAGCCTCTGATGTGTCGCTGATGCGGCTGGCCTTCTGCACTATCCGGGAAGCCACATGGGCGTGAAGCCGGACGGGGCCGCAAGACCGTGTCAGTTGCGGCCTTCGGCGATCGCCGGGCCGGCGACGTGGTCGCGGGCTTACCGTCAGTCGAAGAGAACGGGATACGGGCAGAGTTCCAGAGGTGCTCCACGGTCCGCCCGGAGCCGCATTTGGCGACATCTCCGCTGGTGCTGTGCGACCTCGCCGACACGCTCGCGTTGAACCCGCTCGCCACCGCCCTGCTTGGCGACCAGACCCGCCAAGCCGGCGCTTCAGCCGGAGTGTGTTGGGTGGGTCGGCATGTGGGTGGAGGCTTCCGGCGCGGTGGCGGCGGGCGGCAGGGGTGCGGCGGGCTGGGAGGCTGGTCGCCGCAGCTATATGGACGTCAGAAGTCGAACAGCTGGCCGGTCGCGCGGCGCATCAGGCAGTTGTTGGGGGTAGGTCTGCCGGTAGTCGACCGGGTTGCCCTTCCACACGCCGATCACGGTCACGGTCACGGGCCGGACGAGGGCAGGGCACATGATCTGCAGGGTCGGCGTAGCGGTGAAGTCGAGGCCGTCGGCTTGAAGGGTCGCGCAGCTGGCGGCCGGGGCGGGGTGGTCGCCGCCCGGCTGGTCGCCGCATTGCAGGATGGCCGTGCGGCTGGCGCGCGGCGCGTCCGGGGTGCCGTCGGCCACGGTCATCACCAGTATCGAGGGGCCGTCCCCGCCAGGCGTGGGGGCGGCGAGGGCCTGCGGTGCTGCCATCGCGGTCAGCCCGGCGGCGAGGAGAGTGATGGCGGCCAGCCGGTGGGAGATGTGACGCATCGAGTCCTCCAGATTTCGTTCCCATGCCGTCCGAACGGTCGGACGGTTCGCAGCGAGGAGACTGTCACAGTCGGAAGGCGGGTAGCAGGACGACCGGGCCGAAGACATGTCATGTCCATGCATATTGGCTGGGTGATGGCTTGTGAGTGGAACGGTTGCGAGTGCGTGCGGGTCAGCACCGCGTGCCTCTCGGCGCCGGGCGCCGGGTGCCGGGCCGCGCCCGGGGTATGGCGGGGTCCTTCGCCGCGGGCGCGCAAGCCCTGGGGACAAGCCACCTCGGAAGGGCTGGACCCGGCCGCGCGACGCTTCACGCCTGGGATGGCGGTTGTCGGGTCAGCGCAGCGGGCGTGCGGCCCACGGCGTCCAGGCCGTGCACGCGGCTCGGGGCCGCGACGGTGGCGGCACGTTGGTTTGATGTACGGCTCCTACACCCCTCTCGTCGCCGCGTCTTTCGTCGCCGTGTTCCTCGTCGTCGACCTCGGCTTCGGCTCGTTGTCGGCCTTGATCGCCCCGCCGCGGTCGGTAGCCCGCTGATCGCCCGTGCCACGATCCGCGCTGGAGGCCGCAGCGACGGGGCCGTCCAACCGCCGCCCGAGCGCGAACGGAGTCCCCCGGAGTGCGATGCACCAGAGGTCGCGCTCTGCTGTGTAAGGGAATGGAACGACCCGGAACAGGAGATCTTGAAAATGGCCGTAGTAATGACAATGCGCTGGGCCGGCGTCACGCCCGAGCAGTACGACTCGGTCCGCGACACGGTCCGCTGGGAGCAGGACACGCCGACCGGCGCAGTCCTGCACGTCGCCTCCTTCGAGGGCGGCGCCTTGCATGTGACCGACGTATGGAGCTCGCAGGCGGACTTCGAGCGCTTCTTTGCCGACCGGCTCGCTGCAGCAGTCAAAGAAGCGGGCATTGAAGGCGAACCGGAGACCAGCTTCCGGCCCATTCACCGCCGCTTCGTCGCCCCGGGTGTGACCGGCGCCGCCAGCTGAGCAACACGAGTGTGGAAGACCCGGCCGCCCCATGGCCGAACATGACGGTGTTCCCGTGACCGGCCAGGTCACGGGAACACCGTGAAGTTCGGCCAGACCTACGCCAACGCCCTGCGCCGCCGACGCCCCCAGCCTGAGCGTCGCGCTCACAGGTCGCGGCGTTGGAAGACGAGCATGGCGAGGACCGCTGCGACGACTGGCCAGACCGTGAAGACGATCCAGGCCCCGGTGATCGTCGACTGGTGGAAGCCCGGGTCGAAGGCCGGGTCGAAGCCTGGAGGGACCTGGGGGGATCTCCCTCGGGCGCTGCCATGCGCGGAAGACGGTGCGTGGTCGATGTCGGCCGGCCAGCAAGGATTGCCGGCGGTGGGGTCGGTCAGCGGTCCTCTGCCTGGCCGAGCCGCTGCGCGGCGCGTTCGCCCCGGGCGGCTACCGGTTGCGTTCCGAAGGCCTGGCCGAGGCCGTACGGGGGCATGTTGACGTAGACCGTCTCGTGGCGTCCTGCGGGTACGGCGTAGGTCTCGTGCCAGATTCCCATGGCCGGCTTGTGGCCCCTGGTGGCGGAGGCGCGGGCCCTCTGGTTGAAGGCCTGCCAGGCGGGCCGGTGCTGCTGGTCGGCTGCGGCGGCGTACGCCAGCAGGCGGTCCGTGTCCTTCCAGTACTGGACCAGGGTGATCTCGCGCAGCCCCCCTCCGATCATGAGCCGGAAGCCGGCCACGCCGGAGTTCGGGTCGGCGGCGAGCTCCTTCAGCATCCCCGGCATCGCGGTGAAGGCGGGCCACCACTGGCGCAGCGCCCGCCAACGGTGGATCCGCATCCCAATCATGAAGACGACCACCTCGCCGTTGTTCGCGTCAGTGGCCCGCCCTTCGACGATTCGAACCGACATGATTCCCTCCGTAAGGACATGGGATAGCTTGACTATCCCTTGCTAGGATAGTCCCACTATCCCATCAGGCTTGTCCAGGGCCCTACCACTTTCGGAGAGGCGCGAGCCATGAGGCTGTCCGAGCTGAGCGCTCAGAGTGGGGTGTCCATTGCGACGATCAAGTTCTATCTGCGTGAGGGTCTGCTGCCGCCCGGAGAGCGGCTGTCGGCCTCCCGGGCCGAGTACAACGACGTGCATCTGCGCAGACTGCGGCTGGTACGGGCACTGATCCAGGTGGGCGGCATGTCCGTGGCCAGGACCAAGGACGTGCTTAGCGCTGCCGAGGACGACTCGCTGGACCAGCACCAGCGGTTCGGCGCCGCGCAGAGCGCGCTGCTGGGCGACCAGGGCCCGGAAGTTGCCGCGCTGCAGCCAGGGGAGAAGGCGAGAGCGACAGTGGACGAACTGCTGGAGGAGGTCGGCTGGGGGGAGTGTCGCGGCTACCCCGCGTACTGGATGCTGGTGGGCGCCGTGGCCTCGCTCGAGCGGCTGGGATACCCCAGCGACCTCGCCCATCTGCGCCCCTACGCCTCGGCGGCGGCGCCGCTGGCCGTCTTCGATCTCGGAGTGATCGGGGAGTATCCGCCCGGCGAGGCGCAACTGGAGGCCGTGGTGGCCCTCACCGTGCTGAACGAACCGGTACTGCTTGCTTTGCGGCGGATCGCGCACGCCTACGTATCCGGTCGGACGTTCAGTGCCGGGACGGGCGAAGGCGCCGCCGGCTAGAACTCCTTGGCGTGGGCCTGACCGCTCGCGCGGGGCTTGCCGTTCCTGGGCACGGCCGGACCGCTGTCCTTCCGACCCACAGCCGAAAGCCGTGGGTCGGCGAACCGGTCATTCCGCTCCGCCGACCCATGCCCAGCCATGGGCAGGTCACTCGCCGCGATGGGCGCTGCCGCGGTTTCGGCGTCCTCGAAGGGCGAGTACGCCGCCGACGGCGACGGCCAGCACGCCGGCGCCGGCGGCGTAACTGACGGTGTCGCTGGCCCCGGTGGTGGCCAGGGCTGCGCCCGTGCTCCCGGCGGACGGGGACGCGGAAGCCGGGGCGGACCCCGTTCCGGACACGGCGACGGCGGCAGCCGAGGCGGAGGCGCTCGCCGCCGACGACATCGGCTTCGCGGCGGTTGCTATCGCCTTGTCCCTGGTGAAGGTCAGGGTGCCGTAGCCAAGTTGGTCGAAGCCGCCGCTGGCGCCGCCGTAGTTCCCGCCGCCGCCCTCGGGGCGGACCTTCGCCGCGGTGGCGGCGGTGTAGGGGGCGGCGAGCTCGCGGCGGTTGACGTAGTGGTTGTAGATCATCTCCCAGATCGGGCGGGCCGCACCCCGGCCGTCCGGGGACGCGGCGGTGAGGGTCTGCGATCCCGACCACACGCCGGGCGCGCCGTAGTTCCAGGTCCAGGGGGTGTAGGGCACGTCGTAGCCCAGGTTCCACTTGGCGACGTACTCGATGCCCTTGAGGAGCCGGTTGTCGTCGTAGCCGTACAAGTCGATGCCCTGGTTCCAGGCCATCTCGCAGATGACGCCCGCCAGGCCCACGCCCAGCGTGGCGTGCCCCTGGTCCCGGCCGACCTCCACCCACTGCCCCAGGCCGCCGGGGTGGATCTCGGTGATGAGGTGCTTGATGGAGCCGTTGCCGGCACCGGTCTTGAAGTAGGTGACGGCCTCGTCGACCTTGGCCTGGTCGTCACACAGGATGCCCACGGACAGCACGCACGCCACACTCAGCAGGTCCCAGCTGCCCCAGTAGTTGGTGGCGAACGCGCCGTTGTGCTTGGCGAGGAAGTCGCTGCTCATCGGGTAGAAGATGGTGAGCATCATCGCCTTGAACCGGTCGAGGTCGAACCCGTTGTACCCGCGCATCAGCTCGGCGGCGTTCGCGAACTGGTAGCCGTAGATGCCCGCGGCTATGAACCTGTCCCCGCTGCCGGCCAGCGTCTTCATCTTCGCGGACCAGGCGTTGAGGATGTCACGGGCCGCATCCCCGTGCGCCGCATCGCCGGTGATCCTCCAGCGCAGGGCGTTCTGATAGGCGGCATGGATGTCGTAGTACATGGCGGCGTAGTTCTCCGGGGAGCCGGCGCCACGGTAGACGGTGGCCTGCGGGTTGGCCTTCCACGTGCTCTGCGAGACCGAGTTGGTCGCAAGCCGGTTCCAGCCGTCCGTCCAGGGCTGCGCAGCCGCCTTCACCTTCGCCGCCATGCGGTCCAAGTCGGCCTGCGTGTGCAGCATCCCCGGGTGTGCGAACCCCCCAGTGGCCGCCGCCGCGGTGCCAGTGCCCAGTGCCACTGTGCCGCCGGTCAGTGCCACGGCGCCGACACTGGTCGCCAGGCCACCGGCGATCTGCAGCAGGCTCCGGCGGTTGAGCATCTGCGGGCTCATGTTCTGACTCAACTGTTCTCCCTGGTCGGTCGGCTCTATGCCATGGAGACTGATCGGCCGACGGGCCATAACAAGAAGTCGCAACCAGAGTTAGCGGTCGCCGTGGCACCACAGGGCCCGGCGGTGAGAGAGCAGAGCTCAGCGCGCCGACGAACGGATGTGGCCGTCTTCGAGCACTGACATGGTGGCGCTGCCAGCGTGTCCACCCAGCCCGCATGACCCGTTGGGAATCAGGCCACCGCGAACACCGACACTTCGCAGAACCGGGTCAGTTTGATGCGATCGGCCGCGCGCGGAACGAAGCTCAGCCAAGGCAGAGGATCAGCAGCTGCACCCGACAGCTTGCCGGGGGAGACGGGGGCGCACTGGCCGGGGGTGTGGTTGGCGGCGGAGCCGAAGCGGAGACAGTCTTGCTGGGCGAGGCTGGGGACGACGACGCGGGTGCGGCGGACGTGGTCGTCCGCGCGCCGGGGACGGCCGCCGAGATGCCGGGGTCGGGCGACGACGCGCTCGCTGTGGCGGCAGAACTGATCGCAGTCGCCGGGGCATAGTCGGCTACTGGTGCGACGGCAGGGGCAGCCGCGCTCTGTGCTGGAACTGCGGCTGCCTTCGCAACCGATGGCGGCGTGTCGCCGTACCCGGTGGCGGAAGGCCCGCTCAACGCGGGCGGGGCGGGCACAGGTACGCCTCGGATTCCCGTGGTCCCCTGCAGGCTCACGACGCCCAAGCCGGCGATCATCAGTGTAAGGGCCAGCCGCCACCCCGGGACTGACCATCGGGAATGCCGGTCTGGCACGCCCGACCGCGCCAGGGCAGGACCAGGGCGCGTGGCCGCCACCGGGCGCGCCTCCGCGACGGACCCGACACCTGCAGTGGAGTGGGCCACCGGCAGTTCGACCGCCGCGATGCCACAGCCTGGGCAGGAGAGCGCACCGTTGACGTAGCGGCGGCAGGTCGGACAGTACCTCACGGGATCCTCCGCGCCAGTAGAGACAGGTCTCGCCGGCAGAGGAGGCGAGACGCGGCCACACTGGCAGGCGGACGCTCAGCCGACCGGCCGCTCGCCGAAAAAGCCCGCAATTGGGCCCCTGGACTGCTAATGTTACCTGTCGTAATTGAGCCCTGACGTTGGGTCAGCTCCCTTGTTGGGCTCGGCCCCGCAGACAGCGGTGGCGGCGCTGGGCGGGGTTCATCGACTGGAGTGTCCTGGCAGCGATCGCGCACACCGCCCACACCGACGGCCGCCCGCGATCCGTACCCGGTGCGTGGTGGGCACCGCCGCGAACGGATATTCGGCACGGATCAGCCCGTCCCGTTCAGCGTCGGGAGGTATTCGGCGGCTCGGCCGGCACCTCGCCCGCCGCGCGTGCGGACGCTTGGGTGACCGGTTCCAGGTCGGTGGCGTCGGGGCGCGTTCTGGTGGCGGCGGAAGCTCCGCAGCACGCAGCGCTTCTGCGAGGACCTAAGCCAGACGGCGTTCTCCTGCCGTCCCGCGCCGCCGAGTTGAGCCCACTGGTCACTTCGCTGGATCAAGTCCTGCCCGACGGCCACGCAGACGGCGTTTGACTGGTCACCAATTCCGTTCGCGGTGGCTGAGGACAACCCACTAGCCTGCCCCGATATGGACATTGACGATCCCAAGGAGCTGGTCCGGCGCGGGTATGACGCCCTGTCCGTGCGCTACGACGAGGCCTACGGCTCCGGGACGAAGTACCAGCCGTGGATCAGCGAACTGTGCCGCCGCATTCCGGCCGGAAGCAGGGTGCTGGACCTGGGTTGCGGAAGCGGTGTACCTGTTGCTCGCGACCTGACGGCTGCGGGTGTCCAGGTCACGGGCGTCGACATCAGCGAGGTCCAGATCCGCAGAGCCCGGGATCTCGTGCCGCGGGCTGAGTTCATCCGCGCCGATGCCACGACTCTGGACTTCAGCAAGGACTCCTTCGACGCGATCGTCTCCTTTTACGCACTCATCCACATCCCCCTTGAGGAACAGCCCTCGCTGCTGGAGAGGGTGGCCACGTGGCTGCGGCCTGGCGGATGGTTCCTGGGCACCACCGGCCAAGGTGCTTGGACCGGACTCGACGACAACTGGCTCGGCGGCGGGGTGGCCATGTGGTGGAGCCATCCGGACGCCACTACGAGCCGGGCCTGGCTCTCCCAAGCGGGCCTGACGGTCGAACAGGAGGAGTTCGTCCCCGAAGGCGAGGGCGGCCACGCGCTGTTCTGGGCCCGCCGCCCCTGAGGCTGACCTGTCATCGACGTCTCTCTCCGGCGCGAGCAACCTGGCGCTCGGACCTCAAGTGCGGAGGCAATCAACCAATGGTCACGAGACCAGAACCCAGACTGATCCTCTTGTGCGGGCTCCCCGGAGCAGGAAAGACGACGCTGGCGAAGCGGATGGCTGAAGAGATCCCCGCCGTGCGTCTGTGTCCTGACGAGTGGATGGCCAGGCTCGGCATCGACTTGCTCAACGCAGCGGCTCGCGACCAGTTGGAGGGGCAGCTCTGGGAGCATGCGCAGGAACTGTTCAGGCTCGGGCAGACCGTGATCTTGGAGTTCGGCTTCTGGGATCGCGCTGAACGGGACGAGAAGCGACTCGCCGCACGTGCACTCAGGGTCCCCGTCGAGTTGCACTACCTCGCAGTGCCGCTGGACGAACTATTCCGCCGCGTCACGGCCCGCTACCGAGAATGCCCGAGTGGCACGGTCCCGATCAGCCGCAACATGCTCGAAGAGCACGCGAAGCACTTCGAGACGCCAGGACCGGAGGAACGTGACCTCTTTGACGAGCCTCTTTCCTGAACCAGGGTCACCGGGCTCAATCCCGCCGAGTCGATACGCGTGCCGAAGACCATGGACCCCCTGCCCACCCGATGGTTCGAACTTGCTCTGCTGATGGCATCGCGTATGGGATCGGCGTGAGTTGCCCAGGCGGACGGCGACAGAACGAGCAGTCTGTGGTCCCAAGCAGTCGGGACCGGCTCAGTCGCCGAACGCACGGGACAACCGGCCCCCGGCACGGGTGCCCCAGCCGAGGTTCCGCCGCCCGCACCGCGCCGGGGCAACTCCTTCACCTCGGTCTCGCTGGATCCGCCGCTCGTGCTGTTCTGTCTGCACCGGGGTTCCCGGCTGCGGCCGGTCATCAGCCGCGCGCGCGGATTTCGTCGTCAACTTCCTTGCGGCCCAGCAGGAGTCGCTCGCCCTGGCGTTCGCCGCACGCGAGTCCGCGGTGTTCGAGGACGTGACGCATCACCGGTCCGCCGATGGGCTGCCGATACTCAGGAGTACGGCGGCGGCGACCACATCATCGTGCGCGGCGAGGTGGTCGAACTCGGGGTGCCGAGCGAGGACGAGGACCCGCTGATCTTCTACCGGGGTGCGGTGCATGCGCTGCAGGAGAGGCCCGGGGCCCTCCGCCTGCGCTGATCAGAGCGGGCGGCTCGCTCGCAGCTGGTCCGCGGCATCGTAGGCCAGTCGTGCGCTCTCGACCTTCTCCAGGTTGGTGCCGGACCACTGCACGAGAGCGGAGAACAGGGGGGCCAGGCTCCGGCCCAGCTCGCTGATCTCGTACTCCACCCGGGGCGGCACCTCCGGGTAGTAGGTGCGCACGACCAGGCCGTCGCGCTCCATCTGCCGCAGCCGCTGGGTCAGCACCTTGGGCGTGATAGTGGCGATCTTGCGTTCCAGGTGCACGAAGCGCTGGCGTCCGAACTCGTTGAGGGTCCACAGGATGGGTGTGGTCCAGCGGCTGAAGACGATGTCGACCACGGGGCCGATCGGGCAGGCCTGCTCCGCGCCGACCTGCGCGGTTGACGTGCCGGATGCGTTGACGCCCATGTCGGCTCCTCAGGGGTAGTCACTTTCCTATAGGTACCTACTATATCGGCGCTGCTAGCCTCGGCGCAGTCGCTACGGCAACGAAAGTCACCCCTTATTCGCGACCCGGGCACGAGCTATCTCCATGCATCAAGGAACAGTCCGAATAATCCCCGTCCAATCGATTCACCTGGAGTTGTTCCATGCCTGCGCCAGAATCATCCACTTACCCCGCCGTGCGGGCCTCGGACGTGCCGGAGGCCGGAACGTCCGACCGCTCCGGCCTCATCCTGGTGTTTCTCTGCATCGCCGGATTCATGACGTTCCTCGACGTCTCGATCGTGAACGTCGCCCTGCCGTCGATCGAGAAGACGCTCAACATCTCCGAGAGCTACCTGCAGTACATCGTGACGACCTACGGCACGGTGCTCGGCGGATTCCTGCTGCTCGGCGGTCGGCTCGCTGACACCTTCGGACGCCGTCGCATGCTGCAATCCGGTCTGGTGCTGTTCGCCCTGGCCTCGCTGATGGCCGGCTTCTCCCAGGGTGCCGTCATGCTGATCGTCGCGCGCGGCCTTCAGGGCCTCGGCGCGGCCATCATCGCCCCCGCCGCCCTCAGCCTGCTGACCGTCACCTTCGCCGAGGGCCCCGCACGTACCAAGGCGCTCGGCGCCTGGGGCGCGGTCAGCGGTATCGCCTCCGTCGTCGGAGTGATCCTGGGCGGCCTGTTCACCGAGGGGCCCGGTTGGCGCTGGATATTCTTCATCAACGTGCCGATCGGAGTGGCGGCCGCGGTCCTCGCGCCCACGATCGTGCCCGAGAGCCGCTCCGATGAGCGCCGCACCACCTTCGACACCGCCGGCGCGATCACCCTCACCGGCGGACTGGTCCTGTTCATCTACACCCTGGGCCAGACCGCCACCGCCGGCTGGACCTCCGCGCGGACCCTGGGCAGCCTCGCCGCCGTGGTCGTCCTGCTGGCCTCGTTCATCCAGATCGAGCGCCGGGCCCAGTACCCGCTGATCCCGCTCGGCATCTTCAAGCGCCCCGTGCTCCGGGCCGCGAACCTGACCGCCATCCTGTTGTTCGGCACCCTGGTGACGCTGTTCTTCTTCGCCAGCCTGTTCATGCAGCAGGTCCTCAACTACTCCCCGATCCGCACCGGCATGGCCTACGTTCCGCTGGCCATCATCGTGTCCGTCGGCGCCGGCGTCGCCTCGACCCTGGTCACCAAGGTCGCCGCCAAGCCGGTGCTGGTGCTTGGCCTGCTGCTCGCCGCCACCGGTCTGTTCCTGCTCTGGCGGGCCCCCTCCAACGGGAGCTACGTCGTCGACATCCTGCCCGCTTTCCTTGTCGCCGGGCTCGGCCTGGGCATGACCTTCGTGCCCCTGCAGGTCGCCGCGTTCTCAGGAGTCAGGACAGAGGAGTCCGGACTGGCCGCAGGCCTCATCAACACCAGCCAGGAGGCCGGCGGAGCGCTCGGCGTAGCCATCGTCGCGACCATCGTGTTCAGCCGGGTCCCTGCCCTGACCCGCTGGGCGGACGGCGACCCGACCCGGGTGCTCGCGGCCCGGGTGACGGTCTTCCACGAGGCATTCCTGATCGGCGCCTGCTTCGCCCTCCTCGGAGTTGTGATCTCGCTGCTCCTGCTGCCGATGATGCGGGCGTCGGACACCCCGGAGACCGCCGCGGCGGAGCCCGTCCACGGCGCCTGAAGGGCGGAGCGTTCGATGGCTCTGTCAAGTGGCGGGCGGCACCTGGCTCACCCTGGAGGGCCGAGCCACGATCACCGACGATCCCGAGCGGGTGGCCGAAAGAGTACGGCGCTACGTCAAGCGCTACTGGTCGCCCCGCCGCCGCTGCCCGGGATGGTCGTCATCGAGATCGAGGTCGACCGGGTGCTCGGCCTCGACTGAACAGCCATTGACGGCTGCGCGACGGTGCCGGGCTCGATGGTGCGGTCTGTACCGAACTACACACTCCCGCCGGACACGGCGGTTTCAGCGGGATGGGACAGCGGTTCTGCTCCCGGGCGCTCGAACTGAGTGCGGTACAGCTCCTCGTAACGGCCGCCGGCGGCGAGGAGCTCCTCGTGGGTGCCGCGCTCCACGACCTCGCCCGCCTCGACGACAAGGATCTGGTCGGCGGCACGGACGGTGGACAGGCGGTGCGCGATGACCACTGCGGTGCGGCCCTCCAGGGCCTCGGCCAGAGCCTCCTGGACGGCCGCCTCCGAGGTGGAGTCCAGGTGGGCGGTGGCCTCGTCGAGGATGACCACGCGCTGGCGGGCCAGGAGCAGCCGGGCGATGGTCAGGCGCTGGCGCTCGCCGCCGGAGAGGCGATAGCCGCGCTCGCCGACGACCGTGTCCAGGCCGTCGGGCAGCGAGGCAACCAAGCCTTCGAGGCGGGAGCGGCGAAGCACGTCCCACAGCTCGCCCTCGGTGGCATCGGGCCTGGCCAGCAGGAGATTGGCGCGGACCGACTCATGGAAGAGGTGGCCGTCCTGGGTGACCATGCCGAGGGTCTCTCGGATCGAGTCGTGCGTCAGATCGCGTACGTCGAGGCCACCTAGGCGAACGGCCCCCTCATCGGCGTCGTACAAACGGGGCAGCAGTTGGGCGATGGTGGACTTCCCGGCTCCGGAGGAGCCGACGAGCGCGACCATCTGGCCCGGTTCGGCGCGGAAGGACACGCCGTGCAGGACCTCGGTGCCGCCCCGGGTGTCCAGGCTGGCGACCTCTTCGAGGGAGGCGAGGGAGACCTTGTCTGCGGACGGGTAGCCGAACCGGACGGCGTCGAACTCGACGGAGACCGGGCCCTCGGGGACCTTGCGGGCGTCCGGCTTCTCGTCGATGAGCGGCTTGAGGTCGAGCACCTCGAAGACCCGCTCGAAGCTGACGAGGGCGCTCATGGCCTCGACGCGGGCGCCGGCGAGGGAGGTCAGGGGTGCGTACAGGCGGGTGAGCAGCAGAGCGAGGGAGACGACTGCGCCCGGCTGCAGCTGTCCACGCAGTGCGTAGAAGCCGCCGAGCCCGTAGACGAGGGCCAGCGCGAGAGCGGAGACCAGGGTGAGGGCGGTGATGAACGCCGACTGCGACATCGCCGTCCGTACGCCGATGTCACGCACCCGGCGGGCCCGTGCGGCGAACTCGGCGGACTCGTCGGCGGGCCGGCCGAACAGCTTGATCAAGGTCGCGCCGGGCGCCGAGAAGCGCTCGGTCATCCGCGTGCCCATGGCCGCGTTGTGCTCCGCGGCTTCGCGCTGAAGGCGTGCCATGCGGGTGCCCATGCGGCGGGCAGGGACGACGAACACCGGCAGCAGCACCAGGGCGAGCAGGGTGATCTGCCAGGAGATGGTGAGCATGACGGCGAGGGTCAGCAGCAGCGTCACGACATTGCTCACGACGCCGGAGAGGGTGTTGCTAAAGGCGCGCTGGGCGCCGATGACGTCGTTGTTGAGGCGGCTCACCAGGGCGCCGGTGCGGGTGCGGGTGAAGAAGGCGACCGGCATGCGCTGTACGTGGTCGAAGACGGCGGTCCGCAGGTCCAGGATCAGCCCTTCGCCGAGGCTCGCCGACAGCCAGCGGTTGAGCAGGCCGAGGGCGGCTTCCGCGAGTGCGATCGCGGCGATCAAAAGCGCGAGGCGGGTGACGGTGCCGGTGTCCTTGCCGTTCACGATCGCGTCGACGACGCGCCCGGCGAGGACGGGGGTGGCGACAGCGAGGAGTGCGGTCGCCACACTGAGCACCAGGAACTGCATGATCTGTCGGCGGTGCGGACGGGCGAAGGCCCCGATGCGCTTCACGGTGGCCCTGGTGAGGGGACGGCGCTCCTGCTGCGCGTTCATCACGCTGTGCAGCTGCATCCAGGCTGTGGATTCCATGCTCATGAAAGAGACTCTAGGCTTTCGACGTTCTGACAGGTGTGTGAGGTCGCAGTCTCGGGTGGTTCGCTGTGAAGCGCGCCGGCTTGCCCGGCCCGGAAGCCTCTCCAGCGCACAATGGCCGACCCGATCGAACCTGGCCACAGGTATGTCTTCTGACGTTCTATCCGTCGAATCTCAGCGAGCGCTGCTGAGGAGAGACCATGGATGGTCGTGGTGTCGTCGTGCATCCGGGGCCCGCGCTGAAGCTCGGTACGGACGCGGCCGGGCCGTCTACGCGGCATCGGCCTATCTGGTGAACGTCATGCTCGTCATCGTCCCACCCGTAGGCACTTCGCGAGCAGACCGGGTCGACCCCACGTCCTGACGAGCAGTTGCCGGCGCCTCCGCGGCTCGCGCCCGCAGCTACCGCTCGTGCTCGGCAACGGTAGGCGGCGTGCTGTCGACGGCACCCTCCTGCGCACCCGCCGACGCACCGGGGACAAGAACCGGCCGAACTACGGCGGCAAGCACAAGGCCCACGGCCTGCTGTTCCTCGCGCTCACCGACGAGAAGGGCGACGGCGCGCCGACTCGGCATGACGTGTGAAGACCGGCTGCCGGACGCGCGGGGGCGCCGTTTCGGCGCGGGCCGGAACGGCGCGAGGTGCGTGCCCCGGTGCCGCCCTACCGTGCGGGGACCGCGCCGTCGTAGACGTTGTCCGGGGTCGCGATCGAGGTGACAGCGCGGGCGAGAAGCGTGGACGGCTCCTGGCCCTGGAAACTGATGTCCGTGTTGATCTGGATCACGAGGGTGGCCTTCTGTGAAGGCAGGTAGACGGTCACGCTCTCGTAGCCCGGGATGGAGCCGTTGTGCCCGATCCATCCGTTGGTCACGAAGATGCCCAGGCCGTAGCTGGTGCCGGGGAAGCCGGTCGGCAGCACCTTGAGCCGCTCCCGCTGGGTGTGCGGGCGCAGCAGCGCTCCGGTGGCGACGATCTCGGCCCAGCGGCGCAGGTCCTGCAGGTTCGAGATCATCGCCCCGGCTGCCCAGCCCCAACTCGGGTTCCAGTCCGTGGAGTCCACGGTCGCGCCGGTCGGCGTCTGGTTGGTGTAGCCACGCGGGTGCGGCATGGGGAACTCGGCTCCCCGCGGGAGCAACGTGTGGCGCAGGTGAGCCGGGCGGAGCACCCGTTCGTCGAGGAAATCGGTGAGGCTGTGGCCGCTGACCTTCTCGATCACCAGGCCCAGCAGGATGAGGTTGCTGTTGGAGTACTGGAACTCCTCGCCCGGCGCGAAGGTGTTGCAGTGCTTGAAACCGTAAGCGAGCACCTCCTGCGGGGTGAACGGACGGCTCGGATCGCCCTCCAGCGCCTGCGCGAAGTCCGGGTCGGCGGTGTAGGGGAACAAGCCGCTGCGCATCTCCGCGAGCTGACGCAGCGTGATGCAGTCACCGTTGGGCACCCCGTCGACGTAGGCGGCGATCGGGTCGTCCAGCCTGATCCGACCGTCGTCGACGAGCTCGAGCAGTGCGGTGACGGTGAAGGTCTTGGTCTCGCTGCCGATCCGCGTGAAGAGGTCGGTGGTCATCGGCGCGCCTGTGGTGACGTCGGCGACACCGGTCGCGCGAACATAGCTTCCCCTGCCCGGCATCCACAGCCCGACGACGACGCCCGGAATACCGGCCTGCGCGCGAACGTCCTCGATGGCCTTGTCCAAGCGAGAGGTCAGCTCGGGACCGAGGCCGTGCGGCGTGTCGTCGTCCTCGCCGTACCGGTCCAGGCTCTCGGCCTGGGCGGCTGAGGCGAAAGTCCTTGTCATCGGGGCCAGCGCGGTCGCCGCGAGGAGCGCTGCGGTGAAAGCACGGCGGGAGGGGGTACCTGGCATGTCCGGCGCTTCTTCCTGGTCGGGAGCTCAGACGGCAACGTCACCACCCGCGCCCCCAGTGGAGGCCTCAGCCGCGGCACGACGTCGACGAGTCCACTCGTTCGGCGTCATACTCCGCGCCAGTTCCCCGGGGGCAGCCCGCCAGCCCATCGCCTCCAGGGATTTGCCCTGCGTCTCCTTGATGCAGAAGGACACGAACGGGATCGCCAGCATGCTCCTGCGGGCCCTGCTCATGCTGACGAACGTCGAGGTGGTCCGCTGACGGATGATCACCCGATCGCGATCGCGATCGCGATCACGTTCCTGGGCGGCTCGAGCACCCTGGCCTCGCCCCACAACGTGTGCCGGCATCGGTTTCCGCATCCAGGTAGGCCCAGTGCGTCGCGCCGCCTGCGTGGGGTTGTGTGCCATGTGCGACAGCCAGGGCGTCGATGATGATCAGTCCGCGTCCATGCTCGTCGTCCGGGCAGCGGCCCTTGTGCCCCTGGACGGGTGG